>CAJWII010000073.1 GCA_913041065.1 uncultured Flavobacteriales bacterium
GTACTACCCTGAATGCCGCTACGTCTTCGCTAACAGCGAGGTCTACAACATGTTCAACGACGCCCAACGCCGGACGTTTGAGGACTTGTTCCAAAAGCGCTACTTCTCCAGCTATATCGTGAAGGAGGACAACGCGTTCAACCGCCAGATTGTCTCGTACGCACGCGGCCTTGACGCTTTGGCTGAATCCGAGCGCATCCAACAAGAGCTGTTCAACATCGAGCACGACATTTGGAATTACTGATTGGGAGCTATCCCATGGCAAGAGGGCATCACGCAAGTGGTGCCCTTTTTTGTTTCTGGCCTGATGAGGACGAACTTGCGTGCCCATGTTGCACTTGCTGTCGGTCGGGGTTCACTTTGGGGAACGCACGTTGTTTGAGGGGTTGGATTTGGCCATCGGGAACAAGGACCGCATCGGTCTGGTCGGGCGGAACGGCGCGGGCAAGTCCACCCTCTTGAAGGTCATCGCAGGACACCAAAAGGCCTCGACAGGATCCGTCAGCGCACCCAAGGACCACCGCATCGGCTACCTCCCTCAGGAGATGGAACACGACGAGGCCGCCACCGTCTTGGAAGTGGCCATGAAGGCCTTTGAGGAAATGCAGCTCCTGGAAATGCGACTGGAAAGCCTGACCAAAGAAGTGGCGGAGCGCACAGACTACGAAAGCGACAGCTACGGAAACCTGATTCAGGAGCTCAGCGACGCCAACGAACGTCTCGACGCGATTGGTGCCTCAAGCACCGAAGAACAGGCCCATCGAATTCTCCAAGGCTTGGGATTCAAAGTGGAAGACATGGGGCGCACGATGTCTGAATTCAGCGGCGGGTGGAAAATGCGCGTCGAGCTGGCGAAGCTCCTCCTGATGCAACCCGACTTGTTGCTGCTCGACGAGCCAACAAACCACCTTGACATCGAGAGCATCCAGTGGCTGGAAACCTTCCTCATTCACCACCCTGGGGCCATCTTGCTCATCTCGCACGACCGCGTTTTTCTAGACACGCTTACCAAACGAACCGTGGAAATCGGAGGCGTCAAGCTTTACGACTTCAAGGGCCCCTATTCCAAGTACCAGGTCTGGCGAGAGGAAGAGCGCAACCGGCAAGAACAAGCGGCCAAGAACCAACAGAAGTACATCCAGGACACCGAGCAGCTCATCAACAAATTCAGGGCCAAGAAGAACAAGGCGGCCTTTGCACAGAGCTTGATCAAGAAGCTGGACAAATTGGAACGCGTGGAGGTGGACGCCGCAGAAAACGCCCAAATTCGATTTCGCTTTCCCCCTGCGCCCCGGTCCGGCAAGGTCATCTTCGAAGCCGAGACGCTCAAGAAGTGCTTTGGAGACTTGACCGTGTTTGAGGGGTTGGACTTCATCATGGCCCGTAAGGAAAAAGTGGCGGTGGTGGGCAAAAACGGTGCGGGGAAGACGACCCTCACGCGCATGTTGCTGCAGCAAGAGTCCTGCACGGCAGGCACCTTGAACGTCGGACACAACGTGGACATCGGCTACTACGCCCAGAACCAAACCGACGAGTTGGACGGCAACATGACCGTCCTGGAAACTCTGGAAGACGTGGCGGTTGGGGACGTCCGCAAGCAACTCCGCGGCCTCTTGGGCTCCTTCCTGTTCACGGGCGAAGACGTCGACAAGAAGGTGAAGGTGCTTTCGGGTGGGGAAAAAGCACGTCTGGCCTTGTGCAAGCTCCTCCTCCACCCGTACAATGTCTTGGTGCTGGACGAGCCGACCAACCACCTTGACCTCAAGAGCAAAGGAGTGCTGAAAGAGGCGCTGCAGTCGTTTGACGGCTCCTTGGTGGTGGTGTCCCACGACCGAGACTTCTTGAGCGACATGACCCAGTTGGTCTACGAAGTGACCCCCACCGGACTGAAGCAATACATCGGGGACATCAAGCAGTTCTTGCACGAAAAGCACGCAGCAAGCATTTCCGCGTACGAGGCCAACAAGGCGGTCAAGGTGTCGTCCAAGAAAGCCGGACAAGACTCTCAAGCATCCAAGTCCTCTCCCGACTCAGGTGGAGACAACTACAAAGCCCGCAAGGCCCGAGACAAGGCGCTTCGCAAGGCCAAAAACGCCGTGGAACGCTGCGAGAAAAAAGTCTCTGAACTCGAGGCCAAACTGGAAGAAAACAACACCGCAATGGCCGCGGTGGATCCCAGCGATCGAGCCAAAGTCACGGAAATGGCCTACGCTTTCGAAGCGCTCCAGACCGAAATGCAAGAGTCCATCAACTTGTGGGAAAAGGCCGTGGAAGAACACGACAGGCTTCAGACGGAAGCCGCGTCGATGTAGGTCTTCCATTTCGTGAGGACCTTCTGCATGTCCTCAGGCAAGTCCGACTGAAAATCCAGCCGCTCGCCAGTGCCAGGGTGGGTGAAGCCCAATGTCTTGGCATGCAGGGCTTGTCTCGGCAAGGCTTCAAACATGTTGCGCAGGAACGCATTGTACTTGCCCCCCGGCGCGCCCTTCACCGCCACGTTGCCCCCGTACACCGGGTCGCCAAACAAGGGATGTCCAATGTGCTGCATGTGCACCCGGATTTGGTGGGTCCGTCCCGTCTCCAACTTGCAATCCACCAACGTCACCGGCCCCAGGCGCTCGAGCACCCGGTAGTGTGTGACGGCGTGCTTGCCCTCTCGGCCATCCACGAATACCTGTTGCACCCTCCGGTCCCGGAAGCTGCGGCCCACGTGTCCTGTCACGGTGCCGTCCTCGGCCACGTCGCCCCACACCAACGCCCAATACCGACGGTTGACGGTCCGTTCAAAGAACTGCTCACTCAATTCCGTCAACGCCCGCTCGGTTTTGCCAAGGACCATCAATCCTGTGGTGTCCTTGTCCAACCGGTGGACCAACCCTGGCCTGGGCTCCGGGCTGCCTGGCAAACTTGGGAGACTCTGAAAGTGGTGCAACACGCCGTTCACCAACGTGCCTGAATAATTGCCATGCCCAGGGTGGACCACCAAATTCATGGGCTTGTTGATGACAAGCACGTGGTCGTCCTCGTGAATCACATCCAAGTCCATTGGTTCCGGGAGCAGTTCAAACTCGTACACCGGCTGAGGCAGCTCCACGGTCACGACGTCCTCGGGCTTGACCTTGTGGTTGCTCTTGACGGGCTCTCCATTCACACGAACGTACCCCGACTTGGCGGCCGATTGAAGTTTGTTCCGGGACAAGTGGGCCACCCGGTTGATGATGAACTT
Source organism: uncultured Flavobacteriales bacterium (assembly GCA_913041065.1). Classification (GTDB taxonomy): domain Bacteria; phylum Bacteroidota; class Bacteroidia; order Flavobacteriales_D; family Sanyastnellaceae; genus UBA11663. The sequence goes on from CAJWII010000073.1 coordinate 3,227, forward strand.
GTCCACACGAAGGGGCGCCTGTCCAGGGTCTGCCACCAAGCGGTGGTGCTCAAACAGCTCCTCGCCCTGCCCGTCATCGTGGGCGTCCCCCGCTTCACTCATGGCTTGGCGATCCAGCGTTGGGTGTGCACACCCCCGTTCTCATCAACCCCGCGCACCACAAACACCCCGGTGTGAGGGGCTTGCCATACGTGCCGTCCTTCACCTAACGTGCCCAACACGTCCACCATGCGGCCCGACATGTCCCACACGGAGACGCTCATCGTCAGCACGAGGTTCAAGGTCATCACGTCTTTTCCAGGGTTGGGGTGCACGTGAATGGACTGCCGGCGCTCCAGCGGGAGCTCAGCGACGTTGGTGACAACCTCCTTCCCTGCACGCAACACCGGGCGAATCATCAACGACCCTTGAATGGCCGACTGCTGCCAAGGCGAGGTCGGGAACTTGTACCAGAGGTGGTCGGCGTTGGTGTCGGTGTTCTTGTCGAGGCCCACGTGAATTCGCTCCTCGCCTTGCTGGACAAACCCCACAAAGACGGGGCCTTCTACAGCGATGGGTGCGTTGAACGGGTAGTACACGAATCCGTCGTGCTCACCTGTGAAATAGTCTGGCTCGTGCACGACGAATTGGGCTTGCAACGCTTCGCCTGGTTGACCGGGCACGTCAGGATTTTCCCCGCGCACTTTCAAGGTGAACGTCTCCCCCACCGCATCGTCAAAGAAGGGCGTGAAGTGCATCCACACCCCGTCAAGCGTGTCAGGCTGCTGGATGTCAAAACGCACCACGAGCTCTCCACCTTGGCCCTCCAAGGCATACGCCTTTTCGGCCGTGCCGTCGTCGTAGGCGTAGTAGTCCCGAAAGGTTTGAACGTGGACCAAGCTGTCGTTGTCAGGGACGCCAGTTTGGTTGGTGAGGTTGGCCGCCCCCACTTCGGTTTCCCAAAGGCTCACATGGAACACGGCAAACGAATCGCTCAACGAGGGGTTGAAAAGGTCTGTGAAGATTTGAAGGTCGTCGACGTAGTCGGTCTCGAAGAGGCCTTGAACGCTGTTGTTGACCACCGCCCCTGCTGCGGGTGCGTAGGAGTTGACATTGCCCAGCACATCCACACGCTGGACTTTGAGACCAATGTCCTGTTGGCTGTTGCTTGTCGACCCAAAACTGCGGTGCAACGTGGGCACCGAGGTGGCGGTGTACGCCGTGGGATCCACTTCGAAGTGCGGCCACGGAATGGCGGTCCATGGGTACGTCAGGAAACTGGTCGGCGGGGTCACGAAGGCCACCTCTTCGAATTCAGGTGCGGTGGTCATGGCGTCATCGTCGACGCGCACGTAATCGAGGTGCCACGTGTCGACGTTGCCTTCCAAGGACCCGTAGCTCCTGAACCGGAATTGAAAGTCGTTGTGGAAGAATTCGGGGGCGTCGATGTGGATGACCGCAGGGTGAAACAAGGTGTCATCGTCGATGCCTTCCGTGGACCACACCCAACGCCAAGGATCGCCCTCCGCGACGCTCGTCCGAAACTCCACAACGAGGGAATCCTCGCCGGCGTCTGCGCCGTTGGCGATGCCCCCACTTTGGTACCAAAACGACAGCGCCACGCTGTCTGCAGACGTGTAGCCCTCACCCAACAGCAAGCGACGCGAGGTCAGCGTGTCGGCATAACCTGCTGGGTTTACCGGCGTCAACGCATAAGGGTCGCCCCAAGCGTTCAAGCCGTCGAGGGTGGCGCATCCCACCGTGGGCGGCTGGTAGGCCAATGTCGTGGTGCGACGCACGGGGCCCGGTTCCCAACGCTTCAGGTTCACAGGACCTTCCTCGTAGGCCATGCTGGGCCACGCAAAGTCGTCCACGAAGGGCAGCGCCATCGGAAACAACATGTCCCCCCGCGCTTCGAGCGTGGCTCGGGACGGGGCGTCGACATGGACGTGGTGCAAGTCAGCCTCGACTTCAGCGTGCTGGGCGTACGTCATTCCGACACACCCACACAACATCCCCACGCAGAGCAACAATTTGTTCATGGCTTTGGAGAACGCAGGCGTGTTGAAAATCGTGTGCATGGTGAAGTCATCGTAGGTCAAAATACAAATCGACCGCGGTGCCTTCCGCCACATAGGGGGTTTCCGAAGGCACAATGTCTTGGCTGGCCACCACGGCGTTGGCTGAATCTTGGGCAGTCTGCACGTCGGGCGCGTAGCCCACGTGCCCCAAAGCGAGCTTTCGACGGGCGAGCACAGCAGTAGCATCTTGCAGGGACAGTCCAGAGAGCCACGGTACGCGGGCGTCGTCCGAGCCCAGCACCCCTACAACAAGGACCATTTCTGAGCCTTTGGGCAAGCGCGTTTCGGAACCCAGCACCTTGCCCTTGTGCTCGAGACGGATGACTTTGCCGACCAACAACTGGTTGGGCTCCTCATCCATGGAGATTCGGAAGCCTCGGGTGGTCAAAATGCGCTCCACAAGCTTGGCGTCTTGTCCCTCTTGGTAAGACACCGCCTCGTCTGGGGGAGTGATGCGGTGAGTGGTCAGCAGGATGTTGCGACCCACCTTGACTGCACTGCCCGCAGGAGGGTGCTGCTCCACCACCGCGCCAGGGGTGCCTGTGGAGAGGTAAATGGAATCCTGCCATACGCCCTCCAACCCAAGGGTGGCCAGGGTGTCAAAGGCGTCCATTCGCGCCAATCCATAGAGTTCAGGAACCTCTCGCTGCGCAGAAGGTCGACTGTACAACTGCAGCATGAAAAACGTGCCGACCAAGACGACAACCCACGCGAGGACGACCCCGCCGGCGTGTTTGGCCAGCTCCTTCCACATCAGTCCTCGGTCAAGGTTTCCTCCAGGGCGTTGTCGAAGTACGCCCGCAACTCTTCGCAGAACCCAAAGTGCTTGTCGTCGACCACCAACTTGCCCTTGGTCACGTGGCCCAGCAATGTGGGCTTGATGCCGTGCACCTCGCAGACGTCCAAAAAGTCGTCTTGATCAGATTCCTTGAGGGACACCAACGCTCGACCTTGGCCTTCGCCGAAGAGGAATGCGTCCAAGCGTACTTCGTCGTCGGTGACAATGTCAAATCCAAGTCCCCTTGGCATGGCCATCTCCAACAACGTTACAAACAAGCCACCGTCGGCCACATCGTGGGACGCCACTGCCAAGTTCTTTTGGGCGACCTCCCGAAGGCAGGCGTGCAGATGCCCTTCGTGCTCGAGGTCGAAGTGCGGTGCCGGCGAGCGCTCGATGCCCACCACGTTCGCCAAGTACTCTGACGCGTTGATGCAGTCCGTGCTTGGGCCCAATTGGAAGATGAGCTCGCCTTTCTCATTAAAGTCCAGCCCTGTGTGGTGCTCGCGGTTGTCCATGACCCCAACCATGCCGATGGTCGGCGTCGGGAACACTGCTTGGGCGGTGCCATCAGGGTTGGCCGTCTGGTTGTAAAAACTTACGTTTCCGCCCGTCACAGGCGTGTTGAAATGGCGACAGGCTCGGGCCATGCCCTGGATGGCGCCGACAAATTGCCAGTAAACGTCGGGGTTGTAAGGGTTGCCGAAGTTCAAGCAGTTCGTGATGGCGGACGGCACGGCACCTGTGCAGCTGATGTTCCGGGCGGCTTCCGCCACGGCAATCGCGGTCCCCACCTCAGGGTCGGCCTCAACGTAGCGCGCGTTGCAATCGACGGTCAAGGCCAACGCCTTTTCCGTGCCCCGCACGGACACAACGCTGGCATCTGACGGCCGGTTGGTCGTGCGGTTGATGGTCCCGACCATGCTGTCGTACTGCTCCCAAACCCAACGCTTCGACGCGATGTTGGGGAGGCAAATCATCTTGTGGGCGATGTCCACGCATTCGTCGAGTGTGGGCATCGGCACGCTGGACGCATCGAAGGCCTGGGCCTCGGCATACCAAGCTGGCTGGGTGTATTCCCGCTCATAGACGGGCGCACCGCCACCCAACACGAGGGTGCTGCCTGGGACGTCCCCCACGAGCTCGCCGTTCATGTAGTAGCGAATGCGGTCGCCTTCGGTGACCTCGCCGATGTGCTCGGCATGCAAATCCCACTTCTCAAAAATCGCTTTGACCTCGTCCTCCAGCCCTTGGTGAACCACCACAAGCATGCGCTCTTGGGATTCGCTCAGCAAAATCTCGAACGGCTCCATGTCCTGCTGACGGAGCGGCACACGGTCGAGGTGAATGTCCATGCCCACTTCCCCTGCTGCGCTCATTTCCGAGGTGGAGCAAGTGATGCCCGCGGCGCCCATGTCTTGCATGCCGACCACCGCAGTGGTCTTGGACAATTCCAGTGTGGCCTCAAGGAGCAACTTTTCTTGGAATGGATCTCCCACCTGCACCGAAGGCAAATCATCGGCACTGTCTTCTGTGATGTCCTTGGACGCGAACGACGCGCCTTGGATGCCGTCCTTGCCGGTCGCCGACCCCACGATGTACACAGGGTTGCCAGGACCTGCAGCCGTGGCAGAAATGATTTTGTCGGCTTCCAAAATGCCCACCGACATCGCGTTGACGAGGGGGTTTACTTGGTAGCTCTTGTCGAAGAACACTTCGCCGCCCACAATGGGCACCCCGAAGCTGTTGCCGTAGTCTCCAATGCCCTTGACCACCCCTTCCAGCAACCACTTCGTGCGTGGGTTGCTGAGGTCGCCGAAGCGCAAGCTGTTCAACTGGGCGATGGGGCGCGCACCCATGGTGAAAATGTCGCGGTTGATGCCGCCGACCCCCGTCGCCGCGCCTTGGTAGGGCTCGATGGCAGAGGGGTGGTTGTGGCTCTCGATTTTGAACGCACAACCCAACCCGTCTCCAATGTCCACAATGCCGGCATTCTCCTCGCCTGCCTTCACGAGCATGTGGGGGCCTTCCTTCGGGAGGGTCTTCAACCACTTGATCGAGTTCTTGTACGAGCAGTGCTCGCTCCACATCACCGAGTAGACGCACATCTCCGTGAAATTGGGCGTGCGGCCAAGGATGGTTTTGATTTGGTCGAACTCCTCAGGGCGCAAGCCCATCTCTTGGGCTTGGTCGAGGGTTGCCGGTGCAATGGATGCCTTCATGTGTCGGTTTGGATCGAGGCCAAAAATACGCCTCTCCCTTGGCCTGCCGCCCCCCATCTCCATGCTTTTCGGGCATCTTTTCCACGTCTTGTCCCCGTATTTTGCAGCATGCGTGTGGTCGTGCAGCGGGCGAGTCAAGCCCAAGTGAAGGTGAACGGCGTTTCCAATGGGAGCATCGGGCGCGGATTGGTGGTTCTCGTGGGCATTGAAGACGCCGACACCGAGGCGGACGCCGATTGGCTAGCCGCCAAGCTCGTGCGTCTCCGAATCTTCACCGATGAAGAGGGCAAGATGAACGCGAGCGTCTTGGATGTGGCCGGCGGCATGCTCGTCGTCAGCCAATTCACCCTGCACGCCAAGACCAAAAAAGGCACGCGGCCGTCGTTCATCCGGGCGGCCCACCCCGACCACGCCGCCCCACTCTACGAACGTTTCGTCGCGGCGTGTTCGCGCGAACTGAGCCAAGACGTCGCGACCGGGGAGTTTGGCGCCGACATGCAAGTTGAATTGACCAACGACGGCCCTGTGACCATTTGGATGGACACCCAACACAAAGAATGATGGACCCCTTGACCTTCGCCGACCCGCAAGACAACGACCTCACCCTCCGCGAGGCCCAAAACGAGGTGCATCGCTGGATTCAAACGGTGGGGGTGCGCTACTTCAACGAACTCACCAACCTCGCCATCCTCACCGAAGAGGTGGGCGAGTTGGCACGCATCCTCGCCCGTCTATACGGCGAACAAAGCGAAAAGCCGAGCGACGCCGG
>CAJWII010000074.1 GCA_913041065.1 uncultured Flavobacteriales bacterium
CAGGCGGACTTGAAGGACGCCGACGCTGTGGTGGGGTTCGGGCAAGGACTTGACGCGATGACGGTAGAAATCGAGCACGTGAGTGTGGAAGGCCTTCAGCGCCTGGCGGATCAAGGCGTGGAAGTCGTGCCCAGGCCTGCGCATTTGGGCTTGATTCAAGATAAAGGCTTGCAAAAGCAGGCGTTCGACGATTGGAACATCGCCAGCGCGCCCTACCAGCTCATCGAAGGCTTGCAGGAGGTGGGCGCCATGGGCTACCCCATTGTCCAAAAACTCCGGAAAGGCGGCTACGACGGCAAAGGCGTTCAAATCCTGAACACCCCGGAAGACGCACAAGCACGCGGGTTTGACGCGCCCTGCGTCCTGGAGCAGGCCGTGGACATCGACAAGGAACTCAGCGTCATCGTGGCCCGCAACGCCAAAGGTGAGACAGCCGTGTACCCCGTGGTCGAAGCGGTTTTCAACCCTGAAGTGAACCTGGTGGACCACCTGATGGCCCCGGCTGCAATCACGGAACAGCAAGAAGCCGATGCACGGGACCTGGCCCTCAAGGTTGTGACCTCCATGGACTTCGTCGGGCTCTTGGCTGTGGAAATGTTCTTGGACCGAGAAGGCGATTTGTGGGTGAACGAGGTGGCGCCCCGCACACACAACAGCGGACACCACACCATCGAAGGCAACGTGTGTTCCCAGTTTGAACAGCACCTCCGGGCCGTGCTCAATTTGCCTTTGGGAGACACCGGCACCTTGCACCCCGCGTCGGCCATGCTCAACCTCATTGGCGAGCCCGACGCGCACGGAACCCCCATTTATCAGGGATTGGAAGAGGTGCTCACCCTTCCCAACGTCCATGTGCACCTCTACGGGAAATCCACGGTGAAGCCGCACCGCAAAATGGGCCACGTCACCGTCACAGGACCGGACATCGCCTCCGTTCAACGCGACGTGTTGAAACTTCGCGCCCTGCTCAAAGTCTGCGGGTCCAATCGCGACTGACTTTTGGGTCACATGGAGCACCCAAACACCCGTCGCGTGGCCGTGCTGGCCGGTGGCCATTCAGGAGAAGCCGAGGTCAGTCGCAAGAGCGCAGCCATGGTGTTGGCCCACATGGATCGGGCGTTGTTCTCGCCGGTGCTCATCCACATCGACCTCGAAGGCTGGTGGTGCGAACGTCCCAGCGACGGTCTGCGCGTCGAAGTGGACCAGGGCACCTTCTCCTTTGCCATGGCCGATGGCGACGCTTGGACTCCGGAATTGGCATTCGTGATCGTCCACGGGACGCCCGGCGAGGATGGCATCCTTCAACGCGGCCTGGAATCCGCGGGCATCCCCCACACGACCGCATCCAGCGCCGTCATGGCGTTGACCTTTCACAAAGGCCAAACCACACACGCACTGCGCAAGGCAGGCCTGCCTGTGGCGAAGTCGGCCGAGGTGGCGCCAGACGAAACGTGGGACAACCACCGCCAACTGGATGTGTTGGCCGAACTGGGGCTCCCCGTATTTGTCAAGCCCAACGAGGCTGGCTCGTCTTTGGGCATTTCAAAAGTGAACAACGCCGAGGCGTTGTGGCCTGCCGTGGAAGCCGCGCGCGCAGAAGACAGTGGGTCGGTGTTGGTGGAAGCCAACTTGGACGGCCGAGAATTCACCTGCGGGGTCATCCCCGACGGCGCGGGTGGTATTCAGGTCCTTCCCGTCACGGAAATCATGACCGAAAACGAATTTTTCGACTACGCCGCGAAGTACGAAGGCCAAAGCCAGGAAATCACGCCCGCTGCGTTGAACGAACGAGACACGTGCCAACTGCAATCCACCGCAATCCGCGTATACAACACGCTCCACCTGCGAGGCATGGCCCGCGTGGACATGATGATGGTTCCAGGTGAAGCTGCTTACGTCATCGAGATCAACGGCGTTCCAGGGTTCAGCGAGGCAAGCATTGTGCCTCAACAAGCCGCTGCAGTTGGCCTGGACAAGCGCGCGCTTGTGACCCGCCTGCTCCAGGCCGCCGCGCTCTAACTTCCTGCGCGACTCGACGCAAAAAAGAAGGGCCACCCCATCGGGTGACCCTCCCACGTTGAATGAAAACAATGAAATTGTTCTAGAGCTCTCGCTCCGGGGTTGTTAACGAGACCCGCTCGAAAGAAGTTTCACTTTTGGCCAAAAAAAATCAGCGGCGCACCCGATTCGGGTTTTCAGAAATGAACGCTTTCCATCCGCTTCCCCCTTTTTGCATGGTCGGGGTAGAAAGTTGAAAATGGTGGCACAAAGCCACCGCCAGGCCGTCTGTGGCGTCCAAATCCTTGGGCATGTCCGAGGCGGGGATGTGAAGGGTGCGTTGAACCATGCCCGCGACTTGCTCTTTGGACGCCGCCCCACTTCCAGTCACGGCCTGCTTCACACGGCGCGGCGCGTACTCAGCCACCGGCACCTCCCGCGCAAGGGCCGCCGCCAACGCCACACCCTGGGCGCGGCCCAACTTGAGCATGGATTGCACATTCTGGCCAAAAAACGGCGCCTCCACCGCCATCTCGTCGGGCGCATGGGCTTCGATCAAGCCCGACACCCTGTCGTAGATGCGCTTCAGTTTGAGCGCATGGTCTTTGATCTTCCCCAAGTGCAACGCGCCCATCTCAATGAGCTCCAACTTGGATTTGCCTTGCGTGCGAATCAATCCGTACCCCAAGATGGTGGTCCCCGGGTCAATGCCCAGGATCACGCGTTCCTGAGGCTGTGTTTTGGGGATGGTCTTCGTCTTCATCGGTACATTCGGGGCCAGATGAAGCCCGTCACCCGGCCAAATTACATGAGGATGCCACGCTGGGCGCATCCCTGGTACGAGTCCTTCCACAAGAAGGTCCAACCTTGGCTGCAACGGCACAAACGAACCTTGTCTTGGGGCACCACCTTGCTCGCCGTGGCGGCCATGACACACGTCTTGGCGTCGCACGGCGGATGGGCTTCGTTGTCTCAGGTCCACGTCGTTCACCCAGGATGGTTGGCGTGCACTGTGGCCATGGTCCCCTTGAATTTCGCACTCGAAGTGGCCAAATGGCGCCGCCTCAAGCTTGTCCACCTCGAGGATGCTCCGGAACATCTGCACACCTGGCGCTGCTCGTGGCACGAAGTGTTGAAAGGACAGGCGTGGTCCGTCCTCGGGCCGTCCCGCATGGTCGATGGGGTCGGACGCGTGGCGCACATGGGCGCCCCTGAATATGCAAAAAAGGCCGCCAAGGCATTCGGGGTAGGTGCCTTAAGCCAAGGCCTGGTGACCTACGCCATGGGTGTGCCAGCCCTCTGGATGCTGGGCAAGCCACGTTTGTGCTTGGCGTTGGCCGCAGCCGTTGTCGTCGCCCTGGTCTGGACAGGGTCGAGACCAGCTTGGAGAGAAGCCTTGGCGTGGAGCACCTCACGGTACCTGGTGTTCGCCAGCCAGTACCTCGCTTGCCTTGTCGCGATGGGGGGGCTCTCCGTCCAAGACGCATGGTCCGAGGGGTTTCCCAGAATTGCAGGCGTGTGGTGCGTGACGACCTCCGTGCCGTGGCCGACGGAATTGGGCTTGCGGGAGCTGGCGGCGACGTGGGCCTTCGACGACCACATCCCGGCCGTGGTGGCGGCAACGTTTGTGGTTTGGTTGTGCAACCGTGCGGCCCCTGCCTCCCTGGGCCTGCTGATTCCACGTGCCCATGTTGGTTGACACTGCGATGTGGGCCATGTGTGCGGTCTCCGGCCTCACCCTCGCCGTGCACGCCTGGACGCTGAAGCGTTGGGCACGGGACTGGAAGAAAGCCGCGACGACGACTGCCCGCGACCAAAAGTTCTTCCGGGCCGACTTTGGCATTGTCATCCCTTGCAGGAACGAAGAGGACCGTCTCCCCCATCTCCTCGACGACCTTGCGGTGGCCCTTCGCACCCAGCCTGTGCTCTCCCAAATCCAAGTCGTGGTGGTGGACGATTGGAGCGAAGATTCAACCGCGTCCCTCGCCCGCTGTCACGCGCTCCAACCGCATGTGGTGTCCATGCAAGCCCTCTCGCCCACGCCCAACGCGGGGGGCAAGAAAGCGGCGTTGCTTGCAGGCCTCGACGCCCTGAACACCGCCTGGGCCGTGACCCTGGACGCCGACGTGCGTCTCCAACCCGAATGGGGCGAAGCGTGGCTGCACACCCTGGCGAGTCAGACCGAGCGTTGCGCTGCAGTTGCAGGCCCCGTCCGTCTCTGGGATGGTCCAAATGCTGGGACATTCGGTCAAGTTTTGGCTTTGGATTACGCCGCCCAAATGGGGTGGTCGGCAGCCCAAATCACACACGGTCGTCCCGCCTCGGCTTCTGGGGCCAACCTCGCGGTTCGGCGCACCGCGTACCCGGACACGCGCCACCTCGGTCCGTCTGGCGACGACGCCTTGGTCTTGCAAACCCTGTCCAACGGCGGATGGCGTGTCGAATGGATGGGCGACCCTCGCGGCATGGTCTCTACGCCTGCTCCACGAACCTGGCGCGAGGCCGTGCAACAACAATTGCGCTGGGCCGGCAAAGCCGGGAATTACCTCCCCCACGTGAAACGAACTGCCCTTTGGGTGGCGTGGACCGCGGTTTGTCCATGGATCTGGCTGGGGTATGGCGCCTTCAGTCATGCCGAATGGGGCGCCTGGCTGGCGGCTGGATTCTGGTTTGGATTGACCGCCCACAACGTGGCCTTTGTCGCCCCGATCGCCACATGGTTCAACCTGCCTCGGCGCCCATGGCTTTGGCTGGGGCTTGCATGCCTGCAACCCATTCAAGTGCCGGTTTTGGCCATGGCTCGCCTTGGGTTGCTCAGGCCGTTTGGCATCGAACCCAAACCAACTTGGAAAGGCCGAACTTGCGCCCCGTGAGCCGTTTCATGTCGCATCGGTTGGGCGCCTTGGGCGCCTCGTGGATTCTCCTGTGGGTCGCTGTGGCTCTGGTGGGCAGCCCCATCCGACCCGACGCCTCAGAGCACGCCAACGCCCAGCACTTGGAACATGGGCTCTTGTCGCCTGGGGCGGTGTGGCAAGACGATGCCGGTGAGACGCACACCGCTTGGCTCGGCACAGACCAATTCGGTCGGGACATGCTCAGCCGAATCATGGCGGGAAGCGGCATTTCGCTGTCCGTGGGGGCCGGAGCGGTACTCATCAGCCTCATCTTGGGGTTGCTTCTCGGCGGTGTGGCAGGCTACTTCGGCGGCTGGGCCGACCGACTCATCTCGTGGTTTCTTCAGGTCATGTGGTCGGTCCCCACGTTGTTGATGGTGTTGGCCATCACGTTGGCGTTTGGCAAAGGCTTCTGGCAAGTGTTTCTCGCCATCGGTCTGACGATGTGGGTGGAGGTGGCCCGGATTGTGCGGGGCCAATTCTTGACCTTGAGGGAGGAGACGTATGTACGCGCGGCCGAGGCCCTCGGACTTTCCTCTTGGCGTGTGATGTGGCGGCACATGCTGCCCAACGCCCTGGGACCTTTGGTGGTGGTGTGTGCCGCCAATTTTGCCGCTGCCATTCTGATTGAAGCCGGGTTGAGTTTCTTGGGCGTGGGGGCCCAAATCCCCATCCCGTCCTGGGGCAACATCGTCAAGGAACACGCCCACCTGCTGACCACACCCCATGCTTGGGCAGCCCTGGTGCCTGGCGGCCTCATCGCCAGCCTCGTGCTGGCGTTCACCTGGGTCGGCGACGGATTGAGACACGCCACCCACACAAATCCTGCAGTGTAACTTGGCCGCGATGACGCTGTCCCCAGACTCCCCCATTTACGTGGCCGGCCACAACGGCATGATGGGTTCGGCGTTGGTGCGAGCCCTGCGCGCAACTGGACATCGCAACCTGGTGGTGCGCTCTTCGACAGAGCTCGACTTGCGTGACCAAGGGGCGGTGCATGATTTTTTGGCCACCACCCGTCCTGTTCAAGTTTACCTGGCCGCCGCCAAAGTGGGGGGCATCCACGCCAACAACACGCTGCCCGCGGACTTTTTGTTCGACAACCTGGCCATCCAAACCAATGTCATCGAAGGGAGCCGACGGGCCGGCGTGGACAAACTCCTCTTCTTGGGCAGTTCATGCATTTACCCCAAGCACGCTAACCAGCCCATCCGAGAGGATGCGTTGTTGACAGGGGCACTGGAGCCCACCAACGCACCTTACGCCATTGCCAAAATCGCAGGCCTGCACATGTGCGATGCCTACCGGGCACAGCACGGTTGCAACTACATCAGCGCCATGCCGACCAACCTGTATGGACCTGGCGACAACTACCACCCGGAACACAGCCACGTGTTGCCGGCTTTGATTCGGCGCTTCCATGAAGCCAAGCAGCAAGACTTGCCTGCCGTGACCTGCTGGGGCACAGGCAGGCCCATGCGGGAATTCCTGCACGTGGACGACCTCGCGTCTGCATGCCTGCACTTAATGGATGTGCACAATGAACCTGGATGGGTGAATGTGGGCACGGGGTCAGACTTGTCCATTGTCAACCTGGCGCACATGGTGGCCCAAACGGTGGACTTCAAGGGCCAAATCCTGTGGGACGACAGCAAGCCAGATGGCACGCCAAGAAAGTGGCTGGATGTGTCCCGCTTGGCCGAATTGGGGTGGACATCGAACATCTCCCTGGAAGAGGGACTTCGAACCACGTACGATGATTTCTTGGCAGCCCGCGTATCCAACTCCTTGCGATGCTAAATTCCATGAACATGTCCCTTCGCTTATTCGCCTTGGTAGGTGTTTGGCTGTGGTGCGGTCACCTCACCAACACGTTGGCATCGACCGCCATGGACTCGACCGTGTGGGGTCCTTCTGGAGGGCAAGTGGACGTTGGATTTCGTGGGCACGCGGCCACGTGGAGCAGCCCACGCATGACATTGCATGTGGACCCGTGGCTGTGCATCCGTCATGTGGGCGGCACCCCTCAGCGGAACAACGAGGCGACCTTTGACGAGCCTTTGGACAACCTGCGTGGCGCGGCGTTCCATGGGGAATTGGACGGAATTTGGACAGTAAAAGGGTCCTTGGAAGAGTACCAAGGCATCCCTACCGCTTGGGAGCGGCATTGGATGGGCGAGAGTTGGAGCCTGCCAGGATGGGGCCGCATGAAGCCCACTGCGGGAGGACGCGTGGACGTGGCCCGAGGCCGGAGTCGGACCACGGGTCGGTTTGTCCTTCCCAACCCCAAGGACACCGTGGTGGTCTCCTTGGCCTACGACGCGGCGCACTGGGGCAACGACCTCGCCCCCCTGGCTCTGAACAGCCGCAGCGCGCCTTACCCCCACGGCAGCTTGGGGTGGGTGAAGGACGACCGAATGCATGTGAGGGCCACAGTCGCAAGGCTGGCAGGCACCGAAAGGAGCGCCAGGGGAGAGACCGGGATATCCTACCGACAGACTGACGTGGTGTGGGCCACGTGGCGTGGGCGTCTTGGCAACAGGCTTGACCTCGGGCTTTTGGGCGGCAGTCATCGCAACCGACCTTGGCTCCAAGAACCGGATTCGGCGACCCAATTCCAGTGGTCGTCGTGGGCCAGCCTGTTGGCCACCGTGCATTCGGACAACGGCGCCCACAGGTGGCGTGCCGAATGGGTGCCCAACGTCGCCAGCGCCCTCAGCTGGTCGAGCAAGCATAGGGCATGGCGTGGGACACTCACGATGGCCCGGGTCCAGACCCAAGGCGCAGGAGATGTCCTTCCGCGGCATGCGGGCACCCCGCTCGGAGCGCCCCTGCTGCCCTTGTGGAGCGACGAAACCACCTGGGAATCTGTGGCCGTATGGCGCGGCGAAGGCGCGGTGACCTGGACGCACCGACGCATGCGAGCCGGAGTGCACATGTTGTCCTTAACCGACCAGTGGTGGTTGGAGGCTTGGGGGGCGTGGAACCTTCAGACGGAGTGGCCGTTGCACCTCACCGCGGGATTTGAAACGTGGCAACTTGAAGGCAGCCCAAACATGCCCAGCAAAGGCCTTCGTTGGCGGATTGGCGTGAGCCACACTTTGGTGATGTCTCCGGGAATGCCTACTTTCGCGCCTCCATGTTGTCACTGATCCTAACTTGCTTGTTGGCATTCTGTTCTACGCTTGTCGGCATGCCGTCCCTCATTGCGGTGGCCAAACGCAAGCATTTGGTCGACGAACCGACTGAAGCCCGAAAGATTCACCACCGCTCTGTGCCCACCATTGGAGGCTTGATGGTGTTCGCGGCCTTGATGAGCTCATCTTTGGTGTCGTTCGCCATCCAACAGCCCACATCCGACCAGCTCTACATTTGGGTTGGAGTTTTAGGGGCCGCCATGTTGGTTTTCTTCATGGGACTCAAGGACGACATCGTGGTCATGAGCGCCAGCCGCAAACTGTTCGTGCACATGGCAGTCGGGGCGTACCTCGTGGGGGCGCTCGACTTGCGCATCGACAACTTCGGAGGCCTCTTCGGATTGGGTCATATCCCGTTTTGGGTGAGTGCCCCGTTCTCTTGGTTTGTGTACATCGTGGTCGTCAACGCGGTCAATCTCATCGACGGATTGGATGGGTTGATTGGCGGATTCGGAACCATCGTGATGACTTCGTTTGGCTTGTGGTTCTTCCAAACCGGAGACCTGGCCTCGGCCATCGTCGCATTCAGCACCGCTGGGGCCTTGTTGGGCTTTTTGGTCTTCAACTTCAATCCTGCCCGCATCTTCATGGGCGACGGCGGTTCGCTGCTACTTGGGCTGGTTGTCTACGCGATGGCCATTCGGATGATGCAAACCCCGGCAGAAGTGGCCTTGGATGGTTTGGTTCAACCAGTGGCGGCCATGTGCATGCTCGCCTACCCTCTTGTAGACACACTCAGGGTGTTTGCCTTAAGGGTGTTGGACGGACGTTCGCCATTCTCGCCAGACCGCTGGCACATCCACCACAAGCTCATGGAATTGGGGCTCGGGCACAAAAAAAGCTCTGGTGCCATTTGGCTCTACACCCTGTTCTTTGTGTTGTTGGCATATTTGCCCAACGGCTTGTGGTTTGGATTGGATGCAACAGGACAATTTGTGGTCCTCTCGGGACTTGCCTTTGGGATT
>CAJWII010000075.1 GCA_913041065.1 uncultured Flavobacteriales bacterium
TACAACACGGCTTCTTGGTCCACCGAAAGCGTCGCATCCCACGCCACGAAATCTCCAGGGCTGCCGCAATTGCCTCGGCCGATTTCCACCCCATTGAGGTAGGCCACGTACCCGTCGTCGTAGTCCATCGCAAACACGGCTTCTTCCATGGCGGCCAGGTCGTCGATGGTGAACTGGTGGCGCAGGTAAATGCTCGTGGTGGTGGGCACCAGCGTGGCGTCGTCTCCGTCTCCGTAACCAAATCCAGAGGGCCCTTCCGCCCAAGTCTCGTCGTTGAAACTCGATTCCTTCCAATATTGAATGGGCTCGAACGACGGAATGAGGAAACGCCATGTGGTGCCGTCCTGGACGACAGACTCCCAGTGGTCGATGTCGGCCTGCGCCGTTCCCGACACGAGCGAGAAGACCAGGACGATGAGAAGAAGTGCAACTCGACGCATGTCCTAAAATACAACATCCGTCCATGACAAGGGTCCTGCCCGTCCCAAGACCAACGCAAAAGCGGGCCACCTGGTTGGGCGACCCGCTTCGCGTTTCATGCGTTGAAACCCGTCAGTCGATCACCCACGTGCAGACGTCGTCCCACAACGAAGGGGTTCAGGCCAACGCAAGTCAAAAACACAACGTACATTGCCTCAAACCCTTACATCATGAAAACTTCTGTTTCACTCACCATCCTTGGTGTCTACAATGCGCTGATGGGCGTCATGTGCCTGCTGATGCCCGGAGACATGGGCGCCGCCGCCATCGGCGAGGCCAACGCAGCCAACCCTGAATTGCTGGAAATGGCGACCATGTTCCATTACGGCATCGGTCACGCCATCTCCATGTGCGGCCTCATCCTGCTCATGATCCGCAAGAGCGCAATGGACACCGCCAAAAACGCCTTGCTCGCCTATTGCATTGGCACTGCCCTGCTCCTCACCTTGTTTGCCACCGTGTTCTCGAACACCCCAGTAATGGAATTCAGCTTGGAAATGGCCGTTCCGGACATCCTGGCGATGGGCGTCGCACTCTTCGGCTACTTCAAGGCCAAGTGACCGACCCCACCTCTTCAACCCAATAAAGGCACCCCGCGGGGTGCCTTTTTCATGTCTTCAAGTTTGAGTCTGAACAAGCTTCACTTCACGAAGCTCCACGTCGCACGCGCCCCATCTGAGACCACCTGAACCGTGTACACGCCCACCTCCCAAGCAGCCGCAGAAAACACGATGTGCTGTTGAGATGAACGCATGATGGCAGACGCCACCAACCGGCCTTGCATGTCGCGGACGCTCACCATTGCGTCGCCCAAGAGCGGTGACGCCAATTGAACGTTCAACTGGTCAGCCACAGGCACCGGGAACACGACGCCCTTCAGGGCCGCCATGTCGTCGATGCCGGAGACCGTCATCGTCAAACTGGCCGAGGTCGTGCATCCGTTGGCGTCGGTCACAATCGCGGTGTACAACCCGACAGAAAGCGAATCAGGATTCACCTCGATGCCATTCATGTCATTCCACACGACCACGTAATACGGCGTGCCTCCCACCACCGTCGCCTCGGCTTGGCCGTCACCGGCCCCGGTGTCTTCGGACACGATTGTGACCTCCACCTCGAGGGCGTCCGGCTCGCCAACCGTGAAGGGCGTTTCGCTGGTGCACCCTTGAAGGTCCGTCGCCACAAGCACGTAGTCGCCAGCCGTCAAGGTTTCTCCCGCACCGACCACCTCCACGGCGATCAACCCGTCGTCCAACAGCGCCATAGTCGCCTCATCCAAGGACAACACCCCCGCCTCACCGAAGCACAGCGCATCTTCCACCGTGTACCCCAAGACCGGACCTTCGCCGAACACACAGCTGCCGTCGTCCTCCGTGGCATTGGGGTCGAAGTTGCACGCCGCCGCGTCGGTGCAACCGGGCACGGGCTCAGCGTTGCACACCCCGCACGCCGCCCAGCACACCTCAGGCAAGATCACATCTTCTGTCACTTCCAGCGTACGATTCGTGAAGCCGTCGATGGTCGAAGTGCACGACATACCTTCGTCAAACATCTCCTGGTCGGTCCATCCGTCTACGGTGAATTTGTACTCGTACACGAGGCCCTGCTCCAACTCCTGGGTGTACTCGTACACGCCGTCCCCGTTGTCGTCGGTCATCGTGACACACGGGCCGCACCAACCGTTGAACGACCCGTTCAAGTTCACAGTGCCGTAGGCGCCCGGGTATTCATTCATGTCCACCCTGAACGTCACGTCCGCCGACGGCGGTGGCGGGACGCAATAGCCGTCCTCGGAACAGGTGCCAAAGCATGTGCTGATCGTCATGTCCTCCGTGATGGCAGGCAAAGTGCGGTCGTCCCAGTTGTTGGGGTCGCTGCAAGGCAGACCCGAGATGTTTTCCTTGCACGACCAATCGGGACAATTACCGTTCAAAAAGATGTAGTTCCCTGTCAATCCCAGCGGCAGCGTCACATCCACGCTGTACATCCCGTCGCCGTCGGGGTCCGTCAACTGATGTTGGGTGGGGCCACCAATGACGCCGCCACCGAGGTAGACCCCGTCGGGCGACACATCTTCATTGACCATGTTCACCTCGAACGTCACCACGGCAGAGGCCGGCGGCGGGCCGCACGTCCCATCCGAGGAGCACTCTCCAAAGCACGTGCTGAGGGTCATGTCGCCCGTGACGATGGGCAGGGTCCGGTCGTCGAAGTTCGTCGGGTCGCTGCACGGCTGGCCGGCGATGTTCTCCTTGCAACTGAAATCGGGGCAATTCCCGTTCAGGAAGATGTAGTTGCCAGTGGTGCCGTTGGGAAGCACCACGTCCACGCTGTACACGTCGTCGCCGTCGGGGTCGGTCAATTGGTAGGCCGTCGCATCGCCCATGACGCCGCCGCCGAGGAACACGCCCGCGCTGGACACATTTTCGTTTTCCATGTTCAAATTGAACGTGACCACAGAGGTTTGGGCCCAGGCACCTGCCATGAGCAGGGCTGAAGCCCACAAGGAACAGAATCGTTTCATTGCGTAAGGATTGAGCATGGCCGTAAGTTCTGCGTTTTCATCCACATGCGCCTCGACCTGCGTTCGCAAATCGTTCACATCGCCAGGTGGATGTCCCTCAGAGGTGAGGCCGAACGCTACTTTTGCCGGCATGGCGCGGGATTCTTCTCCCTTGATTGTGGGCGTCGGTTTCCAAAAAACCGGCACCTCCTCGTTGCGCGACGCGTTGCGCATCTTGGGGTACCACGTGGGGGACAACAACCACCAAGTGCTTTGGCCTTACCTCCACGGGAATATGTCCCGCGTCCTGCGGAAACTGCAGCAATTCGACGCGGTGGAAGACAACCCTTGGCCGCTCATGTACAAGGACCTCGACACCCTTGTGCCGGGCAGCAAATTCATCCTCACCGTCCGCGATCCTGAACGCTGGTACGAGAGTGTGGCGCGCCACATCGGCGACCTTCGAGATCCGATGCACGAGTGGATTTACGGCCGCGGAAAAGGCCTCCCCAAGGACGACAAAACCCACACCCTTGCCGTCTACCACAGGCACAACCAAGCGGTGATGGACCATTTCAAGGACCGCCCAAACGACCTGCTTGTGGTGGACTTCACGCAAGGCGCTGGGTGGGAAAAACTCTGCGCGTTTCTCGGACCCCCGGTGCCCGATGCGCCCTTCCCGCACGCCAACAACAAGCGCAAGGTATCGGGCGCTGGCCCGTCGCTTCGCAGGCGGTTGAAGGGGA
This sequence comes from uncultured Flavobacteriales bacterium, assembly GCA_913041065.1. Taxonomy (GTDB): domain Bacteria; phylum Bacteroidota; class Bacteroidia; order Flavobacteriales_D; family Sanyastnellaceae; genus UBA11663. The sequence goes on from CAJWII010000075.1 coordinate 3,730, forward strand.
CCAAGAAGCGCGTGAAGTACGCGGCCCAGATCGCCTACCTGCGAGCAAGGGGGATGCTTTGAAGTCGCGTCAGATGCGCTTCAGCTCGGTCTTTCGGTGGGGCGATTCCACGCCCCCCGTGTGGTCGATGGCCTGAGGCTCGAACAGCACCATCCACGTTTCCGCGTCGGCGACAGGTTTGTGTTCCACGCCGCGCGGGACGACGACCATTTGGCCTGCCGTCAGCGACTCGACCCGGTCGCGGTAGTGCATGTCAAACGCCCCCTTGAACACGTAAAAGAGCTCGTCCTCGTCGTGGTGGCTGTGCCACACGAACTCGCCCTGGATCTTGGCGACTTTGACGTCTTGGCCGTTGAGCGAGGCCACGATGTGGGGGTGCCAATGGTCGGTGACCAGGTCGAATTTGGCGTGAAGGTCGATGGGCAGCATGCCCCAAGGTCGCCCGCAATGGGCAAATAGGCCGCCGGTTCAGGAAGGGGCCATGCTAACTTGCCGCCATGCAGAAGAAAATCATGCTCCTCGGCTCTGGTGAGCTCGGAAAAGAAGTCGTCATCGCCCTTCTACCGGTACCTCGGCATTTGGAAGCGCCACCGCGGTTGGTTTGAGTCCAAATCTGGCAACCCAGCCTCCCAAGTTTGAACGCCGGGGCGACTGCCTGTGAGATGTTGCATTCTCGACACTTCACCATATTTTCATCCGCATGACGGAGTCCAAGCCTCACCCAGACACGTTGACAGGATCCAAGGTGCTTGCAAACATTCGCATGACCTTCATCCTGCTTGCCGTCTTCATCTTGGTCCTCTTGAGTCTCCTGCTGAGGCTCGTGTTCACGTTGCTTCCCAAGCACCTCTTCCTCCGGTTCAACGTGAGATTTGTCATCCATCCATTCTCTCGTCTGTTGATGAGGATTGTGGGGGTGAAGCTTGAGGTTCATGGCAACATCCCTTCCTCTCGCCACTTGATTGTGAGCAACCACCAGGGGATTTTGGACTCCCTTCTTCACATGGCCATCAGCCCGTGTATGGTCATTTCCAACGCACTGATTCGAAACATGAAGGTCATTGGCGCCGTGATGGAGCTGTTGGGCTTCGTCTTTGTGGATCGAAGCAGGCGCAAGTCGATCGTGGAGCTCCTGCAACCTGCCACCAGCATGATGACCCAATCGAAGGTGAATATGGGGTTCTTTCCAGAAGGAAAGTCGGGCGACGGCATTGAACTCCTTCCTTTTCATTCACCCTTCTTCAAAATTGCAATCGATTCAAATGCAGGCATTCAGCCTTTGGCATTCCGATGGACGCACGCCAATGGTCATGCCGTCAGCCCCGCACAGCGAATGACCTTCACCTACCTCGTGAAATATGGATCCATCGTTCAGCACCTTTCCAACCTGCTTGGGTTGCGACAAAAAGTGCTCGTGGTCAAAGTGTTGAATCCCATCTCTGCCCATGAAATCGCCGAGAATAATTGGACGCGAAAGGAAGTTTCTCAGCGATCCGAAGACTTGATTCGCGAGGCCATGGCTGACGACTCCAGTTGGTGACGAGCAGGACATTCTCAAGGGCTATACTTGGCCTCACTTCAAAAAGGACGCCACGAACACGCGGTGTCGCATTTCAGAGTGCGGATAAGACAACCTTCGTTCGCGATGTCCTCCGCTGAAAAGATCAACTTTCGTTGGACAATCGACTCTGAATCAAATACGCCGCACTTGGCAACAGGTAGGGGCTGAGCACCGTGAAGATGTGCTTGAGGCCTTTGTGCCGGAGCTTGAGGCTGTCGGTGTCGGGGTACTTTTTCCCCGAGAAGTCCAGCCAATACCGACCGATGACAAGGATGATTTCCGAGAGGTCCTCCATTTCTGACGGCGTCATGTTAAGCAGGCCATGCTTACCAGCGTGGCGGATGCGGTCTTCTGTCCACGTGTCCAGAAAATCGTTGATGACCCGCGAAGTCTGCAAAGCGGGCTCATTGGCATCGAGTACAGTCCCGAAGTCGTCGCGGAGGATGTAGCGGAAGTCCCATATCACGTCGTAAGCAGCGAAGATGCCGGCAACAATCGTTTCCGCGTCGGTGGCATCTGCATTGAGGTTGGCGCCCTCGAACACTTGCTCGAGGAGTTCGATGTGGGCCACAAGAATGTCCTTCTTGGTCCGGAAGTGGTACCACAGGGAACCTTCAAGCACACCAGATTTTTCGGCGATGGATGCGGTGGTGACCGCGCCGAAACCGCGCTCATTGAACAGGACCAGGCTGGCCTCCAGAAGCTTGTCCCGCGTTTTGGACGAGAACCGTTCGAGGGTGGCGGTTGTCAGCAGTTTGGATGCGACGTCAGTCATGGGCAAGGTGGGCTTTCATCCCCTCAGGAATTCGCGGGTTCATCACTCGAAACCACAGGGGGGGTACGAGGCTGAGTAGGATGGAAGCTGGATAACCTAGGGGCAGTGTCGGACTCTCGTCATGGCTGTCCAGCACTTGGTATTTCTTCGTGGACTTGTAGTGGTGGTCGCTGTGTCGAGTGAGCTCATACAACGCGATCCGGCCGATGTTGAAGTTGGAATTCCACGAGTGGTGCGGGCGGACAATCTCATAGCGCCCAGACTCCGTCTTGAGGCGGCGCAAGCCATAATGCTCGATGTAGTTGATGCACTCGAGAAAGAGGAAGGCGATGACCCCGACCGTTATGGCGAACAGCAACCCCGCCGTGCCGAACAGCAGATATACGCCGAACAAGTACGCCGGCTGGATGAGGTGGTACCACAGCATGTCGTTTTTCACTGAGAAGATGGACAGGCCTTGCCGCTTGAGGAGGTCAAGTTGGATTCGCCAAGCGCTCACGTATTGCCGGGTGACGGAAGTGAACCAGAAGCCGTAGACGGTTTGGTTGTATCGGGCTGTGGCCCCGTCCTCCGGGGTGGCAACACGCAGGTGGTGCCCGTAGTTGTGCTCGATGAAGAAGTGCATGTACAAGCATGGCATGTAGAGAAGCTTGCTCATGAGGCGCTCCACCAGCGACTTGCGGTGGCCAAGTTCATGGGCGACGTTGATGCCGTTGGTGGCCAGCAAAATGCCTCCGGACAAGGCAAGACCAATCATCTCGTAGCGCTCGTAGCTCTCCGTTTGCACCTGAAGCAATCCATATGCGAGAATGCCGAAGACAATGGGCACGTTCAGGTACAGCATTGAATCGAAAATCCACTGGGTGTTCTTGTAGGCGACCTCATCGGCTTCGAGGTTGTCCGTGGTCTCCCCCGTAATCACGTCGAGCAGGGGGATGACGATGAAGGCGTAGACCACGGTGGTGTATGTCCAGAGGCCGTGCGAGGCAAAGGACACAAACACGGCCAAAGGCATCGTGTAGGCAAAGAGGTATTTCAGGTCTTTCAAAATCAAAGCATCGGAGTTTTGGGTAATCACCCAAGTCCTCCAATGTACTCCGTTTTTGGGTATTCACCCAAATCACTCATCCCTGCTCAGTCATGTGATACAGCGGAGATGATCAAAGCCATCCGTAGGGGATTCCCTCACCCCTCGATTTCACTGGGATTCCGACGACTTAGCGGGATTGATGTTCCCGTTGCTGTTCCAAAATTCGTTTCGTCGTTGTTTTAAGCGGAGAAAATCCTTCACCATTGTTTCCACACTCCACAAGGCGTTCACAGCGTTTTCAAGGGGTCTGGAAGCAAAAACCCCGCTCCTTGGGGGAAGCGGGGAATTCTTGTTGTAGCCCGTAGGGGATTTGAACCCCTGCTACCAGGATGAAAACCTGGCGTCCTAACCCCTAGACGAACGGGCCAAAGAAGACCGCAAAGATAGTCAGGTTCTTCCTTCTCCGCAAGGTGCACCAGAAAAAATGCGTGCCTGGGGAACGGCCGCCTCAGGCGAGGTACGCACGCAACATCCAGGAGGTCTTTTCCTGCTCCCGAACGTAATCGCTCATGAGGGCGTGGGTGCCCTCATCTCCCGTTTGCTCAGCAGCTGAGAGCAATGCCCGCTCTCGAACGAGCAACACCCCGAAGGCCGCCGCGCAGTGACGGATCGCTTCCACCCCGTCGTGCACCTCCTTGACCGCTGGGATGGTGGCGCCAGCCACGTAGTCCTGCATGGTGTGCAACGGCTGGCCTCCCAAGGTCAACACGCGCTCGGCCACCTCGTCGATTTTGACTTGGAGGTCCGTGTAGAATTCTTCGAATTTGGCATGCAGCTCAAAGAAGTTTTGGCCTTGGACGTTCCAATGGAAGCCTCTCACGTTCTGGTAAAACACGTGCAAGTCGCACAACAGGGCGTTCAGCTCTTTGCAAAGTGCGGCGCTGTCGTCGGGGTTCAGGCCGATGGGAAGGTTGGCGTCCATGGATCAGTAGGCTTTGGCAAACAACACGCGACGGGCGCTGGGTGCGCCAGTCTTGATGCACGTCCCTGGTGTGGTGTCTCCGTCGTAAGGAATGCAACGGATGGTCGCCCTCGTTTCTTGCTTGATGCGCTCCTCGGTCTCGGCGGTGCCATCCCAGTGGGCGCTCACAAAGCCGCCTTTGTCCAACGCTTCCAAGAATCCCTCCCAGGTGTCCGCCACGTGGGTGTGGGTCTTGATGCGTTCATGGACGCTCGCAGTCAGGGTCGCCTGAATGTCGTCGAGCTGCGTCCGGACTTGGGCCACGAGACCATCCAACGACACGAAGTCTTTGGTTTTGGTGTCGCGACGCGCCAATTCACACGTGCCTTTGGCCAAATCGCGAGGGCCCATCGCGATGCGCAACGGCACTCCCTTCAACTCGTACTCGGCGAATTTCCATCCGCTGCGCTTGGTGTCGTCGTCGTCCAACTTCACACGGATGCCCGCCGCCTTCAACTCGTCGGCGACGGCTTGGCACTTGGCCACGATCTCGTCCATTTGGTCTTGGCCCTTGTATATGGGCACGATGACCACTTCAATCGGCGCAAGCTTCGGCGGCAGCACCAAGCCTTGGTCGTCGCTGTGGGTCATGATGAGGGCGCCCATCAAGCGGGTGCTCACCCCCCATGAGGTGGCCCAGACGTGCGACTTGCCGCCTTTTTTGTCGGCGAAGGTGACGTCGAAGGCCTTGGCGAAGTTTTGGCCCAAGAAGTGAGACGTCCCCGCCTGCAAGGCCTTGCCGTCTTGCATGAGCGCTTCGATGCAGTAGGTGTCCTCGGCGCCCGCGAACCGTTCGCTTTCTGTCTTCACCCCTTTCACCACAGGCATGGCCATGTAGTTCTCAGCAAAGTCCGCGTAGACCTCGAGCATCTTCTTGGCCTCCTCCACGGCTTCGTCTTTGGC
>CAJWII010000076.1 GCA_913041065.1 uncultured Flavobacteriales bacterium
ACCGTCGCCGTCTTCGTCCGCGACACAGCCTCCGCCGCACACACCCAAGGCGTCATCGTATTGGCATGAACCGTCGTTGACCGTGGCGGCCTCCTCGAAGTTGCACGCCGCTTCATCGTTGCAGCCGTCAACCAAAGGTCCATCCTCGCCGTAGAGGCCAGCGCCGTTGAAGTCGAACGTCAGCAATTCACGGTCCGCACTGACCCCAAGCGGGAAAACTTGGGCGTTCAGGGTGCCGCTAAGATCCCCAGACGTGGTGACCTGCATGAAGAGGACGCGCAGGTCGGCTTCTGGCAAGGCGTTTTCAGCGTCGTTCAGCACAAACCAAGACGAACCCACGACGGTGTTCGACTCGACATGCGTTTCTCCGTCATTCTGGAAAAAAGGAGAAATCGGCTGGGTGCTGTCTTCCACCAAAGAAGGGTCCTCGGCGTTGGGCAAGCCAGATGCACTGGAGGGACCCTCCAACCCTATGGTGGCGTATGTGTCGGCCACAAGCTCCGGGAACATCTCCAAAATCAGCGGGTTCACGCCAGAGGCGTTCCATGTGGTGTTGAAGGCGTTGTTGTACACCCCCGATGGCGCGTCCAGCGCCATACCCTCTTCGTTGTTGCCGTAGATCGCACTCAAGCGGTCTGTTTCGTCAAGCATGTTGACGTAAAACCGGTACGTCGTCATGCCCTCCACCGCAGCCGGGTTGGATTCAACCGTCATGGTGTACGCCTCTTGGGCGTGGGACTGCGCAGCCATGGCAGCTACGAGGAAAGTGAGGAAAAGTCTCATGTTGGAGGTTTTGGGTCAACCAATTTACGCAATTCAACCTCCCGTTGTGTGGAATTGTTGGAGTCGGAACCTTTTGACCTCCAAATTGTTGAACCTTCATGAACGCGTTGTCCCTGGCCTCTTTGGCCAAATCCATCTTGAACCCCTCCGTTCGGCGAAGGATGGAACACGGCTTGGTGACCCTGGCCTTGGTGATGTTTTGCATCCACCTGGGGCTTTACGGCCTCGGGCAACTGGGGGCCCTGATCCTCCCGGCAAGCCTTTTCTCCCACCCGCTTCAGTCGCTGTACACCCCCTTTTCCATCATCTTGATTGCCGAGGTCTATTTGCTGGTGTACTACCTGCCCACCTCGTTTGCGCGGTCCCTGGGAAAACAGATTGAAATTGTCGCCCTGATTGAGATTCGGTCGGTGTTCAAAGACCTGGATACCACATCCAATTGGCCCTGGGAGGCGGCCTTCTTTCCGCACTTGCTCTCGGCCATGGTGTTGGGAGGGGCGTTGGTGTGGTTTTACCACTTGTTGCCTCGGCGGGTGGCGCGGATTGAGGAGCAAGACTTGGCCCGCTTTGTGGACTTCAAAACCGCCCTGGCCGGAATCCTTTCCGTGGCGCTGGTGGGGCTGAGTGTGTACTCCTTTGGAGCTTGGGTGATGGAAATTGTGACCACGCCGGACCACCTCCATTCAGACCTGAATTCCATCTTTTACGACGAATTCTTCACGGCGTTGATCCTGGTGGACGTCCTGCTGCTGGTGGTCTCCTTCCGTTACTCCGACGATTTCGGGCTCGTGCTTCGGAATTCGGGGTTTGTGGTGGCCACCATCTTGCTCAGGCGCGCCCTGGGCATCGAGCCTTGGCATGCCTTGGCTTACGAATGCACCGCCGCAGGGCTTGCTGTGGTCATGGTGTTGCTTCAGCGAGGCTTGTTGATCCGAGGGCGAGAGTGAAGAAGGCTGAACTTTTGGCCAGCGCGTCAGTTCTTCCACAATGACGCAACAACCACCCATTCAAGCACCTGCGAAACTCATCCACGGAAACCAATACCTCCTCCACGGGCAGTTGGAGACCTGGCAAGGTCCGTCCAGCGAAGTGAGGAGTCCGCTCTTAGATGCGGAAGGAAACAGAACCTTGTTGGGCACTGTTCCCGATCTCGGCAGCGAGGTGGGCATGGCCGCGTTGGATTCGGCGAAGGAGGCCTACGACCACGGTCGAGGGACTTGGCCCACAGCGCCAGCTGGGGAGCGCATCGCCGCCATGGAGAAGTTCATCGAACGTATCCTCCCTCGGCGCGACGAGGTGGTGGATTTGTTGATGTGGGAAATCGGGAAGAAGCGGAGCGATTCGGAGAAGGAGTTTGACCGCACGGTGGATTACCTGCGGGACACCATCTCGGAATACAAGAACCTCCAGCGGGAAGGTTCGCACATCAACGTGGTGGACGGCACCCTGGCCCAAATCCGCCGTGGCCCCCTTGGGGTGGTCCTGTGTCTGGGGCCCTTCAACTACCCCCTGAACGAGACTTTTTGTGTCCTCCTTCCTGCCATTTTGATGGGGAACACGTGTGTGTTCAAGCCCGCGAAATACGGGGTGCTGCTCATGGTTCCGTTGTTGGAGGCGTTTGCAGAAAGTTTCCCTCCCGGTGTGATCAACGTGGTGTTTGGTCGAGGCCGAACGCTGGCCTCCCCCATCATGGCTTCAGGCGAAGTCGACGTCCTCGCGTTGATTGGCAACAGCAAAAGCAGCAACGCTCTGATTTCCCAGCACCCCAAGCCCAACCGCGTGCGTCAAGTGCTGGGTTTGGAGGCCAAGAATCCCGCCATCGTCTTTCCCGACGCCGACCTCGACACCGCCGTGCGTGAATGTGTGAAAGGCGCCTGGAGCTTCAACGGACAACGCTGCACTGCCCTGAAGGTCATCTATGTCCACAAGGACATTCGAGCCAAGTTCCTGAGGGCCTTCGCCCAAGCCACCGATCAACTCGTGTGGGGCTCGCCTTTGGACAACGCCGACATCACCCCCCTCCCAGAGGTGGGCAAAGTGGAAGCGATGCAGGCCTACATCCAAGAGGCCCAAGAGAAAGGCGCCACCATGGTCAACGACCGCGGAGGGGAGGTGGAGCGCAACATGGTTTTCCCAGCCATCCTGTTCCCTGTCTCGCGCGACACCGCCTTGTTCAAGGAGGAGCAGTTCGGACCTGTGTGCCCGGTCTTAGAATTCGAGGATTTTCAAGAGGTCTTGGCCGACATCGCCAAGAGCGACTACGGCCAGCAGGTCAGCGTGTTCACCCAATCTCCAGAAACGGCCGGACACTGCATCGACAACTTGGTCAACCAAGTTTGTCGGGTCAACCTCAACGCCTCATGCCAACGCGGACCCGACACCCTTCCCTTCACAGGCCGTAAAGACAGCGCTGTCAGCACCTTGAGCGTCAAGGCCGCCCTGCGCTCGTTCAGCATCCGGACCCTCGTCGCATGCAGCGAAGGACAAAAAGGCTTGGTGGAAGACGTCATCGGAGGAGGGCACTCGTCGTTTTCAAACATGAACTATTTGCTTTGAGTGCGTGAGGCCCGCGAGCGGGCACGTCGATTGCCGACCTTTGGTGACATGGTTGTCTTTCGCAGTTGTCTGCTCTTTCTCGCGTTTCTGGTCACCTGTGGGGCTTGGGGCCAAACCATGGCCATGGTCGACCGCCAAGCGTTGGCCGAGCTTGAAGCCCTCGCGGCCCAACATCCAGGGGCCAAAGCGCTTGTGTTTGCCGCCCAAGGACACCCAGTGGCATTCGTCCAAGGTCGCGCCACGGTGGGCTTTCTGGGCCAGTTGAACGCCGGGACGTCCCATGCCACATGGCGCGCGTGGGCCCAAGCCCATGAGGCTGTCTTTCCTGGGGCTTGCCGTCTCGGCGTGGCGTCGTTCCGCGTGGACGTGAACCACCTGGACGTGCTGGCAACCTTGCCCATGGATCGCGTGGAACTGGCGTCACGGGCGTTGCCCAACTTGGACAAGGCGCGCTACGGCACGCGGGTGGACAGCGTGCACGCTGGATTGGGCCTGCCCACGCCGTTTCACGGCGAGGGTGTCCTTGTCGGGGTCCTCGACTGGGGCTTCGACTACACCCACCCCATGTTCTACGACACCGCCTTGACCGCATCCCGAATTCGCGGAGTCTGGGACCAGTACCGCACTGCCGGAGAGTCGCCCGAAGGCTTCGACTACGGGGTCGCCTCGCTCGAGCCGTGGGAAATTCAACTCCTGGGCAGCGACACGTCCAACGTGTACGGCTACTCCACCCATGGGACCCACGTGGCTGGCATCGCAGCGGGCGGAGGCGCCGGAGTCGGACTCACCGGCATGGCCCCGGCGTCTGAATTGCTCTTGGCCACGCTGATGGTGGACGAGGCGGCGGCGTTGGATGCGTTTGCTTGGATGCAAGACGTCTCGGAGGCGGACAACAAGCGTTTGGTCATCAACAACAGCTGGGGGTTGCCGCAATGGGGCACCCCGGACGGCACCTCTCTGAGCAACGTCTTCATCGACGGCTTGTCCGAAGATGGCGTGGTGTTCGTCAGTTCCAACGGCAACAACGGCGACAGCGACTTTCACATCGAACACACCTTCACGACCGCCGGCGACATCGCCCGCTCCAAGGTGCAATTCTACCCGCTGAGCGCTCATCCCCATGCGTGGGGCCAAAACCTGACCCTGTGGGGCGAACCCGGCGAATCCTTCAGCGCCAATTTCATGGTGACCGTGGGCGCCAGCACCGAGGTGAACCAAAGTCCGTGGTTCAACACGGCCAACGGACCCTTCATGCTCGAGGCCGTGCACGTGGCCATGGAGGACACCTTCGTCTACGACGTGGTGGCAGAAGCGGCCCATCCCGACAACGGCAGGCCTTTCTTGCAACTCCGCATTCACAAGGGCAACACCGGCTTGGGCGTGGCCCTTCAAATGACCGCCGACCAAGGCACCGTACACGCTTGGAACCACACCCATTTGTCCAACGACGTGGGCAATTGGGGCCAAGACTTTCAAGCCGCCACGTCCGGCTGGTTGCAGGGCACACCAGCGTACGGCATCCAACAACCCGCGTGCGGCGAAAGCGTGATCGCCATTGGTGCCTACGCGTCGGAGTACTTGAACTCCCAAGGCACAGAAGTGGGGGGAAGCCTGGCCTATTTCTCGTCTCACGGCCCCACACTCGACGGCCGCTTGAAGCCCAACGTCAGCGCCCCGGGGGTGAACGTGGAGTCGTCGATGAGCTCCTTCCGAGATGGTGCGTACTCCGTCACGGAGGAGGTCGAATTTGACGGGATGACGTACGAATTTGCCAAGCTGTCTGGCACGAGCATGAGCAGCCCCGCTGTGACAGGCATCGTGGCGTTGATGCTCGAGGCCAACCCCAACCTCTCCCCCTCGGACGTGCGCGACATCTTGGAGCTCACGGCCCGGGAAGACCAAGCGACGGGTGACTTCACGGCAGAGGGTGACGTGGAATGGGGCCACGGCAAGGTGAACGCCCACCAAGCCTTGTTGGCAGCCTTAAATTGGACGTCTTGGGTGGGACACCCCACCCTGCCCGACAACCCCACAGGCGAAGACTTGATGGCGCAACCCAACCCCGCCCAAGATCGCGTGCTCGTCTCAGGCAACTTGAGCGCCCAGTCCACCTACCGACTTGTCGACACGCGCGGGCGGGTGTGGCAAGAAGGCCTTGCTTCACCCGTCTTCCGAATCGACCTCCAGAGCATGCCGCCAGGCGTATATGTGGTGATGGCCTGGGACCCTGAACAGCAAACCTCACACACCACACGCGTGGTGAAGACGAATTGACCATGACCCAAAAACAAGTGACCACCAACGTCTCGCGCACCCTTTGGATGTGTGCCTTGTGGACGTGCTTCTGGGGCACCCACGCCCAAGTCGAATTCCGAGCCGTCGGCGGCCAGGGGGAAGAATTTGGCGAGGTCGCCGTGCCGCACGGCACGGGCGCCTTCTTGCTGGGATCCACCCAGTTGCCGAACACCCAAGATGTGCGCGGGTACGTCGTGCATTACGACCAAAACCTCGACGTCGATTGGACCGCCCTGACCCCAGGGGACGTGATGTTTGAAATGGCCATGGACGGGTGGTCGGACGAACCTGGCGTGGTGGACGTCTTGACTTGGCGTTTGACCACAGAGGACGGGTACCACGCGGCCATCCACTCCTTCGATTCCACTGGGGTGTGGCGCGGAACCACGGTGCCTCCCTTGACGCAAGGCTTCCGGCCGACCTGCTCGGTGGAGTGGTTGGGCGAGCGTTGGGTGGTCGGCGCCATCGGGAACCGGCCCACCGCCATCTCCCTCGACACCGGAGAATTGAAACATTGGGGCGGCGAGAACGGGGTGAACGACGAAATCCGCGACGCCATGGTGGTGAACAACCTCTTGGTGAGTGTCGGATCTCGAACGGAAGCTGGCCAAACCCGCACCGCAATCTGGGGCATGTACCCCTTGGGTCAAATGGCGTTTGAATTTCACCAGCCTGACACCGTGCCCCAGACCTGGAGCCAAGCCGAGGCCCTGGCCTTGGGGCTGAACGGAAACGTTCGGGTGCTTCAATCCTACGAGCGCAACCTGCCTTCAGGCGGCGGCGCCCTGTTGCACAGCCTGATCAGCCTGAACGCCCTAACTGGGAATATGAACGGGTTCTTGTACGGGCCCACCGCGGGCGAGCGGCCTGGCCGAGATTTGGCCTTCACCGAGGACGGGTGGCTGAAATTGACCCAAACCGACGTGGTCACGGCCTTGGACCAAAGCATGCTCCTCACCCATTACACCCCTGGCGGCGGGTACATCGGCCAGGGGGCGTGGGGCACCCTCTTCGAGGACGACCCTTCCCGATTGACGGTGGACAGCGTGGGCCAAATCTGGGTCGCAGGAAGCACCCGCGGCGCACTCAACGACACCTGGAACGCCTGCTTGCTTCGCATCGACAGCCTGGGTCCACTGGACAGTTGGTCCTTGGAGACGCCTGGGTTTGGGGTCCACAACGACCTCCTCTTCACCACCCTGAACGTGGACCAAGTCCCTGAAGGCACGGAGGCATGGCGGCTCTCCCCCAGCCTCGTCGGTCCTCGCACGGAACGGCTCCGGATCGACGGACCGTCGTCGGCGCAAGGCCATCAGATCACCTGGACGTTGCTGGATGGCCGCGGCCGCGAGGTGGCGCAGGGCCAAGGCCTGGAGGTGCCGGTCGGTCGGTTGACGCCTGGACGCCATGTGCTCGTGGTGCAAGCAGGCCTTCGTGCGCACGCCCTGGACCTGGTCGTGGCGGGTCATCAACCTTGATATCTTCGCGCCGTGAACCGATTCGCCCTTTTCCTCGCCCAAACCGTCCTTGTCTTGGCGGGCTTGTCTGTGTTTGGATGGGCCGTCAAACACCGCACCAAGGGCGACCGGGACTTCGGGATGGTGAACAAGCCGCTCGAGATGTTGTCCGGATTTCCGGACCTGTTCAAGCAGTCGGTGAGAGAGGCCCAAACTCTTCCGCAAACGTTCATCCCCACCCCTGAGGATTGGACCTCGGTGAACCGGTTGGACCAAGACGTCTGGGCGTTGTCCGCTTATTCCAACGACGACGCCGGCCGCAACATCGACTTGTGGAACCTGCGCAACGGCGAAGTTGGTCACCGCTGGGTGGTTCCTTCTGACGAGGTCCCTGTCCAACCCCACTGGCGCATCCACCATCCCTTGCTCTTGGAGAACCGCTCGGTGGTGTCCTTCATCACGAACCGCAGCCCGCTGTTCTGTTTGGACTCAGCCTCCCAGGTGGTTTGGCGGCAAGACGGCTTGAGCTTTCACCACGCGATCAACTTGGACGCCCAAGGCCAAATCTGGGCGTGCGTCATGCAATGGGAACGCGGTGGACGTCACATCGCGTACCGCGGGAGCTACACCATGGACCAGAAAAAGGTCCACTTCCTCGACAACAGCATCGCGCGCATGGACCCCAAGAACGGGCACATCACGTACCTCAAATCGTGCGCCGACATCCTTCGCGAAAACGGCCTGGAACACCTCATCCTGCGGTCGGGTGACCCGCAGGATCCCCTTCACCTCAACGACGTGGAGCCGGCCCTGTTTGGCGGCCCGTTCTTCGAGGAGGGCGACCTGTTCTTGAGCTTCAGGAACCTCCAAGCAGTGTTGCATTTTCGCCCCTCCACCGGCGAGGTGGTTCGGCTCATCGACGGGCCCTTGGCGGCGCAGCACGACGTGGACATCTTGGACGACCATACCCTGGCGATCTTTAACAACGCCACCCAAGAAAACACAGGCAAATACACGAGCGGGGCCCACAAGTACCCCGTCTCCAAGGACCAGGTGCAACTCAAGCATTGGTACTCCGAGGTGGTCGCGTACAATTTGGCCGACAGCACCTTCTCTGAAGTCCACAACGACGCCATGCGGGAAGGCGAAATCATGACCTTCAGCGAAGGCCTTCAGGAGTTCCTGCCTGGCGGCGACGTGTTCGTGGAAGAACAAAACTCCGGCGTCCTCTGGGTGCTCGGCGACGAAGGGATCCTCTACAAGGACGTCATGCCATCGCACCACGAAGGCCACCACCATTTGCCCAACTGGACCCGAATCATCCCCACGCCATGATGCTCATTGCGACTTCCCTTCTGCCCGCTTGCCTTGCCTACATCGGACCGTCCATGGGCGCAGGCGCCATTGCTTTGACCCTGCTTGTGGGTGGCATCGTGGTGGCAGCTTTGGGCTACATCGTGTGGCTTCGGGTGAAGAAGATCTTCAAGAAGTAACCGGTGACCTGGGCGCCCGTCTTCCTGATCCTCGCCTCGTACGCGGCGTTCGTCTTGCTTCGGCACAACGCCCCTTTGCTGCATCGGCTGGCTCTGTCCAGCATGGCGGTGCTTGACGGCATGCTTTCCGACGGCCCGGAGGACGACAAACTGGCGGCCTTGG
>CAJWII010000077.1 GCA_913041065.1 uncultured Flavobacteriales bacterium
CTCGCTCAGCTTCCCATTGGGCGACTTCTTCGTCGGTGGGGGCCATGTACCATTGGTAGCCTAAGAGCAGGGCCATCATGAGCACGAGGCCCGTCAAAGTGTTGCGATCCATGTGGGCGTGAAGTTAGGGCCGAGTCACCACCGATGACCCTCGCGGCTGTCCCATAAACCACGAAGTTTCATCGCTTGTTCCAACAAATTGCGAACACATCCCTCTCCACCTGCTTCTGGCACCACCCAGTCCACCACAGTGCGGACCTCTTGGACAGCGTCAAAGGGGCAGCAGCTGAGTCCCACAGCCTCCAACGCTTTCAGATCTGGCATGTCGTCGCCCATGTAGGCCATTTCACTCAGCGCAATGCCCGTCCGCTCAGAAATCTCTTCCAGCTTCGCAAGTTTGTCGTCGGCGGCCAAATGCACCTCTTTCAAGCCAAGTTTCTCCATGCGCCAACGCACGGGTTCGTCCTTGCCTCCCGACACCACGGCAAGGTTCAACCCTTGCTTCACGGCCCATTGCACGGCGAATCCGTCCCGGGCAGAGGCGGTACGCGCCATGCTGCCGTCGGGCATCAAGTACACGGTTCCGTTGGTGAACACCCCGTCGTAATCGAAGGCAAAAAGCTTGATGCCGGAAAGCTTGGTCTTGTAGTTCATGAAGAGTGTCTGTGGATGATGTGTGCGGTCACGGCGTCGTACAGGTCTTTGACGTCGTCGGGGAGGAGCGCACGATGTCGCTCAAGGGTGCCGTCGTCGCCCCGCTGCGCGGGACCCGTTTGTCGTTCCCGAGCGTCGCCTTGAAGTCCGCCTTGTGTCAAGCCCAACACCAAGTTGCGCAACAGCGTCTTGGGCAGGTTGCGTTGTTCGAGAAGGTCTTGCGCTTCGGCGAACATGTGGTTCGCAAAGTTGTCTGCCACCGCTGCGGCCAAGTGCGAAACCGCACGCTGCTCCCCAGACACTTCAGACACGTCTGCGTCCCAGGCAGACGCAAGGGTGTGGGCAAGTGCCATGGCACGGTCGTCTGAGGCTTCGAGGACGGTGGGGGTCTTGGCAAGTGGGACACTCCCGGCTTTGGCGTTGAAGCTGCGGATGGGCCAAACGACAGCGCTCGGCTGGCGGAGATGATCCAAAGGTGTGGCCCCAGAGACGTGCACCAACAAGCAGGAGGGAGACACCATATCTGTGAGCGCGGCGTTGATTTCGGCTATCAGGCCGTCGGTGACAGCCATGACCACAACTTCAGCATCGCTCAAGGCGCCTGCGGCGTCCGTCAGGGTGGTGCTCCAGGAGCATCCCAATGCCTCGCCCAAAGGTTGGGCAGATTGAGCGGTCCGGCTTACCACGTGCAAGATGTCGTGGCCGGCACGCTGCCATGCCGGGGCCAATTCGCGTGACACACGGCCTGCGCCCACGACGACGATGCGAAGGTCAGCCATGGCGACGGAGGGTGGATTTTCGTTGACGGACTCGGAACCGCACGGCCAGGAAGGACCCCAAGGTCATCAGGATGCAGCCCAGCCAGAGCCAATTGATCTGGGGGAACAGCACCGCTTGCATCACAACGAAGTCGCGACGCACGCTTTCATGTTCCCACACCGTCATCTCGAACGTCTCTTGCTCTGGATCGAATGATTCCACACGGAATTTCAAACCCCAACCTTCGGCCTCATAAAGATCAGGCACGACGGTGTTGCCGCGCACGATGTACAAGGGGTCGTGCACTTCGTCCACGGGGCCACGGCGCAATCCGAGGCACGCCGCCAAGGCCAAGTCGTCGTCCAAGAGCCCCCGTTCAGCCCGTTCGTCGTCGCGGATGACCCGCAAGCTGTCGACCGTGAGCAAGACCCCGCCCACGAACATCGAGTCGCCCACGACAAATTCTTGAGCCTGACCACCGAGCCAGCCTTCCTCGTCAGTTTCAGGCGGGGTGACCCGTCCCCATTTGATGTGGGTGTACAGGTCTTCAAACAGGAAGTGCTTGGTGTCGGGTTCAGGTGCATTGCCCATTTGGGCGTTGAGTTGGATGCGCGGGGACAAGGCGAACAACTCGTCGCCGGCCGTGCCATTGACCCAGCGCGTGGCGCGTCCCGTTTGGGCAGGGGTGGGGAAGGGCAGGAAGTTCCACTGCGTCTCTACGTCCTCGTCAAACGTGGCGCTTGCGTGATGATCCGTCAGTGCCTGCCAAACCATGCCTTCCTGGACCACAATGTCCCCTGCTTTGTAGGCCATCGGCGCACGGTCGTAGTAGGCCATGTCGAACATGACGTGGATGCCCTCTTGCCGGCGTTCTTGGTACGACACGAAGTAGGGGCCCATGGGCAAGGTGTCGCCCTGCATCATCAACAAGTCGGTGGCGTTGCTCAACTCTTCATTGAGGGTGGTGATGTCGCCGATGCGGTTTTGGGAGATGATGTCCTTTTGGGCCGTGGACAAGACCGCACCAAACAGCGTCAGCGCGAAGCCCACGTGGGCCAAAGGCGATCCCATTTGGTCCAGCTTGCCCTTCCACATTTGGACGATGTAATCGGCGTTGCTGAACGCCGCAAACAACGTGGCGAAGAGCAATGCAACCCTGGGGATTTCATGCGTGGCGAAGTTGTAGGTCACCACCAAGGTGCCTGTCAATACGGCCGCAGCAAGCAAAGGGCGAACCAACTTGACCAAGACGGTCTTGATGTCAGAATTCTTGTACTTAAGCCATTGGGCCAGCCCAATGAGCAAAAAAATGAGGACGGCAAGGGGCACCTGAACCACGTGGTAGGTCCGTTCCAAGTCGGTGCCTGGTGCCAAGTCGTGCTGGGCCAAATCGCCCAAGAACGCCAGCCCGGTTGCACCTTCTGCCCAAGTCAGCAGCGGGGCGAACGGTTCCAAGAACAGATTGAAAACGGGAACGCTCGTTTGCCAGGTGATGTGCACGGCTCCAAGGACCAAAAGCAAGGACCCGACGAACATCCAGAATTCACGTGACCACAATGCATCTTCGTCTTGACCGCCCTTGAATTCTTTTCGGAAGGCCCGAACCGCCGCCGCCGCCATGACCCCCAAAAAGGTCAAGAAGCCCAGCGCCGGTTGTCCCGCCGCCACAAGTCCGAGTGTGGCCATGGCCAGCCCACCGTACACCTTTCGCGATCCGACATCCTCCAGGAGCATCAGGTGCCCCATGGCCACAAACGCCAACAGGTACGCCAGCAATTGAGGCAAGATGCCGCTGTCCACAAAGCTGTGCACCGAGGTGTCGCCCAGGACGCCGCTCTTGGTCAAGAAGGTGGAGTATAGCACCAACAGGAACGACAAGATGCTGAGGTAGACTGTGGAGAACAGGGCTGTCGGTTGCCTCCGGTTGCGGTTGATGAGCAACAGGTGCGCCGCCGCCACAAGGACCATCCAGGGCACCAAGGAGGAGTTCTCCACGGGATCCCACGCCCAGAAACCGCCAAAGCTCAGCGCTTCGTACGCCCACGCTCCGCCCATCAAGATGCCTGCGCCCAGAATTCCCACGGCAAAGAACGCCCAGGGCAGAACGGGCTTGATCCACGACGTCAAGTCGCGACGCCAAAGCGCGCCCACGGCGTATGCGAAAGGCACGCTGCATGCGGCGAACCCCAGGAAGAGGGTCGGCGGGTGGATGGTCATCCAATAATTCTGCAAGAGGGGATTCAGCCCTTGTCCGTCGGCAAACTGGGGGATGGCCGTCAGGTAGTCGGCCCGCGCCGTCCACGGCAAGCCAATGTTGTTTGGGGCTTCACGGAGGAGCAAGAAGGGGTCGAGGCCCAGTTGAAAATCTCCAAAGTAGATGCCCAAAAGCATGACCCCCAGAAACGCCTGGATGCTGCTCAGCACGGTCATCACCTCCCGTTGCCAGTCGTCGGCCCGTCTCAGGATGAACAGCGCAAGCACATTGTGCCAAAACATCCACAACAAAAACCCGCCCTCTTGGCCGCCCCAAAAGGCGCTGAGCACGAAGCGCATGGGCATGTCGTTGTTCAGGTGTTTCCAGATGTATTGGAACTCATAGCGGTGCCCAAAGAAGAGCACGAAAATCAACGCGATGACCCCGAGGGTGCTGCCTGCATGGGTCAGGTAGGCACGTCGTCCGAGGTGGAGGTTGCCTTTCCAAAACGCTCCGGTGGCCACCAAAGCCGACACAAACGCAAGCGCCACCAGGAACCTGCCTGCGTACGCCACTCCAAGCCATTCTCCCAAGTATTCCATCAGGCGTCAGCCTCCACCAAGTGGTTTTGTTCGTTGTATTTCGACGGGCACTTCATCAACATTTCAGTGGCCCGAAAGTGCGTTCCGTTGGCTTGACCGTAGAGGTCAATGCTCTCACTGCGCTCGAGTCCCGTCGGTTTGGCTTTCTCCAGCCACACTTCATGCACCACGCCTTCGCGGTCCTGCATGTGAAACTTGGTGAGGCTGGTGTTGTGTTGCGGGTCGTATTCAATCGGCATGTCCGTGACCAAGGTGCCGCTGACCTTGTACTCTGTGCCCGGGTCGGCAAACGCCACGGCGAAGCCTACGGAACGGCTGGTGCTGGTGATGGACGCCACAAACGTCCCCATCAAACCGGCGACAAGGAGCAACAACACGATGTGGGTGCGCTTCATGAGTGGCGTTCCATTTCTTGGTTCAACGCGCGGGCTTGACGGGTGTGAACCAGGCTCCAGAGTCCGAGTCCGAGTCCAATGATGACCGCCACACCCACAACAACACCCATCTTTCCGTGGTTCACAAAGGGTTCAGACCATGTGGAGGTGGTCAACAGGAGGAAGGGCAATCCAGCTTTGGTGGCGCGTTGCAAACGTGACACGGCCAAAGCTGCACGCATCCGTTCCAGATGCAACGTCTTGTCGTACATCCAAGCCCCGAGAATCATCCAGCCCAACACGGCAGGGTAGAAGACCGCCCTGAGCGCACTGTCCAAATCGTAACTGCTGAAGGCGGGATTTCCGCCTTTGCCCGGGTGAAGGCTTTCTGTGAACCGGGGAAGGACCATGAGAAGCACCACCAACAGGCAAAAGCCAAACAGGTTGTACACCGCAGACAAGCGGGTGCGAAGCACTTCGTCTTGCACGGAGCTCCGAAGCACCAGGTACCCGGCGTAGACCATTACCGTGACGAAGGCTCCGTTGAGCTGAGGGTCGTCAACCCACCATGCGCCCCAGGTGAATTTGGCCCAAAGGGACCCGGTCAACAACCCGAGCGCCCCAAACCACATCCCGGTTTTCACCGACGCCAACGCCTTCATGTCGTGCTCCGCGGTGCCCGCGGCGCCCAAGCTTCGGATGCTTTGTGCGAAGCTGATGCCCATCAAAAGGAACATGGTAAACCACATCGGCACGTGCAACATCAAGTTCCGGATGGTTTCCATGATGTTGGGCTGGAACGGGAAGTGAAATCCCAAATCGGCCTGGGACAACCGATTCAAGACAGCATCGTTGTCGGGCGATTTGGCTTTGGTGTTGGCGGTCAGTCCTTGGGCAAAGAATCCATTGGCGAAACTCATCGTGCCGTCCACAGGACTGTTGATGAAGACGTCCCAACTCAAGGCAGGCACAAACTTGTCCAGGATGACCTGGCCAGCCAAATGCTGGTCGTCCGTGGCCTCGAGGTCGCGGATCACAACGAAGTGCTCGCCGCGTTTCAAAAACACCACAGGGGTCGATTCGGAAAAATGGGTGTTGTGGCCTTCGATGTCGAGTTTGAAGGTCGTTCGACGTCCCACATCTCCACCGGGGCTGACACGCACATCCACGATGCCAGGGCCCAACGGAACGGTGAAAGTCATGACCAGCGCATAGCCCAACAACAACACGCCGAAGGTCCGGATCAGACGGACCCCCAGGCTCGGCGAAAAAGGGGATTGGGGCATACTCATCACGCACGCCAAAGGTACGGGAAGAGCACGACCCCGAGTGTCCCTGAACCAGCCGCCAATGCCCCGAGAAATGCGAAATTGTGCCAAGTGTCGGCCACCAACACGCCTTGCATCAGGTCGCTTCCCAAGGAGGTGGAAACCAAAACCACGGGAAGCACAAGCGGCAATCCAAGAACTGCAGTCATTCCAAACCCGGCACCTGCGCGCGCCGCAATCAAGGCAATCAAGGTCAGCGTGGCTCCGAGGGCCAGCGCAGTCAAGGCCATGCCGACGAGGAATCCCCAAAGCCGGGGCCCTTCCAACGTGCCCCAACCCATCAGCAATCCCATGAGGGCTGTCAACAAGCAGGCCAACCCGGCCAGCACAGCGGAGTTGTGAAGCGTCCTTGCGATCAAATAATGCACAGGGTTCACGGCCGTCTTCAGGTAGGCCAACACTTGCGGACGGTCTTCCTCCAGCGTCCGGCTGACCCCGTTGAACGCGGTGAACAAAAGCATGACCCAAGCCAGCGCATTCCACGTGGTTGGGTCAGGACGGCCGCGCACAACTTGGTACGCCGCGTAGGTGGTCGCGATGGCGAACAACGCAAGCCCGACCAATCCGTGTTGGGAGCGCCGTTCGGCACGCCACAGGTAGGTGACCAAGTGCCAGGTTTCGCGCATGGCCTTCAGACGATGGAAAGAGGTTTGGCCACCTTGGCAAAGAGGCGCCCCATGTTTCGGGCATCCTCGATGGCTCGATGTTGGGTCCCGTCGAAGGATAACCCTTCCATCTCCAGGGCATTCTTGAGGCCGATTTGATTCTTGGAGCCTTTCCAGCGGCTGTAATGCCGCTGCAAACAGGCCCAATACTTCAGCCAGGGCAGCTCCATGTTGTGGAGTCGGGCATCGTTCATGAATTGCCGACGGTCAAATTCACCCCAGCTCATGAGCATGCTTCGTGTTTGGTTAAAGCCGACCCAGTCCTCGAACATCTCGATGGCTTCGTCAAAGAGCGGTGCGTCTTCGATGTCGTCTTGAACGATGCTCGTCAACTTGGTGCAGAACGGGCTGATTTCTGGGTGGAGCTTGGGCCGCACGAATTGGCAAAAATCGCCCACGACCTCCAGACGCTCGTTCATTTTGACGGCGCCGATCTCAATGATTTCCACTTTTCGCGGTTTCCGACTCCGCCAACAGGTGGCCTCCAAGTCGTACACGATGAATTGCCTTTCGCTCATCGGGCGCAAGATACGGCGGCCTTGGTCCTGGATTGGCACGTAGCTTTCTGCCATGACAAAACGAAAGTCCAAACTCGTGGTCCTCACCGGCGCAGGCATGAGCGCGGAGTCTGGCATTGGGACATTTCGTGGTGCGGACGGGCTTTGGGAGGGCCACAGGGTGGAAGAGGTTGCTTCGCCGGAGGGTTTCGAAGCCAATCCTGGCTTGGTGCTGGAGTTCTACAACCAACGACGTCGCCAAATCGTCGCGGCCCAACCCAATGAAGGACACCGCGCACTGGCCCGCTTGGAAAAGGTGTTTGACGTGCACATCGTCACCCAAAACGTGGACGACCTTCATGAACGGGCCGGCAGCCAGCGTGTGCTCCACCTTCACGGAGAAATCAGAAAGGCCCACTCCACAGGGGATCCGCAATGTGTGGTGGACGTCGAGGGCACAGAGTTGTCCCTCGGGGACGTGGGGCCAGACGGCCTTCAACTCAGGCCCCACATCGTCTGGTTTGGCGAAGAGGTGCCGGCGTTTGGTCAGGCGGCCCGAGTCATGGATGAGGCCGACCTCGTCTTGGTGGTTGGGACCTCGTTGCAGGTGTATCCGGCCGCGGGCTTGGTGGGGTTGGCTCCTGCTGGGGTGCCCATTGTGGTGGTGGATCCCCATTCACCCCTGGAAGGTGGTGCGCGCGTGGAGGTGCTGCCTGTGGGGGCTGTGGAGGGCCTTGGACAGTTGGAGATACGCTGGGCCTCAGCGGACCCGAAGGCGCCAGGCGCCGACGTTTGAGGTCTCCTCGAATTTTGGTTTTTCAGCCTCCTTGACGCGTGCCACAGCACCTAAAATGAGTTCGGCGGCGGTGTCGTCGTCGCAGGGCCATGGTCGCATCAACTTGTCGGGTGAGAAGTGCTCATCGACAAAGCCGGTGTCGAATTGACCGGATCGAAACGCTCTGTGGTTCACGGCGAAGTGCCCGAAGTCCAACGTCGTATCCACCCCATGCACTTCGTAGTCTTCAATGGCACGAAGCATGCGTTCAATGGCCGCTTCACGGGTTGGGCCGTGCGTGCACAGCTTGGCGAGCATGGGGTCGTAATGCATGCTCACTTCGCCACCTTCGGCCACGCCATCGTCCACCCGAATGCCTGGGCCGGACGGTGGGGCATACCGAGTCAAGGTTCCCGTGCTTGGCAAGAATCCGCCGGGCACGTCCTCGGCGTAAACGCGAAGCTCAAGGGCATGACCTTGAATCGTCAAGTCGTCCTGCGAGAAGGACAGGGGATGTCCTTCGGCAATCCGGATTTGTTCTTGGACGAGGTCGACACCTGTGATCAATTCGGTCACAGGGTGTTCCACCTGCAGTCGGGTGTTCATCTCCAAGAAGAAGAATTCGCGCGAAGCGTCGACCAAGAACTCCACGGTGCCTGCCCCCACGTAGTCACACGAGCGGGCCACTTCGATGGCGCACTGGCCCATGGCTTCGCGCAGCGCATCGTCGAGCAGGGCAGAGGGGGCTTCTTCCACCACCTTCTGGTGCCTGCGCTGGATGCTGCATTCCCGCTCAAACAGGTGCACGGCGTTGCCGTGCGTGTCGCACAACACCTGAATTTCGATGTGCCGGGGCTGCTGGACAAG
>CAJWII010000078.1 GCA_913041065.1 uncultured Flavobacteriales bacterium
TGGACGGGCCCGTCCAAGCCGTGCTCCATCCAGAGCACATGGCCAAAGCGTTGGACGCTTGGCTGGATGATCTGGTCGGGAAACACGCCGCGGGCGTTCACCATGAGTTGCTCGGCTACTCCTTGGGCGGCCGCATCGCGATGGCGCTGTTGGAATGCCAACCGGAACGGTGGATGGGGTTGACCCTTTTGGCCTCCGACGGATTCAAGAAAAACCTGATGTACCGCTTTGCGGTGGAAACCGCGGCAGGCCGCGCCACATGGGCGTGGGTCGACCGCCACGCGGAAGGCATTCGGGCCCTCATCCGGGGCTTGCGCAAGGTGCGCATCCTTCCAGCCCACTTGGAGCGCTTCGCCCTGCACCACACCGAGGACCACGCCATGCGCACGTTGGTGGCCAACACCTGGATGACACACCGGAAGTTTTGGCCCACTCAAGAGGGCATGCGTCGGGCTTGGGGCCACATGGCCCAGCGGGGCGGGCACGTGCACGTGGTCTTCGGAAACCAGGACGCCATCATCCCCAAGTCTTGGGGCCGTGGATGGGACCGGCTGGTCGACCACCCAAGGGTGCGGTTTTTGACCATTTCTTCTGGCCATGTCATGCACCACTCCACCCTTGTCCAATCGTTGAAACGCACTATCTTACCCTTCGATGACTGAATTCAGCACTTGGCACGACAGCTTGAGGCAAGACATGTTGCTGGGCCAAAAAAGGCTCGCCGTGTTGGTCGATCCTGAAAGCGGCCCTCGTGGAGATGGGTGGCTCGACTTGATCAACGCCATCCAGCGCAGCCAAGCCACAGATGTGTTCGTCGGAGGAAGCCTGGTGGGCGAAGGAAAAACCGAACCCGTCGTGCGTGCTTTGAAAGACGCTGTCCCCCATCCCGTGGTCCTGTTTCCTGGCGCGCCCAACCAAGTGGTTCAAGGCGCCGACGCCTTGCTGTACCTGAGCCTCATCTCTGGCCGGAACCCCGACCTGCTGATTGGTCGCCATGTGGAATCCGCGCCGAGGATTGTCAAGATGGGCATCCCCACGGTCGCCACGGGGTACATTTTGCTTGGAGATCCGCCACTGACTGCGGCTGCGTACATCTCTCACTCGCTTCCCATCCCCATGCACAAGCCGGAGCTCGCCGTGGCCACGGCGCAAGCCGGATGTTTGTTGGGCATGCAGTGCATCTTCATGGACGCCGGAAGCGGCGCAGGCACCCCGATTGCCACCGAGGTCATTTCAGCCGTTCGGGAGGCCGTGGACGTCCCCATCGTCGTGGGGGGAGGGATGACCTCCCAAACCGATTTGGATCGCGCTTGGGAGGCCGGTGCCACTTGCTGTGTGGTGGGCACAGCGATTGAAAAGGACCCCGAAGTCCTCGATCGCCTGGCCACCGATGCCTTTAGAATCCGACGGCAAGGGTGACAAACCCATGCCGTCCCGCCTGAGGGTACACGTAGTTTTCTGTCGTCTCAGACCCTGGGCCTCCGTAGCGGTAGCTGTAGGTCCAACCTGTGGCGCTGTAGACCGCATCCAACAGGTTGTTGCCAAACACCGATAAACTCACGTTCTGACCTGACGCCAGGGTGGTCTCTGCGCGCACCACCGCATCCATCGTGGTGAAGGCGTCCAACGCTCGGGCCTCGTTGCCCGTGTTGTCCAAGAACTGGCGCCCCACATGCTTGACAATGACGCTGAACGACAGACCGGAAAGCTCGCTGTCTTCAGGCGCTTCCAAGGTGGCCATACCCATGCCCACCACATTGGGCGACAGCGCCAAATCGGTGTTCTCGTGGTTCACAATGTTCACGTAATCGAACGCGCCGTCGTAATCGTAAATGGTCTCCTGGAACAGGGCAATCTTGTTTTCCGAGATGGTGGCGTTGGCCTCAAAGCGCAGCTCAGGTGTTGCCTGGATGCCTGCTTCCAACTCCAAACCACGACGGTAGCTGTCCTTCACATTCACACGCACGACGTTTCCGACGTCGTTCAATTGGCCGGTGGCCGCAAGCTGGTCGGTGTACTGCATGTTGTACAACGTCGCGCCAAGCGTCCAGTTCTCGCCACGCACCTTGGCGCCCGCCTCCGCGTCCAACAAGCGTTCTGGTCGCAGCGGGGACTCTTGGGGAGAGTCCAAATAGTCGGAACGTGCCGGCTCACGGTGGGCCAACGCCACGGACACAAAGCCTTGCACGTTCTCCGAGGGGGTCAAGGTCAACCCCGCCTTGGGGTTGAAGAAGGTCAACTCGTCACGGACGTTGATTTCGCTGTAATCGTTGTCGCGTCCGGTCGTGCTGTAGTCGACGTGGCGGACTTGCGCTTCGGCGTGCCAACGCAACGCATCTTCCTCCCCGGACCACTTTCCGAACCCACTCACATCGAACTTCTCCCCGACACTTCGGTAGTATTCGTCGTCGGGCTCCACGCCCGCCGACATGTCCATCCAAATCAACCGACCAAAATGATCTCCAACGTAAGTCGAGGCTGAAATCCCGTAGACCTGCTCCATGGCCCCAGCGCGGTTGGACAAGGTCCAGGAGGTTCCCATCAAGGTGTTGTCCAACCACCGACGACGGACCAAGTCCGTGGTGAAGGCGGTGTCCGTGCCCATGATGAGTGGGGCGAGGCCGTAATCTGCCAAATCGTCTTTTTGGCGGAACTGCTCGTAAAACCCCGCGCCTGCGGTGCCGTAAAGCACGCCGCCAAAAGTCCAATCGCCAAACGTCTGATCCAGATGCACTTGCAGGTGGTCTTGGCGGTAGTCGTCCACCTCGTTCTCGTAGCGGTAGTAGTTGTGCTGTCCTCGACGCGCGATGAGGTCGTTCACGCGCACGGTGTCTGCGCCGTAGCTGTACTCTCCACTTCCAACGGCCCAAGCGCGGATCTCCTCTTCCGTGGATTCAGGGTTGGCGGCAATTTGAGGCACGCCGTACCACGCTTGATAGGTGCGCTCGTGACCCAAGGTTGTGGTCAACGACAAACGTCCCGTTTCCCAGCGCTTGGCCACCCGTCCATACAACGAGCTCAGATCGCTGGTGGCTCGGTCCACCCAACCGTCTGAAGTGATGCGCGATGCGCGGCCCTCGAAAGACCAACCGCCTTCCAACATGCCGGTGTTCCATGCAAGCGTCCGACGTTGGGTTCCGAACGACCCTCCGCCCAACACTGCGCGCACACCTGGCTTGGCCAAGGTGCCCAACGTGTTGACCGACACGGTCGCCCCAAAGGCCGCAGGGCCGTTGGTGCTGGTGCCCACGCCTCGCTGAATCTGCATGCCCGTCATGCTGCTGCCCAAATCAGGCAAATCCACCCAAAACACCCCTTGCGATTCGGCGTCGTTGAGTGGCACGCCGTTGATGGTCACATTGATGCGGCTTTGGTCTACCCCGCGAATGCGCAACGCCGTGTACCCCACGCCATGTCCCGCATCCGAAGTCACCACCGCGGAGGGAGTCAAGCGCAACAGAAAAGGCACATCTTGCGCCGCATCTTGGGCTTGAATGTCTTCCACGGACAAGTTGGTGACCGCAAATGGATCCTTGTCGTCCGCTTGCACCGCAGACACGGTGGCGGTCGACACGGCAAGGGTGTCGAGGTCAATCTGGGCGAAGGCGCCGAGGCTCAAGCCCAAAGAACAGAGCACGATCGCGCCACGGCGGAGGTGCGAAACGAATGAAATGGATTGTGTCATCGTGTTTGGTTTTAAACGTGACACAGGAGACCTAAGGGCCTCGATGGCCACCGCACAAGGCGGTGAATTCGCTTCCTTCCCAGCATGACCCGGGCAGGTTCGGAGGGTGTAATCTCAGCCTTTCGGCACCCCTGCGTCGGCGCAAATGTAGCTTATCTTCGGTTTCTCCAGCATGTCCTCGTCCCAAGCCTCTCTCCTCGAACAACAAGCGGCCATCCAAGCCGGCGGCGCCGCTGCAAGGGTCTTGCTCAAAGCCCTGCACAAGGGCGACGAAGAACTTAGCATCTCTGAAAAAGCCGACGGGTCCTTGGTCAGCTCCGCGGACTTGGCTTCGCAACACGCCATCCAGGCCTGCCTTGAGCGCACGAGTGTTCCCGTCTTGAGCGAGGAGGCAGCTGCCCCGCCCTTCCAAGAGCGTCGGGTCTGGTCCCGCTATTGGCTGGTCGACCCGCTGGACGGCACCGAGTCCTTTTTGAAAAACCGGTCCGGGTTTGCCGTGAACATCGCGTTGTGCGACGCCACCGGCCCCATCTTTGGCTTGGTCGCAGACCCACTGGCCAACCGGATGTACCTCGGCGGCATGGGGGTGCCCGTGCAAGTGACTCCGCTGGACGGGTCGACCGTCAAGCCCCTTCAACCCTCTCCCATCCAGAGGCCTTACCGACTTGTCACTTCTTGGGTGGAAGAAGCCCGCCTTCAGGATCTCGTTCCTCCCCACATCGACCCGGCCGACGTGGTGTCACGCCCCGTCAGTGGCGCACTGAAGTTTTGCCAACTCGCCACGGGCGACGCCGAAATCCATGCGAGGACTGGCCCCTACATGGAATGGGACTGCGCGGCCGGAGACGCCATCCTCCGCGGCATGGGCATCGACGTGGTGGACTTTCAAGGGCATCGGTTGAAGTACAACTCCGAGAGCTTGCGCGTCCAAGGGCTTCGCTGCTCAAGGGTTTAAACGGGCATCGCCGCTCAGCGGTAGAGCGCGTCGCGGTACGGACCGCCGTCAAATTCCGCCAGCATCTCGAGGTAATTCCTGTGGCGCGATTCGGCGATATCGCCTTCTTTCACCGCCTGAATGACGGCGCACCCCGGCTCCTTGTGGTGCACGCAATTGTGGAACTTGCATTCCGGGAGGCGTCGAAAGAACTCTGGGAAGTGGTGGTTCAGGGTGTCGCGCTCCAACGTGACCAACCCAAATCCTTTGATGCCCGGCGTGTCCACCAAAAACCCTCCGTCGGGGAGCGCGTGCATCTCGGCAAACGTCGTGGTGTGACGTCCCTTGTTGTGGGATTCACTGACTTCCGCCGTCTTCAGTCGAAGGCCAGGAATCAGCTCGTTGATCAAGGTGCTTTTGCCCACGCCAGAATGGCCTGAGAGCACATGGATTCCCGCCGCCAACTCGGCGCGAAGGGCGTCCAATCCCTCGCCGGAGTGCGCACTGACTTCCAGCCAACCGTAACCGGCGTCGCGGTAGACCGCCGCGAGCGTCTCGGCTTGGGCCTGACTTTCTGCATCCAACGCGTCGATCTTGTTCAAGACCACGGTGGTCGGGATGCCGTACGCCTCGGCGGTGACCAAAAACCGATCCATGAACCCTGTGCTGGTGCGAGGTGCGGCGAGCGTCACCACCAAGAAGGCGCGGTCCAAGTTGGCCGCCACCACATGGCTTTCGTGCGACAGGTTCACCGACTTGCGCACGATGCAATTCTTGCGGGCTTCGATGCGTCGAATGACACCTGTCCCGTCGTCTTCCACTTCAAAATCCACCAAGTCGCCCACCGCCACGGGGTTGGTGGAGCGGTAGCCTTTGAGTCGCAATTTGCCGGCCGGTCGACAAGACACGACCTCACCCTCTGGACCTTGCACGTCGTACCAAGATCCGGTGGTGCGCAACACCAAACCTTCAAGGAGGCTCAAGCGGTCAGGGATTTGAATTGGGCCTCCAACCCGCCTGGCGCATTCACCATGTCGGCCAAAGGCGCGTCGGCCACAATTTCACCCAGCCGGATCAACACCACCCGATCGCACATCGCCTCCACTTCCTGCATGATGTGGGTGCTGAGCACCACGGTCCTGTCTTTACCCAGGCTGCGAATGAGTGCGCGTATGTCCACCAATTGGTTGGGATCCAGACCCGACGTGGGTTCATCCAAGATGAGCACCTCCGGGTCGTGGAGCAGCGCTTGCGCAAGGCCCACGCGTTGCCGATACCCCTTGGACAACTGGCCAACGGTCTTGTGCTGCTCAGGGGTCAACCCGACCTCATAAATGACCGCTGCCACGCGGGCCTTTCGATCGGCCACTTTGTGAAGCCCCGCCACAAACAGCAGGTACTCCTGGACGTACATCTCTTCGTGCAACGGGTTGTGTTCAGGCAAATACCCCACGCGCTTTTTGGTTTCCAACGGAGCCTCCGCCACGTCAAACCCGCACACCTCCACCCGGCCCTCCGAGGGCGGCAAATACCCCGTGACCAAACGCATCAATGTGGACTTGCCCGCGCCGTTGGGGCCCAACAAGCCGACAACTTCGCCTTTGCCAATGCGCAATTCCAACCCGTTCAGGGCCAATTGCGTTCCGAAGCGCTTCTGCACGTTGTCAACCCAAATGGACATGGTGCGAAGTTACCCCCTGTCCGGAAGTTTGACGCACGAAAAAACCGCACCCCGAGAGGATGCGGTTTCTGCTGTTTCAAGGATGCCCGGGGCGATCACATCATGCCGCCCATGCCGCCGCCCATCGGTGGGCCGGCAGGTGCAGGTGTCTCCTCTGGAATGTCGGTGATGACGCACTCGGTGGTCAAGACCATGCCCGAGATGGAGACTGCGTTTTCCAAGGCCACGCGGGTGACTTTGGTCGGGTCGATGACGCCCGCCTCAAAGAGGTTTTCAAACACTTCCGTGCGGGCATTGTAGCCGAAGTCGCCTTCGCCTTCGCGCACCGCGTTCACGACCACCGCGCCCTCGCCGCCAGCGTTGGCCACGATTTGACGCAAAGGCTCTTCAATGGCGCGAAGCACAATCTTGATGCCTGTGGTTTCGTCCACGTTCTCGCCCTCCAACTCACCGAGCTTCGAGGCGATGCGGATGTATACGGTGCCACCTCCAGGCACGATGCCTTCCTCCACCGCAGCGCGGGTGGCGTGCAAGGCGTCGTCCACGCGGTCCTTCTTCTCTTTCATCTCCACCTCCGTGGCTGCACCCACGTAGAGCACCGCCACGCCGCCGGCCAACTTGGCGAGACGCTCTTGGAGCTTTTCGCGATCGTAGTCCGAAGTGGTGGTTTCGATTTGGGCTTTGATCTGACCCACGCGGGCTTCGATGGCCGCCTTGTCGCCGGCGCCGTTCACCACAGTCGTGTTGTCTTTGTCGATGGTGATTTTCTCCGCCGTGCCCAAATCGGCAATGGTGGTGTTCTCCAACTTCAAGCCGGTCTCCTCAGAAATCACCTGTCCTCCTGTGAGGATGGCAATGTCTTGGAGCATGGCCTTGCGACGGTCGCCGAATCCGGGGGCCTTGACGGCCGCGACCTTGAGGGCGCCGCGGATTTTGTTGACCACCAACGTGGCCAGCGCCTCGCCGTCCACGTCTTCTGCGATGATCAACAACGGACGACCGCCTTGTGCCGTTTGCTCGAGCACAGGCAAGAGGTCCTTCATGTTGGAAATCTTCTTGTCGTAGATCAAGATGAAGGGATTCTCGAGCTCCGCTTCCATCTTGTCAGGGTTGGTCACGAAGTACGGAGAGAGATACCCCCGGTCAAACTGCATGCCTTCCACAGTCTTCACTTCGGTCTCGGTGCCTTTGGCTTCCTCCACAGTGATGACGCCTTCGTTGCCCACCACTTTCATGGCCTCTGCAATCAACGAACCGATGGTCTTGTCGTTGTTGGCAGAAATGGTGCCGACTTGCTCGATTTTGCTGTTGTCGCTGCCCACTTCACGGCTGATTTCGCGCAAACCAGACACGATGGCTTTCGCCGCCTTGTCCATGCCGCGCTTGAGGTCCATAGGGTTGGCGCCAGCCGCCACGTTGCGGAGGCCTTCGCCCACCAAGGCCTGAGCCAACACTGTGGCCGTGGTGGTGCCGTCGCCTGCCACGTCGGCGGTCTTGCTCGCAACCTCCTTCACCATCTGGGCTCCCATGTTCTCCACGGGGTTCTCCAGCTCGATTTCCTTCGCCACGGACACGCCGTCCTTGGTGACCGATGGGGCGCCAAATTTCTTGTCGATGACGACGTTGCGGCCCTTAGGACCCAAGGTCACTTTCACCGCATCCGCCAACGCATCCACGCCTGCCTTCAGGTTGGCCCGGGCGTCGCTGTCAAATTGAATGTCTTTTGCCATGATTTAGAATGTTCAGAGATTGGGGTTCAGAGGATGGCCAAAATGTCGGCCTCCCGCATGATCATGTAGTCCTTGCCTTCGAACTGCAACTCGGTGCCCGAGTACTTTCCGTAGAGCACGGTGTCGCCCTCCTTCACAGTGGTGGGCTCGTCTTTCTTGCCTGGCCCCACAGCCACGACGGTGCCGCGCTGGGGCTTTTCTTTGGCCGAATCCGGAATGATGATTCCGCTTGCGGTCTTTTCTTCTGCGGCTGCGGGCTCGACAAGCACACGGTCAGCCAAAGGTCGAATGTTGACAGACATGGTATTGAATTGTTTGGGTTGTTCTGTTTGTGGGTGCATGTGCACGCTGACCTATGGGCGATTTCCGTGCCAACCGCCAAAGTGCCACATGCCAATGACAAGGCTGTCATGTTCTGGGTTCAAAGCACGACACCCTGTCAGCGGGGCTGACAGGGTGTCGTGCTCACGCCGCGTGGGCGCATTCAAATAACGTGTGCAATCACTCAGCAACTTCGATGGGCGCTGCCGTGGGGGCGAAGCTTTCGTCCACACCCACGTCCAGAGATCCGTTGCCGGCGAAGCTGCCCACGAGGATGCAGAGCACGAACAAGGCCGCGGCCAAGTACCATGTGGCCTTTTCCAAGAAGTTGGTGGTGCGCTGCACGCCGCCGATTTGGCTTG
>CAJWII010000079.1 GCA_913041065.1 uncultured Flavobacteriales bacterium
TTCAATGTCCCCGAAATTTCACCCGCTGTCGTGATTTGAGCAATTAACCACCGGCCGTCTGTTGGGAGCGCGTTGGCAGCAGTATTCAAAACGTACCAAGATGCCCCTGTGAGGGTGTTTACATTCAATTCCGTTCCACCTGATTGGAAGTATTCGCTCACTGTAGGAGACAGCGATGCGTCTTGTACCAATGATGGGTCCTCAGCTCCAGCCACTTCTGCTGCCGGCTGAGAAAGACCAATTGTGGCATAGCTGTCGTCGGCGAGCTCTGGGAAAAAAGCCAAGAGCCCAGCACCCAAGCCAGTGGCATTCCACGAACTGTTGAAAGAATTGTTGTAAATGCCCGAAGGGGTTGACAGAATCAAATGATTCTCATCGTTCCCAAAGACTGCAGATAATTTATCGGTGGGGTCATTTGCTTCGACGTAGAAACGATAAACGGTGCCTTCCTCTGGAAGAGCGGCATCTGACGTTTCAATGGCGAGGTTGTATTGAGACAAACCAGCCGACCCTGCACAAAAGGTGAGAAGTGCGGCCAAGAGTGAGCGGTGCGCGGAGCTAATTTGGAGCATGTTGTTCAGCGTTTTTTTTTAAACCGCCGTCAATGTACAGAACGAAGGGAAAGGGACTTTCGATGAAGGCGTGTGTTTTTTCGACAAAGTCTCCAATCCCTCCTGACGAACCATTCATAACCAACCACTCCACCCCAATTCAAACAATCTGTGATGTCAAGTCGTTGTCTTGTCGTGAGAGCCATCAGAATTGCGGCATTTGTAGGTGTGTACGCCAGTTTGGGACCAGCATTTGCCCCACTTGCCCAGACGCCTTCTGCCACGCTCGAACCTGTGCCCGCCCCTCCGTCTTACACGGAGCCCGACGCTTGGACCGTGTGTGCGGCGTTTGACCCAACAGGGCACGATCGGATTTGGGCCAAAAAGCGCAAATGGCATGACCGACGAGACCATCGAGAAGATGTCGACGTGTTCTACATCCACCCCACGATGTACATGGAAGGGGCGGCGTGGAATGTGGGGCCAGAAGACGCATCCATGAATGATCTCGTGGACGAATGGCCTGTGCGTCACCAATCCTCGATTTTCACCTCGGTCGGGCGGTTGTACGCACCGCGGTATCGTCAGGCCCACATTCGCATATTCAGCCTCGGAGACTCGTTGAGTTACCTCGCCGCAGAAGTGGCCTACAGCGACGTCAAAGCGGCGTTTGAGCACTACCTCTCCCATTGGAACCAGGGGCGGCCGATTGTCCTTGCGGGACACAGCCAGGGCGCGTACCATGGCCGCACCTTGCTTCAGGAGTTCTTTGAGACAGGAGCGCTGGCAGATCGGCTGGTGGCGGCCTATCTGCCGGGAATGGACATGTATCCTGAGGAATTTGAGACGATCCCGCTTTGCAACACGCCAGAAGAGACGGGATGCTTGTGCACCTGGATGACCTATGCCGAGGGCCATCGTCCAAGATGGCTGAACGACAAGCTCGCGGCAGGCCATTCAGCCCCGCTGTGCGTCAATCCCATCACATGGAACAAGTCAGAACGATGGAGTCCGCTGGACGCGCATTTGGGCGCGGTGTTGCCCAATTTCAGGCCCACCAAGTCCGGCGCAATTCAATGCAAATTGGCACCGGATGGTGTGCTTGAAGTTACACGTCCCAGGATGTTTGGAGGCAAACTCTTGGACCGAGAGGATTGGCATGAAGGCGACCTCAATTTGTTCTGGTTCAATGTGGAAGAGAACGTGCGCCGAAGGACGCAAAATTGGCTTTCCAACCACACCAAATCACAACCGGCTGAATTGCCGTAAATTGAAAGTCCAATTGAACGAATCATGCGCCTTTTTTTGACCACCATGCTGACCTTGGCCGTCCCGATGATTGCCCTGTCAGAATCGCCGCTTTTCCACGCCTCCAAAACGGCGCCTCGCGCGGCCACCTTGGATGCAAAGGACACCCAGGGTTTGCACCTGAATGAGGCGGCGTTCCGACGCATTCGGGCGGAGCGGCCGCAATCGCTTCAGCTCAATTTGGCGATGCCCAATGGAGAAACCGTGACGACAGAATGGGTGGCGTTCAGCAACCTCTCGGCTGACTTCTCCATCGGGCGTCAAACTGTCGGCGGCAGTGTGCAAGAGGACTATTGTCCAGGGGTTTACACCTATGAACTTGAGCACGCCGTGAGCTCAAACGGAAACACGGTGTCTGGAGATGGTTTCACGGGGGTGCTTGTCGTGCACCGCAACCGAGTGCTTTCCACAATGGTCCTGGACGGACACCAGTGGGAACTCGCCCCTGACGTGCTTGACTTGAGGAGCCAAGATCTCGTGCAAGACTATGTGCTCTTCGACGTCGCCCAAAGTGCCGGCACCAACTCCTTCACCTGCGCCGTGCAGGACCAGCGCAGCAGGATGAACCGCATGGACCGCATGCAGCGTTCGTTGGTCCGTGAAAACGCCAATCCTGACTGTGTTGAGATCGCCTTGGACGTGGACAACTACACTTTTGGGACATTCGGCAACAATTGCAATGCCGCTGTGGATTGGGCTGTGGGTGTGTTGGCCGGAGTGGATTTGATTTACCGCAACGAGCTCAACGACCTCATCACGCTTCAAGCGACGTACGTCAATGTGTGGGAAACGCCTGAGCCGTGGGCCAACATCTCGAACGATGCAGGCAACATGCTCGAATCATTCCGAACAACGTGGCTCACCGACGGCGACCTCAGCGCGCAACAAAGGAATTTTGTGCATCTCATGACGAGACGAGGAGATTCTGGAACAGGTGGAATCGCATACTTGGATGGTGTTTGCAACAGCTATGGCTATGGATTCAGCGCTGGCATGAGTGCGGCCAGCGACTTCATCCCTCTCCCCTCCTATTCTTGGAACCTCGACGTTGTTGCCCACGAATTGGGGCACAATTTTGGCTCCAACCACACGCATTGGTGCGGATGGAATGGCGGAGCAGACCATCCCAGTGGCTCAGCTGGAGGTGCCATTGACGGCTGCTACGATGCAGAAGGTTCTTGTTCGAACGGCCCAAGTGTCAGCTCTGGCACCATCATGAGTTATTGCCACCTCAATGTGGGCAAGACCCTTGAATTTCACCCGATTGTAGAGCAACAAGCGTTTTTCCCATCCCTGACCAACGCGTCTTGCCTCGGTGGATGTGCGCCAACAATCACGTCATGCGACATTGGGTGCACCGACGCCTCAGCGTGCAACTACAATGCGAACGCCATCGAAGACGACGGTTCTTGCGCTTACGATGTCGACGAATGTGGTGTCTGTGGCGGGAACAACGAGTCTTGTGGAGGGTGCACAGATCCATCGGCTTGCAACTACGACCAGAGTGCACCTGTCGACGACGGATCATGCACTTATGCCCCTCCTGGCTATTCATGCGATTGTGAAAGTGACATTGCACTCGTTGCGGAGTTGGGGTCCGGTCAAAGCAGCTCCAGCACCCTCGACGCCACTGGCAACTTGGCCGCCATTGAAGTGACTTTGGCTTGGGTGAATACAAACAACGACGGCAGTTGGGCCGGAGATGCGTTGATTGAAATCAGTGCACCAGACGGCTCTTGCTTCGGGGTGGGGGGGTACGATGTGTCCAGCTCCTGCGCCCTTGGTTCCTTTGCCTGGCCCTCAGGCTGGAACGTGTCAGGCTCCGGAACATACACGCACACCATCGATGTGGGCGATTTGGGCATGGGCGGTGATGGACTCTGGCAGTTGAATGTGATCAATGGGTGGACCAATTCCGGAGGGGTGAATTACGACTTCAACGTGACCCTGTCCGGTGTTTGCACTGGACCTCCAACAGAAGGCGGCTGCACCAACCCTGAAGCATGCAATTACGACAGCTCTGCCGAGGTGGACGACGGTTCGTGCGACCTCGGCACGCCAGCCTACTTCGACGGTGACGGTGACGGATATGGTCAATTTTTTGCGCAGTATTTCTGTGGGTCGGTTAACCCTGCCGGGACCGTACTCCTGGACGGCGACTGCAACGACGCCAACAGCACCATGTACCCAGGGGCACCAGGAACCGCCATAGGCATTGACAACAATTGCAACGGCGTCATCGACGTCGATGAAGAAGAGGTTGTTTGCCCCGAAGACGTCAACAACGACGGCGCCATCACCGTGGCAGATGTCTTGGTCCTGTTGTCAAGCTTCGGGTGCCTGGAAGCTTGTGAGTACGACGTGGATGAAGATGACGCCATCTCTGTGGCAGACGTGTTGTTGGTCCTTTCAGCCTTTGGCCAAACCTGCGAATGATGAACGAAAAGAACATCACCATGAGCAAGTCCCTGTTGTCATTGGGTGCATGTCTGATTCTGGGCTTGGGGCAGGTCTTGGCCCAAGACTCGAACTTGTTCCAACAGGTTGACGACACCGACGCGTCACGGATGCTTCAGGAAACCCTTGTCGATGTATCGGCGGGTGTGGTCTTGGACATGCGCCCCGTGGTGCACAAAGCGCTTCGCAACAAGAACCTAGGTTCGTGGACGTTGGATCTCCCCTGCCCACCTAAATTCCAAGCGGAGCACAACATCTCCTCGTGGCACCTCGAACTGACGCGCTTTTTCGCGCACCCCGAAATCGTCACGGTAGGGTTGACAACGGAGCGTGGTTTCGAAGAACTCCACTACGTGCCCCAGTTGCAATCTTTCCGTGTGGCGATCGATGGCAAGGCAGTGGGCAGCTTGACCCTGATGAACGACCACGTTGTCGGTTCTTTTCACCAGGATGGTCGGCAATTTGACGTCATGCACAAAGCTGGAAATCGTTACGTGCTTGCGGACATGAACCAGCTCCGACACCACGAGCCTTTTGAGTGTGGCGTGGTGGACTCGGACAAGGTGCCAGTCCGTTCAGATCGCAGACGAAAGTCTTCGGCTGAGAGGATGGACGGCGGATGCGTAGAGATTGCGCTTGATTTGGACTTCTTCACTTGGTCCACCTTCAACAACGTGGACGACGCCACGGAATGGGCACTCGCCATGATGGCGGGTGTCGAGGCCATATACACCCAGGAACTGAATGGATTGGCCTTGCTGCAAGCCTCTTATATCCACATCTGGCAGAGCAGTGACCCCATGAACGCATATGTTGGAGACGCAGGTGCCATGTTGGACAGCTTCCGCAACACATGGCAAACCAACAGTGCCTTGAACAACGTGCATCGGGACATGACGCACCTGATCTCAAAGCGAACCAACACCGGTACTGGGGGCATCGCATGGCTCAACGTGAATTGCGATCCGTACGCCTATGGCTTCAGCGCCAACTTGACCAACACCACCAATTACAACATCAACAGCTACTCCTGGAATTTGGACGTGGTGTCGCACGAGCTGGGTCACAACTTTGGGGCCAACCACACCCATTGGTGCGGGTGGCCAGGAGGTGCCATCGACAATTGCGCCTCCGCAGAAGGCGGCTGTTCCAACGGGCCTTCAGTGGGGTCTGGAACCATCATGAGCTACTGTCACACGACTTCCACAGGAAAGACGCTCGTGTTCCATCCACTGGTGGAAACCTATGCCTTGGAACCTGGGATTGAAGGTGCGGGCTGCTACACGTTTTGTGAAGAATACACTCCGCCTGAGTGCGCCATCACCGGCATCACGCCTGGCAACCAAATGGCATGCGATCCTGTCACGGGATTGTACACCCAGCAGGTCTTTGTCTCCTTCGAATACCCGCCTGCAGATGGATTTATCAATGTGAATGGTGCGAATTGGGGCTTCAACTTCAGCCCGCAGGCGATCACCATCGTTGGTGAACCTGCCAACGGAGAAAGCGTGGACGTGACTGCCTTTTTCACAACCGACGAGGGCTGCGCGTTGAGTGTTCCAGACGCATACACCCGACGTGATCCGTGTTGCGGCAACCTTCGCTTATCATTCGTCGATCCTGAAGCCAACATCTTGCGCATTCGCAATGTCGCCGATTGTCCCGCTGACCTCAGTGGATGGGGAGTTTTGTCCGCCACTGAGCCCTACCACCAATTGACCGAATTGATTGCGCCTGGGCAGAGCGCAAATGTTGGGCCTGGCGAAGAATTTCAGTTGTCTTGGGCATCTGGTCTTGCTGGCGATTGGCTTATGCTCTTCCTCCCAACCAACAGCGCGCATGATTATGTTCAGTGGGGGCCGGATGGCTCGCCCTTGTATTTCGAGGTTTACGACGAGTTGGCAGGCATTTGGCCCACTGGCAACAACTCCTACATCCAAGCGCTTCCTCCTTACTCCTACGATGGAGACGGGAACTACGGGGTAGACACCTGGAGTGGCGAGGTCTTTCCTTGTCTCATCAATGAAGTCACGGCGACCGCTTCCGATTGCGATCCAGCCACAAACACGTATACGCTCACGTTTGAAGTGGATGCCCAAGGTGTGCCAGAAACTGGGGGCATCTTTGTAAACGGCAACCTGTTCCCGATTGACGGGACGTTGATTTCAGGGGATCTTGAACTGCCTGCGGACGGCACGTGGGTCAACTTGGATGTTTCGTTTGAAGACGAAGGAACGTGTGCCACGTTTGTAGGGAGCGCGGTGTTCGGTCCAGGGCCATGTGAAGACACATGCGCCAACGACGTCAACGGGAATGGCGCCGTGGATGTGGCAGACGTGTTGCTCGTGCTCTCTGACTTTGGGTGCGCGACCGATTGCAACGATGCCACAGACATTGACGGCGACGGGGGCATCACGGTGAGCGATGTGTTGGCGCTCCTCAGTTCTTTTGGTCAGAACTGCTGAATCGGAAGGTTACTCCACCATCTTTCCCTGGAACTTTCCCGGGCCATCGAATTCGAAGCGGACGCGAAATTGTTCGATTTCGGGCTCTGCAGGAAAAATTTGAAGGTTCATGGCGCCAGAAACGTCTCCAGGCGTGGTGACCTGAGCAAGCATCACCTTTCCATCGACCGGCGTACCGTTGGCCGCTGTCCGCAACACGAACCAACTTCCACCTGTACGGGTCGCGACTTCAAGTGAAGTCTCGCCGTTCACAGTGAAAAAATCGTCCCACGGCTCGCTGGGATCCTGGACCATGGTGGGATCTTCCGCACGCATCACGCCACTCAACTTAGCGCTCGTGCGCAGTCCAATCGTGGCGTAGGTGTCGTCTTGCATGTCGGGCATCAACTCAAAGAATTTGGGATTCATGCCCGAGCTCGACCAACTTCCATTGTAAGGGCTGTTGAACACCCCCTTGGGAGCATGCAATTCAAGGGGATGGGTGTCCGTTCCGTACACGGCGCTCACCCTGTCGCTGTCAGGCAACAACGCGTGGATTTCAAAACGCACCAGTCCAGGCTGACGCGCCTCTGTCTTCATCACTTCCAGCTGGTAACGCGCGGCAGCGATGTCGGCTTCCTGGGCCCACGAGGACAGGCCTGGCAGGCAAAAGGCCAATCCGAGGGCCACAATCGAAGGAAAGAGTGAAAGCCTCATGCTCATGGGAATTTGGGGAAACGTGAGAAATCTCGGGTGCGCTTCTCAAGGAAGGCGTCCCTCCCCTCTTTGGCCTCCTCTGTACCGTAGGCCAACCGCGTGGCTTCTCCGGCATACACTTGTTGGCCCACCAACCCGTCGTCGATGAGGTTGAACCCAAACTTGAGCATCTTGATGGCCGTGGGGCTCTTGGTCATGATTTCCTTGGCCCAAGCAAAGGCGGTGCGCTCCAATTCTGTGTGCGGAACCACGGCATTCACCATGCCCATCTCATGGGCTTCCTGGGCGCTGTAAGACGCCCCCAGAAAGAAGATTTCGCGGGCGCGCTTTTGACCCACTTGACGGGCCAAGTATGCGGAGCCAAACCCGCCGTCAAAACTGGCCACGTCGGCGTCGGTCTGTTTGAAGATGGCGTGCTCCTTGCTGGCCAAGGTCATGTCGCACACGACATGCAGGCTGTGCCCACCTCCCACGGCCCATCCTGGCACCACAGCGATCACCACTTTGTTCATGAAACGGATTTGACGCTGGACATCCAAGATGTTGAAGCGGTTGACTCCGTTCTCGCCTTTGTAGCCTGTGTTGGACCGGACATTTTGGTCGCCGCCGCTGCAGAACGCCCAGCCCCCGTCCTTGAGAGAAGGGCCTTCACCTGTGATGAGAACAACACCGATGTCTTGGCTCTCGTGGCAGATGACCAACGCTTCCCAGAGCTCATCCACGGTCTTGGGCGTGAATGCGTTGCGGACTTCAGGGCGGTTGAACGCGATGCGCGCCACCCCTTCGTGGACTTTGAATGTGATCTCCTCGTAGTCCTTGACCGTTTTCCAGGGAAGCTCTGACATGCCTTCGGGTTTGTCCCAAAAATACGTCACCCCCCGGGCAGGTCAGGCATACCCGCCCTCAGGCCGTCAGCAATCCTGTCCGAATGCGGCAAGCAAGGATAGCAAGTCAGATACGATTACGTTTCCGTCGCCATCCACGTCGGCTTCACAGCCT
>CAJWII010000080.1 GCA_913041065.1 uncultured Flavobacteriales bacterium
CTGTGGCGGTACCTCGCCTCGAAGGGCTGGCCCAAAGACGGGGCCCACATCCTCCAACTCACCCCTGACGAAGTGGATCGGATCGAGTCTGGGGCCACATCCGTGGTGAATCTTCGAGGCTTCCAAGCGCGTCTCGCTTCGTTTCGTTGGGAATGGGAAACGTGGCTGGAAGGGGGCAACCCCTCAGGACACTCCGTGTTTCAACGCCTCGAGCATTGGGCAGCCGGTTGGCACGCCTGGGGCCAGGCCCTGTGGGTCGGACACGGCGCAGGAGATGCCGATGCCGCCCTTCAGGCGGGGTACGAAGCGACTGGCTCCCGACTCGCCTCCCAACATCGGCACCGCGCCCACATGCAACACCTCACATGGGGTGTTACGGGGGGCTTGGTTGCGGTCTTGCTGTGGCTTGCTTTTGTGGGAACGCAGCTGTGGACGGTTCGCTCTGTCCAAGGCGCTGTATGGGGTGGCTTGGTCGTGGCCCTCAGCTGCGTGTTTGAGGACACCTTGGAGACCCAAGCTGGCACGATGTTGGCGGGGTTGGCGTGGACGCTGGTCTGCGGCGTTCAGGTCAACAACCCAAATGCCGCGGCCGAAGCGTCCTGAACTGAAATGTCCAAGCCTCCTTCGGGGGCTTCCATCCGAGTCTCAAGCACCACGCCCGGCCCCAAGGGCGCCCACCGCGCAGGCCAAAACGGCGCCTGGCCTTGGTACAACCCCACCACAGGCGTCCCAAATGCGGAGGCCAAATGGAGCGGTCCGGTGCTTGAAGCGATGCACAGCTTGGCGTGGGCCAACACGCCCAACAAGCTGGGCATATCCAACTTGCCCACCAGGTCCACGACCTCAGGCTCGCTCAGCCAAGACTCCAACGGCCCCCTCTCTGCCTCGGTGCCTGTGACCACCGCGACCCACCCTGCCTCGATCAACCGACGTCCCAAGGCTCGAAAGCGATCGACCGACCAGCCGTTGGCAGACCCGTGGTTGCCCGGATGCAGGACCACCACGCGGGACCATGATTTGTCTGAAAGCCCTGTGGCAACTTGGGCGGCCCTCGAATCGAGCGGCGGGGTCATCGCCAGCAATCCGTGCCAATCGGTGGCTTCGGGAAATCGTAAGGCTGCAGGCACGTCCAAACCGTGCAGGAGGCGAAGGCCTTGGAAGGCTTCATGGACAGGCGTGCCTTTTCGACTTCGCCACACCCTGCGATTGGCATGCAGAGCTGTGGCCCAACGGCGTCCTGTGGCCACCCGAACAGGCACCCCTGCTTTCGCGGCGGCACGAACCAGGACAGGCTCCGGAAATGCAAACACCACCGCGTCCAACCCTTCCACCACCTCGGGGCGATCGCCGTCCCAGATGCGCACTTCGTCCACGTGTCCACAAGCGCCCGCCACATCCGCGGCGTAGGGCTTGCAAATCCACACCACCTTCACCTCTGGATGATGTGCCTTCAAGGCCCCCGCCATGGGAAGCGACAACACGTTGTCCCCGAGCGCGTCTGTGCGGACAACGCCAACAGTTTGGCGTGTGTCCCAGGCGCTTGCGGCGCGAACTTGACGCCACTTCCAATGCGCGGAGACTGCGCTCCAGCGGGCAATTCGAACGCCTGTCGATCCGTCCCTCCAACCCGACTGGACAACAGCCTGTTTCAACCACTGGAAAGCCATGCGAAGCCACGGCTTCAAAAGGTGGCTTGACCTGCCCTGAAGTTTGGCGTCGGCCGCGCCGAGGGTGGAGAATTTGGCCAACTGTCGGAGGTGGTCAGAGAACCGATGGTAGCTGTGGTGGTGCAAATCCCCCTCGAGCTTCGCAACGCGGCTCGGGACGTTGGGGACCCACGCTTCGTGCAGCATGCCGCCTGGTTGAGCAGGCGTCCAAGATCCCGTGCCCTGACGCCACAGCCTGATTTTTCGGTCTGGGTACCATCCCCCGTGACGGACCCACGTGCCCAGGTACGAGGTCAGCCGAGGCAAAGACCAGGCGTCGAAGGGAAGTTCGTCGGTTGAGGCCGCGGAGGTTTTCCACGCCGTAAGCTCTTTGAAGAGGTCGGCGCTCACAGATTCGTCCGCGTCCAAACTCAAAACATAGGGGTGTGAAGCTTGATCGGCCGCCCAATTTTTTTGGTCGGCGTAGGTGGTGAAGTCACGCTGATGCACCGTGGCGCCGTGCTGGGCGCACACCTCCAGTGTCCCGTCGGTGGAACCGGAGTCCACCACCACCACTTCGTCGGCCAACCCCTTCAAGGATTGCAGGCAGCGGGGCAGGTTGTGGGCTTCGTTTTTGGCAATGATGACAACGCTCAGCACAGGAACGAAGGTAGCCCCGAAGTGCGGGTTTTGTGGATAACCTCAAGACCTGTCCCCGCAAGGGATGGCGTAATTTTACGCGCATGAACGTCTTGCTCATTGGCTCCGGTGGACGGGAGCACGCCATTGCTTGGAAGCTGGCCCAAAGCTCGTTTTTGACGCAACTCTTCGTAGCCCCTGGGAATGCTGGAACAGACGGGGTGGCGACCAACCTCAAGTTGGACGCTTCCAACCACGACGCCGTGAGCCGCGCCATCAGAAAGCAC
This sequence comes from uncultured Flavobacteriales bacterium, assembly GCA_913041065.1. Taxonomy (GTDB): domain Bacteria; phylum Bacteroidota; class Bacteroidia; order Flavobacteriales_D; family Sanyastnellaceae; genus UBA11663. The sequence continues at coordinate 2,573 of CAJWII010000080.1, forward strand.
AACATCCACATGGTCATTGTGGGTCCCGAAGCCCCGCTCGTGGACGGATTGGTGGACCATCTGCAAGACTGTGGCAAGCACCCCGATTTGGTGGTGATTGGGCCACGTGCGGCGGGTGCTCAGCTGGAAGGAAGCAAGACGTTTGCCAAGGAGTTCATGAAGCGCCACAACATTCCTACGTCGGCGTACGGTGCGTTCACCAGTGAACAGGTGGACGACGCTTTGAAGTTCCTCCACGGGATGAAGGCCCCTTACGTCTTGAAGGCCGACGGGTTGGCCGCGGGCAAGGGGGTGATCATCACCGAGGACTTGAACGAAGCCGAACAAGTGGTCAAGGACATGCTGTCCGGATCCTCCTTCGGGGCGGCGGGCCAACGCGTGGTGATCGAGCAGTTCATGGACGGCATTGAATGCAGCATGTTTGTGGTGACCGACGGCAAGGCATTCCATCTGCTGCCTTCCGCCAAGGACTACAAGCGCATTGGAGAAGGCGACACGGGGCCCAACACGGGCGGGATGGGCGCCATCAGCCCCGTGCCATTCATGGACGCGGAGTTCCACGAGAAGGCGTTGAACCAAATCATCATTCCTACCGTGAAAGGCCTCGCGGCCGACGGCATTCCGTACAACGGGTTCATCTTCTTCGGGTTGATGAAGGTGGGTGGCGACCCGTACGTGGTGGAATACAACTGCCGCATGGGCGACCCGGAGACCGAGGTGATCATGCCACGCATCCAATCCGACCTGCTTCACTTGTTCGAAAACATGGGGGCCGGATTGCTCAGCGAGTACCACCTTCAGATTGATCCACGGACCTGCAGCACGGTGATGTTGGTGTCGGAAGGCTACCCCGGTCCTTACCCCAAGGGAAAGACCATCAAGTTGCCTGAGCAGGTGGACAAGGATGCGCTGCTGTTCCACGCAGGCACCACCACCAGCCGAGGCAATGTGGTGACAGCAGGAGGTCGCGTGCTGGCGTGTTCAGCCCTGGCAGCGACCCCGGAAAACGCCTTGAAAAAGAGTTACGAATTGGCCGACTCAATTTCGTTTGCAGGCAAGAATTGCCGCAGGGACATCGGCCAGGACGTCATTTGAGACGCCCCCAGAATCACATGATGGTGCCGTCCTGTTCGGCGCGGGCGTTGTACTTCGCTTGAAGACGAAGCCAAAACGCCAGGCCCGCCAGGCCCAACGCAATCACGCCCCAGTTGAACATGTCGCTGATGGGCAACAACACCGTTTGGAAGGTCCATTCGATGAACTGGGCGAGGGGGGTGATGAGATCTTGGGTGTTCATGTCTGCGAGATTGCCGAGCGAAAATACACAACGCTCCGAAGAAGTCTGAAACCATTGTGGACGAACGTGGGAAAATGCGACTTGGATGGCTCGGCCATGCGCTTGAGAATGCCGAACTTCGCTCCATGAAAATTGGCGTTGTCACGTTTCCCGGTTCCAACTGCGACATGGACATGGTCCATGCCTTGGGCCAAGACCTCGGATTTGATGTGGTGCAACTCTGGCACAAAAACCGCGACCTGCAAGGGTGCGAAGCGGTCATGCTCCCAGGTGGCTTCAGCTACGGCGACTACCTGCGCAGCGGCGCCATCGCCCGATTTTCCCCCATCATGGAAGAAGTCATCGCCTTCGCCCACCGCGGAGGGCGAGTGATGGGCGTGTGCAACGGATTCCAAATTCTGTGCGAAGCTGGGCTCTTGCCAGGGACGTTGCGCCACAACGAGAGCCGCAAGTTCATCTGCCGCAACGTCCACCTCAAGCCCGTGTCTCGGACCGCTGCCGTGTCGGCAGGGTGCGACACCGACACCCCGTTGGTGATTCCCATTGCACACGGCGAGGGCAACTACTACATCGACGACGAGGGCTTGAAAGTGCTGCAGGACAACGACCAAATCCTCTTCCAATACTGCGACGAGGATGGTCAAGTCAACGCCATGAGCAACCCGAATGGGGCCTTGCTGAACATCGCGGGCGTGTGCAATGAAGGCCAGAACGTCTTCGGCATGATGCCGCACCCAGAACGGGCGTGCAGCGACGACCTCGCCAACTCCGACGGCCGGGCCATTTTGCTCGGTTTGGCCGCGCAGGTGCTGGCGTGACGTCTTTTTGGCGGAAAGGAAACACGAGGGGGTTAGATTTGTTACATCCCCTCAACCAATGATTTGAATTCCATGGACGCTTTCGCCGCCGGCCCACATCTCTCCAAGATCGAGCACCCCTCGGACTTGAGGTCCAAGTTCAAGCCTGAAGAACTTCAGCAGGTCGCCGACGACGTCCGTCAATTCATTGTGGATGTAGTCTCTGAGAAAGGAGGGCACTTCGGCGCAAGTTTGGGAGTTGTGGAATTGACCGTGGCGTTGCACTATGTCTTCAACACCCCTGAAGATCAAATCGTGTGGGACGTCGGCCACCAGGCTTACGGTCACAAAATCCTCACTGGCCGCCGGAAGGAATTTCACACCAACCGTCAATACCAAGGTCTGTCTGGATTCCCCAAGCGAAGCGAAAGTGAATACGACACCTTCGGGGTAGGGCACAGCAGCACGAGCATCAGCGCCGCCCTCGGCATGGCTGTGGGCAGCCGCCACAACGGGGAGAAAGACACGCAACATGTGGCCGTCATCGGAGACGGCGCCATGTCCGCGGGCTTGGCCTTTGAGGGGCTCAACCACGGAGGCGCAGAAGACACCAACATGCTGGTCGTGCTCAACGACAACTGCATGTCCATCGACCCCAACGTGGGGGCGTTGAAAGACTACCTCACCGACATCACCACCTCCCACACCTACAACCGCGTCAAAGACGAGGTCTGGGAATTGTTGGGTCGAATCAGCAAGTTTGGGCCCAACGCCCAAGCCATTGCACAAAAAGTGGAACACGCCATCAAAGGGGCCGTCTTGAAGCAGAGCAACCTGTTTGAGTCGCTCAACTTCCGGTACTTCGGCCCGGTGGACGGCCACGACGTGGAGTACTTGACCAAGGTGCTCGAAGACATCAAGGACATTCCCGGTCCCAAGCTGCTGCACGTGGTCACCCGCAAAGGCGCAGGCTACGCACCGTCCGAGGCAGGAAGCCCCACAAAATGGCATGCCCCAGGGTTGTTCGACAAGGTGACGGGCGAGATTTTCAAGTCGACCGACACCACCCCCAAGCCGCCGAAGTTCCAAGACGTGTTTGGGCACAGCATCATCGAACTTGCCAAGAAAGACCGGCGCATTGTGGGCGTGACCCCAGCGATGCCCAGCGGATGCAGTTTGAAGTTCATGATGGAGGAAATGCCCGACCGGGCGTTTGACGTGGGCATTGCCGAGCAGCACGCCGTGACGTTCAGCGCAGGCATGGCCACGCGCGGTTTGGTGCCTTTCTGCAACATTTACTCCTCGTTCATGCAACGGGCATACGATCAAGTCATCCACGACGTGGCCATTCAAAACCTCCACGTGGTGTTCTGCCTCGACCGAGGTGGGCTTGTGGGGGCCGATGGACCGACCCACCACGGGGTCTACGATTTGGCCTACATGCGTTGCATCCCCAACCTGGTGGTCAGCGCCCCCATGGACGAGCAAGAGCTGCGCAACCTCATGTACACCTCGTCGCAGGAGCACAGTGGTCCCTTCGTCATCCGCTACCCACGCGGCACAGGTTCCATGGTCGATTGGCAAACGCCGTTTGAAGCTGTGGAAATTGGCCGTGGACGACGCCTGCGTAATGGCGACGACGTCGCGCTGCTCAGCATCGGGGCCATCGGCACGGAAGTCGTGGCCGCTGCGGACAAACTGGAAGCTCAGGGCGTGTCTGCCGCGCATTACGACATGCGCTTTGTCAAGCCCTTGGACGAAGTGCTGCTTCATGAAGTGTTCAGCCGGTTCAAGGACGTCATCACCGTCGAGGACGGTTGTGTGCAAGGCGGCATGGGAAGCGCCGTCACCGAATGGGCCATGGAGCAAGGCTACGCGGCCAAGGTCGTCCGCCTTGGGGTCCCCGATCGGTACATCGAGCATGGCACCCAAGCACAGCTCTACGCCGAGTGCGGCTACGACACTGAAGCCATCGTCGCCAAGGCCACCGACATGGTTCAAGCCCGAGGTGCAGCAAATGCCGACAAAGGGCTCCGAATTGCGTGACGCCTGAATTGGGTCTGGTGACCCCGTGATGTAGCTTCGGGACATGGAAGAACCCCTGGTCAACCGTGTCCAAGAAAGTGGTCTGATTCAACTTGATTTGAGCCGAGAACTCCAGCCCCGTCAGGTGGATGTGGTGGACGTGTCGCAATGGCTAGACCACGGGTTCGTCCTTCGGGAAAAAGACTTCCGGGACAGCGTCAAAAGTTGGGACGCTTCGTCCCACGCCGACCACCTCGTGGCCCTGCATTGCACCACCGACGCCATCTTGCCGGATTGGGCATGGATGCTCGTGGCCCATGCACTGAACGCCGCTGGCGCGCGGGCCATGGTGGGATCCAAGGCGGACGCGACGCAACGCGCTTGGCACGACGCCGTGCTCGACCTCGACCTCGAAACGTACCGCGGCCAGCGGGTCATCGTCAAGGGCTGTGCCACGGCAGGTGGGCCCAACACCCTGGTGGCGTTCACCCAACGCCTGGGCCCGGTTGTCAAGTCCCTCATGTTCGGCGAAGCTTGCAGCGCCGTGCCCATCGTCAAGAACCGCCCCGCATGATCACCCCTCCCTCCGACAAGAAGCTCTTTCTCGTGGACGCCTATGCCCTGATTTTCCGGGCGTACTACGCATTCATCAAAAACCCCCGCATCAACTCCAAGGGCATGAACACGTCCGCGGTGTTTGGCTTCACGAACGCTTTGCTCGAGGTGGTTCGCAGGGAGCAGCCGACGCACTTGGCGGTGGTGTTTGACCCTCCGGGGCCCACCTTGAGAAACGAGCAATTCCAAGACTACAAGGCCAACCGGGACGAGACCCCTGAGGACATCAAGCTGAGTGTGCCTTGGATCGTAGACATTCTGGAAGGGATGCGCATTCCGGTGTTGCAGGCCCCTGGGTACGAGGCCGACGACCTCATCGGATGTTTGGCCAAACGCGCCGAGAAGGAAGAGTTTGACGTCTTCATGATGACGCCAGACAAGGACTTCGCCCAACTTGTGAGCGACAAGATTCGCATGTACCGTCCTGGACGTGGCGGCAACCCACCCACCGTGTGGGGGCCCGACGAAGTACGTGAGCGGTACGGGCTGGAAGATCCCGCCCAAGTCATCGACTTGTTGGGCTTGATGGGCGACTCGGCGGACAACATCCCAGGCGTGCCGGGGGTCGGCGAGAAGACCGCCATTAAATTCCTCCAGGCCTACGGCTCCATGGAAGGGCTGTACGACAACCTCGACCAGTTGAAGGGCAAGATGAAGGAAAAGGTGGAAGCCAACCGGGAGCTGGCCTTCTTGTCCCGCGAGCTCGCCACCATCGTCCTCGACATTCCGTTTGACGAAAATTTCGAGGACATGGCCATGTCGGCGCCTGACGGCGCTGCACTCGCGCCCTTGCTCGAAGAGCTCGAATTCCGCACCTTGTCACGCCGGCTGTTGGGCGACACAGCCTCAACGGACGCCGCGCTGGCCCAAGCCGCACGCACAGCTCCTGCCGCCACGGCCAACGGCGGCGATTCAGACGGCCAGCTGAGCATGTTTGACGCCGCCATGGAAGTTGCTCCCTCCGT
>CAJWII010000081.1 GCA_913041065.1 uncultured Flavobacteriales bacterium
CGCTTCTTCCAAGCTGCGCTGGGTCTGACGGATGGCGCCGGGGTGGTTGTCGGAGGCCCAAATCAGGGTCTCCACACGCTTGACGCCGTGCATGGACTCGTCGCGGACTTCACGCCAAGCACCCGCATCAAAGTCGCTCCACTTCATGAAGGCGAACTGCCGACGTCCCGCCTGCACGGGCAAACCAGACGCCCAAAGCGCCGCTTCCGTGGAAAACGTACCCGAACCGCACATGGGGTCGATGAGTGGCGTGCCTGGGCGCCACCCGCTCAAGGCAAGCAAACCCGCGGCGAGCACCTCGTTCAGGGGCGCTTTGGCTTTGGGCGGACGGTAGCCACGGTGAGAAAGAGGGGCGCCGGTGGCGTCCACACTCAAGGTCACTTGGTTTCCTGCGATGTGCAGGTGAAGTCGCACGTCGGGGTGCACCCGGTCGATGCTCGGCCGTTGCCCTGTTTTGCCTCGGAACCGGTCCACCACAGCATCCTTCAAACGCAAGGCTGCAAAATGGTCGTGCGTGAACACCTCCGAGTGCACGGTCGCATCCACCACAAAGGTGCCGTCCACCGGAATCAGGTCTTCCCACGCGAAGCGGGCGCTTTGGCGGTAGAGGTCGTCCGGGTTTTTGGCAGTGAATTCTGTCAGGTGCCGCAAGACGCGCAACACGAACCGGCTGTGCAGGCAGAGGTGGTACATCGCCTTGAGGTCCGCTTCACAAGACACCCCCCTCCTTCCGACCACCACCTCCGTGGCGCCGGCCTGGCTCATGTCCTGGGCCACCAAGTCTTCGAGGCCGGCCAAGGTTTTGGCATGAAGTTTCATCCGCCTTTTCGTTTCGTTCTGAAGCCCTGCTTTTCCAGATGCACCACCACCTTGTCGCGGTGGTCTCCTTGGATCAAAATGCATCCGTCTTTCACCGAGCCACCCACGCCGCAGAGCTGCTTCAAGCGCTTGCCCAAATCGAGCAATTCCGAGGCAGGTCCGTCAAAATCCTCCACCAAGGTCACAGGCTTGCCGGCGCGCTGCTTTCGATCCAAGCTGACGTGCAGGATGGCGGCCGTCTCCACAGACCAGGCCTCGCCCTCCTCCTCTTCCACGTCCCATGAAAAACCGGGATTGGTGCTGAACACCATGCCGTCTGACTCCGTGCGGATGCGACCTTGTTTGCGTTTGCCCATGGCCGTCGAAGGTACGCACGGTCCGCGGGTCCGTGATAGTTTTGTGGCATGTCCAAACGACGAGGCAAACCACCCCGCATTCCTCAACTTGGCGCCCACGGCCTGGACGACGCCCTGCACAACTACGCCACTGAGTGGTCTTCCTCTGAACCTGAAGGATTGGCCGCACTGCGCCGCGCCACCTGGACCCAGACCGTGAAACCACAAATGCTGTGCGACGAATTGCAGGGCCGGCTTTTGGCCTCTGTGTCTTGCATGGTTGGGCCCAAGCGCGTCTTGGAATTGGGGACTTTCACAGGGTACGCCACCGCTTGCCTCGGAGAGGGCCTCGCCCCAGATGGACGCATCGACACTGTGGACATTGACGACGAGTTGCACGACCTGCACGACGCGCACTGGCCCACGCTGGGGTGCGCAGAACGCATCCACAGACATGTGGGCCGGGCGTTGGACGTGTTGGAGTCTGGCGTTTTGTTCCGAGAGGACCAGAATTTGTTTGACCTCGTGTTCATCGACGCAGACAAAGCCAACCAACGCACTTACGTGGACTGGGCCATCAACCATGTCCGCGACGGCGGATGGATTTTGGTGGACAACGTGCTCTGGTGGGGCGAGGTGCTGAGGGTGGCCGCCGGCACGTCGGACGACCCCCAAGCGGTGCGCATCCACGAATTGAATGCACACATGAAAGGCCATCCTGCACTGGACAACGTGTTGTTGCCCTTGCGAGATGGCCTTCACATGGCGCAGCGGATGCCGCGGTGAATGGAAGCTTACGCCAGCACGTCGGCAACTGCATCGGCGGCCTCCTTCAGCAAGATGGCGCTGCGCACTTCCAATCCTGATTCGTCGATGATGGCCTTGGCCTCCTCGGCGTTGGTGCCTTGAAGACGCACAATGATTGGCACGTTGATGTCGCTCATGTTCTTGCATGCGTCCACCACCCCTTGGGCGACGCGGTCGCAACGCACAATGCCCCCGAAGATGTTCACCAAAATGGCCTTCACCGCTGGGTCTTTAAGGATGATGCGGAATGCCTTCTCCACGCGTGCCGCGTCGGCGGTGCCACCCACGTCCAAGAAGTTGGCAGGCTCCCCCCCGCTGAGCTTGATGATGTCCATGGTGGCCATGGCCAGCCCGGCACCGTTCACCATGCAGCCCACGTTGCCGTCGAGCTTCACGTAGTTCAGTCCGGCTTCGTCCGCCTCCACTTCTGTGGGGTCCTCCTCCGTCTTGTCGCGCATCGCGGCGTAGTCCGGATGACGGTACAACGCGTTGCCGTCGAGGCTCACCTTGGAGTCCACCGCGATGATTTTGTCGTCGGAGGTTTTCAAGACGGGGTTGATTTCAAACATCGCGGCGTCGCATCCCACGTAGGCGGCGTAGAGCGCCTGGGTGAATTTCACCATTTGCTTGAACGCCTGGCCGGAGAGGCCGAGGTTGAATGCAATGCGGCGCGACTGGAAGCCTTGCAGGCCCACGGCAGGGTCGACCTCTTCTTTGAAGATCAAGTGGGGTGTCTTCGCGGCCACGGCCTCAATGTCCATGCCGCCTTCTGGCGAATACATGATGATGTTCTTGCCTGACGCGCGGTCGAGCAACACGCTCATGTAATATTCTTCGGGCTCGCTGGCGCCAGGGTAGTACACGTCCTCTGCAATGAGGATTTTATTGACTTGCTTTCCCTGGGCATTGGTTTGGGCAGTGACCAAGTGGCCACCCAAAATGCCCTGGGCCTTGTCCTTCACTTGGTCCAACCCCTTGGCCAAGACCACCCCGTGAGAACCGGTCTCGGTCACGGTGCCTTTTCCACGGCCACCTGCGTGAATTTGGGCTTTCACAACAAACCACTCTGTGCCAGTTTCTTCTGCCAATGTGACCGCCGCGTTGTGGGCGGCTTCAGGGGTGTCAGCCACCTTGCCGCGTTGGATGGCCACGCCAAAAGATTGGAGGATGCTTTTGCCTTGGAATTCGTGGATGTTCATGTCCGTGGTGTTGTGAGAATCGGGCGCAAAGGTAGTAGCTTGGAGGCGTGATTCAAGCCACGAACATCGTCAAAAGCTACGGGACGCTCGAGGTCCTTCGAGGCCTTGATTTGAGGGTGGAACCAGGAGAGGTTGTGGCAATTGTGGGGGCCTCAGGTGCCGGCAAATCCACCTTGCTCCAAATCCTGGGCACGTTGGACGTCCCCAACCGAGGGAAATTGCACATCGACGGCACGCCCGTGCATGGCATGTCCAGGGGCGTGCTCAGCCGATTCCGCAATGAAAACTTGGGCTTCGTGTTTCAATCGCACCGATTGCTGCCCGAGTTCAATGCCGTGGAAAACGTGATGATGCCCGCTTGGATTTCTGGACAATCCTCCGACCAGTCGGCTCCGCGTGCAGAAGCGTTGCTTCAAGAACTTGGACTCGGCCACCGACTTGCGCACAACCCGTCTGAATTGTCTGGTGGAGAGCAGCAACGTGTGGCCGTCGCACGGGCGCTCATGAACCGGCCCAAAGTGCTCCTGGCCGACGAGCCCTCCGGCAATTTGGATTCAGAAAACGCGGAAGCGCTGCACGAGTTGTTTTTTCAGCTGCGCGACCGCTCACGCCAAACCATCGTGCTGGTCACCCACAACGAGACGCTGGCCGCGAGGGCGGACCGCACGTTGCGGATGGCCGACGGCAGGTTCATTTGACCACGTCTCCCCGAAGGAACACCGCCGTGCCCGCAAGCTTGTCGTGCAGGGCCTGACGGTGCGGGGCCAACAACAACAGGATCCCCACCGTCACCACAAGTCCGGCAGGACCCGCCATGAATCCCAAGGCTGAAATCCCTGAAACCGCACCCACCGTCGCAAAGACAGGGCGCACGTGTTTGACCAAAAACCGCCGCAAGTAAAGGCCGAGGTTCCCCCTTGTGCCATCAGGACTTGCGATGCAGATCCCCATGACCCACTTGCCCGGACTGGCCCCGAACACACCCTCCACCATGGGGTACGCCACGCCAACCAACGCAGATGCGGCGAGCAGAGAAGTCAACCCTTGGTCGAGTCCAGCTTCCACCAACATGGCCTCCACCGGCGCGTAGAGTTCTTGAACCCCATCGAGGCCCGGCATGGACTCGACAAGTTGGAACCAACCCCACCCTTGCCACGCGCACGCCATCACAACAAAGGTGGACATCACGTAATCCAAGGCGGCCGCGGCCAAGCGCGGCCCTGCACCAACCCTTGGAATGGGGTGTTCAAACATAGGCCAAAGGTATTCATTCCTATGCGCGCACAGAAAAACGTCAAAAAAGCTATGCGCGCACAGCAATATCGTGTACATTGGACGCGTGAACCCCTCAGACACGATCGATTTTCAGCTGCGTTGGGGTTGGAGCAAGCTTGCCCGCTTGTATTCCAGCATGGCTGAACACAACGGCATTTCTCTCAGCGTCGGGTACGCCCTCCTCAGCATTGAGAAGGAAGGCACCCCAAGCACCAAACTCGGCCCCCGCATGGGCATGGAAAGCACCAGCTTGTCCCGGACTTTGAAGGGCATGGAAGCCCAAGGATTCATCGAACGGCGGGCCGACGCCCAAGACAAACGCCGCGTGCGCATTTTCTTGACCGAAGAGGGCTTTGTGGCCCGCAAGCAAATCAAAGAACTCGTCATCGAGCTCAACGCCCGCTTGCACGAACTCCTGGGAGAAGAAGCCGTCGCGCAATTGGTGGAAGGACTCTCCAAACTCAACGAACTGCTTGAGGCGCCTGAACAATTGATTCCGACCAATTGGGTCCCGTTGAACGACAACACACTCGCCTCCTCATGAGCACAAACATTTCATTTCACCGCATCAAACGCGTGGCCGTCCTGGGCTCCGGCGTGATGGGATCGGCGATTGCATGCCACCTCGCCCAATGCGGCGCCGAGGTGTTGCTCCTCGACCTGCCTTCCGACGAAGGACCCCGTGACGCCATCGCGGCGGGACACCTCAAGAAGAGCCTGAAGGGCAAACCCTCCCCCATCTACAGCAAGCGATTCGCCGCGCGCATCGAGACCGGCAACTTCGACGACGACCTCTCCAAGATTGCGCATTGCGATTGGATCGTGGAAGTGGTCGTGGAGCGGTTGGACATCAAACAGCAGCTCTTTGAAAAGGTGGAGCAGCACCGCCAGCCAGGCACGTACATCACCTCCAACACCAGCGGCATCCCCATGGCGATGCTGGTGGAAGGACGCAGCGAAGACTTCAAAGCGCACTTCTGCGGCACCCACTTTTTCAACCCGCCGCGGTACCTGCAACTGCTTGAAATCATCCCAGCCGCCAACACGCGCCAGGAAGTCGTGGACTTCTTCATGGCCTATGGCGAGAAAATCCTTGGAAAGCAGACGGTGCTGTGCAAAGACACGCCCGCCTTCATCGCCAACCGCGTGGGGGTGTTCGCCATCCAAGCTTTGTTCCACGCCGTACAAGACATGGGGCTTTCTGTGGAAGCCGTGGACAAGCTGACCGGCCCAGCCATGGGCAGGCCCAAAAGTGCCACGTTCCGCACCTGCGATGTGGTAGGCATCGACACCCTGGTGCACGTCGCCAATGGCGTGGCCCAAAACTGCCCCGACGACGAACGTGGCGAAGTCTTTGGCATTCCCTCGTTTGTGCAGCATTTGGTCGACCAGGGCCACTTGGGCAGCAAGTCGGGACAAGGCTTCTACAAGAAGGTCGTCCAAGACGGCAAGAAGGAAATCCACGCCCTGGACCTCAAGACTCTGGAATACAAGCCTAAGCAGAAGGTCAAATTCGCCACCCTCGACGCCGCCAAACAGGTGGAAGACTTGGAAGCGAGAACCCGACTTCTGTTTCAAGGTCAAGACCAAGCGGGCGAGTTCTACCGCCGCATTTTTGCGGACGTTTTTGCCTACGTCAGCCACCGCCTCCCTGAAATCAGCGACGAAATTTTCCGAATCGACGACGCCTTGCGTGCTGGATTTGGTTGGGAATTGGGAGCCTTCGAAAGCTGGGACGCCGTGGGCCTCGAGGCCGGGTTGAAGGCATGCGCCAACCGCGGGTTAGATGTGGCCCCTTGGGTACACGAGCTGATGGCTTCTGACGCCACGTCGTTCTACAGCACGGCCGACGGAAAGCGGACTTGCTGGGACGTGGCCTCCAAAACACATGTGGTCATTCCCGGGCAAGAGGGCCGCATCGCCCTGTCGTTGTTGGACGCAGACAAGACGGTGTGGTCCAACAGTGGCACGACCATCCAAGACTTGGGAGACGGCATCTTGAACGTCGCGTTCCACACGAAAATGAACACCATTGGCGCCGAGGTGATTGAGGGCCTGAACAAGGCCGTCGCCCTGGCAGAAAGCGACCCCAAGTGGCGCGGGCTGGTGATCAGCAACGAAGGTGCCAACTTCTCTGCCGGCGCCAACGTGGGCATGATTTTCATGTTGGCCGTGGAACAGGAATGGGACGAGCTCGATTACGCCATCCGTCTGTTCCAAAACACGACCATGCGGTTGCGCTACAGCGGCATCCCCGTGGTCGCCGCACCCCATCAGCTGACCCTGGGGGGCGGCTGCGAAGTGTGCCTTCACGTGGACAAGGTGGTGGCCCATGCCGAGACCTACGTGGGCTTGGTGGAGTTCGGGGTTGGGGTCATCCCTGGCGGCGGCGGCACCAAGGAGTTTGTGCTTCGGTTGAATGACCAACTGGGCGACGGCGACATCCGCATCAACGCCATGCGCGAACGGTTCTTGACCATCGGCCAGGCCAAGGTGGCCACATCGGCGTACGAAGCGTTTGAACTGGGGTATTTCCGCGAAGGCATCGACGAAGTGGTGGTCAACCGCAAGGACCAGCTCGCACGGGCCAAGGCCGCGGCTTTGGCCTTGGCCGACGCGGGATACACCCAACCGGTCAAGCGCAAGAACATCACGGTGATGGGTCAAGAAGGCATGGGCATTGTCTACGCCGGCGCCAGCACCATGCATGCGGGCAACTTCATTTCTGAGCACGACAAATTGATCAGCGAAAAACTCGGGTACGTCATGTGTGGCGGGGACCTGAGTGCCCGCACTGAAGTCAGCGAAGACTACTTGCTCGGCCTCGAACGCCGGGCGTTTCTCGAACTCTGCACCGAGCGCAAGACCCTTGAGCGCATGCAGAGCCTCATCCAAAAGGGCAAAATTCTCCGGAACTGATGGACGCATACATTGTTGGCGGATATCGCTCCGCCGTGGGCAAAGCCCCCCGAGGCGCCTACAAATTTCTCAGGCCCGACGACCTTGGAGAGCAGGTGATCCGTCGGCTCATGTCGGATTTCCCGCAGCTCGACAAAACGCGCATCGACGACGTGATTGTCGGCAATGCCACTCCCGAAGCTGAGCAAGGTCTGAACATCGGCCGCATGGTTTCACTGATGGGGTTGGACACCGACAAAGTGCCCGGCATGACGGTCAACCGATACTGCGCAAGCGGATTGGAAACCATCGCCATCGCGTCGGCCAAGATCCACGCCGGCATCGCGGACTGCATCGTGGCCGGCGGCATTGAAACAATGTCCCCCATCCCCTTCGGCGGGTGGCGGATTGTGCCCAACGCACGCGTCGCCAAGCACAACCCCGAATGGTATTGGGGGATGGGCTTGACCGCGGAAGCGGTGGCCAAGGAGTTCAACGTGTCCCGCGAAGACCAGGACGCCTTTGCCGTGGAGAGCCATCGTCGCGCCGCCGCCGCCATCGACAGCGGCGCCTTTGCAAGCGGCATCGCCACCATCGAAGTGCAAGAAATTTTCCTCGACGCAAAGGAGCAGCGGCAAGAGCGAAACCACGTCATTGACACCGACGAGGGCGTCCGGCGTGGCACCAACACCGAAGCGCTGGCCAAACTG
>CAJWII010000082.1 GCA_913041065.1 uncultured Flavobacteriales bacterium
CCGGCCGGGTCCTCGGCGACGAAATGGCCGACGTGCTTTGGGTGCTCATGGCCTTGGCCAATCAAACTGGCGTCGACCTGACCGCGGCGTTGGAGGCCAACGTGGCCAAAAAGACCCGGCGCGACCAAGACCGCCACAAGAACAACCCCAAGCTTCAACCATGATGCCCATCCACCCCACCCTTCGCGGCGCATGCGCCCTGCTTCTGCTGACGGCAGCCCTTGACGCCCAAGCCCAATCCTGGGGGGCTTCTTCCACCCAAGAACGGGAAACCGTCCACGCCGACCGCAACGCCATGATGGCTTTGTCTTGGACGAGCGGGTTGGACCTACACAACATCGGCCCAGGGGTCATGGGCGGCCGTGTGGTGGACCTCGCCGTGGTGGGCGACACCATCTACGTGGCCTACGCCACGGGCGGGCTTTGGAAGACGGTCAATCAAGGTGCTACCTTCGAGCCGTTGCTCGAAGCGACCACCATGCTTGGCGCGGTGGACGCGCACCCTTCCGGACGGATCTTGGTCGGTTCCGGCGAGGTGAATTCCTCGCGCAGCTCGTACGCCGGGGACGGCGTGTACCTCAGCAACGACGGAGGACTCACGTGGGCCCACGCCGGGCTCGCGGAAACCCACCACGTCGGCCGCGTATGCATCGACCCCAACCGTCCTGACCGCATGTGGGTGGCGGCCCTGGGCGAGTTGTACTCCAAGAACCAAGGTGGCGGCGTGTACCGCACGGAGGACGCCGGCGACACGTGGACCCGCGTTTTGACAGTCAAAGGGGACGGCAAATCGGTCGTGGGTGCAGTGGACCTCGTCGTCGACCCCGGCAACCCCGATCACCTCTACGCCGCCACCTGGGACCGCACCAGACGGGCCCATGAATTCACCGAGGCTGGGGCAGGTTCTGGCATTTGGGAGTCTCAAGACGGCGGCAACACCTGGATCCGAATTTCAAAGCTGGACGGTTTTCCCGAAGGCCCCGAGGCCGGCCGAATCGGCCTTGCACACCACGCAGGATCCAACACTTTGTACGCCCTGATCGACAATCAAGCCGCCAGGCCGAAGGACGAGGATGCTGCCGAAGAGGAAGGATTGACCCCAGCGTCGTTCCTGGATATGTCGGCAGAGGCATTCTTGGCACTGGACAACGACACCCTGCAGGCCTACTTGGACGAGAACGGGTTCCAACCCGCCGACAGCGCGGCGGCCGTCAAGACCGGTGTCCAGCGCGCCGAGCTCACGCCTCGGGCTCTGTACGACTACCTCTCCGACGGCAATGCGGCGTTGTTTGACACTGAAATCGTCGGTCCTGAGTTGTACGCCTTCCAGGACGGGACGTGGCGACGCACCCATGAAGATTGGCTGGACGACGTGTGGTACACCTACGGGTACTACTTCGGCACGGTGAGCGTCGACCCCTCGGACGAGAACTCGGTGTACATCGCGGGCGTGCCCCTGCTGAAGTCGACCGACGGAGGCCAAACGTTTGAGCACATCGGCGCCCCGAACGTCCACGTCGACCACCACAAGGTTTGGATCGACCCCAACAACCCTCGGCATGTGCTCAACGGCAACGACGGCGGCATGAACGTGTCCTGGGACGGCGGCGAATCCTGGATCAAATGCAACAGCCCCAGCGTGGGCCAGTTTTACGCTGTGGAAGTCGACGACGCTGAGCCTTACAACGTCTACGGGGGGCTTCAAGACAACGGCACGTGGAAAGGTCCGCACACGCACAAAGAAAACCCCGCTTGGCACCAAACAGGGCAACACCCCTACCGTGGCTTGGGCGGCGGTGACGGCATGCAAATCGAGGTCGACATCAGGAACGCGGACATCGTGTTCACGGGCTACCAGTTCGGTTGGTACCGCAGAACCAACTTGGCGACTGGTGAATCCACAAGCCTGCACCCCACCCACGACCTGGGCGAAACCCCACTTCGGTGGAATTGGCAGACGCCCATCCAGCTAAGTACACACCAGCAAGACATCTTGTACATGGGGTCCAACAAGCTTCACCGCTCCATGGACCAAGGAGAAACCTGGGAAACCCTCAGCGGAGACTTGACCCGTGGCGGACTTGCTGGAAACGTGCCGTTCGGGACCTTGACCACCCTGGCAGAACACCCTGAACGGTTTGGCCAATTGGCGGTGGGCAGCGACGACGGCCTCGTACACGTGTCTACGGACGGGGGCCACGCCTGGAAACGACTGGACATGCCCATCCCCACGTCGCTGGGCAAAGGCGACGGCCTCAAGCACGCCTGGGTCACGGAAGTGATGTGGTCGCACCACGACGCCGACTTGCTCGTGGTGGCTCTCAACGGGTACAGGCACGACGCGCTTGACGCATGGGTGTTCGCGACGCGAAATGGCGGAAAAACGTGGGAACGGTGGGGCAAGGACTTGCCCTCGGAACCTGTCAACGCCCTGGTGGAAATGAAAGACCACCCTGGATGGTGGGTTGTGGGCACCGACGGCGGCGCCTACCTCACCACCAACGCCGGGGCATCGTTCAGCGCCCTGCACCGAGATTTACCTCGCGTGCCCGTGCACGACCTGGTCGTGCAAGAACGCGAAAACGACCTGATCGTCGGCACCCACGGACGAGGCATTTACCGCATGGACCTGTCCAGCCTGGACGACTTGACGTCCACCACGTTGGACACCCGACCCTTGGAATTCGTGAACGCGAAGGTGGAGGTCGCGCGACGGGAAGATTGGAACACCCGCGGATGGGCGTGGTCAGAACCCGAGGAACCCGTCGCGATGTGCTGGGTTTGGTCTCCGGTGGACGGCACCGCCCAAGTGCACCTCCGCACCATGCCAGCTTCCAAGGAAGACCAAGAGGGGGAAGGCGGACTAAGTGCAGACCAAATTCTCGACCAACTGAAAACTCAAGAAGGTCAGGTATACGACCGCGGGGAAGTCAGCTTGGTGCGGGGCATGCAACAGGTCTCCATCTCGCTGTTGGACGGCGAAAACCACATTCCTGCGGGGGCCTACCAGGTGACCCTGAAGGTGGACGACCTCGAGGCGCGCATTCGGCTCGAATGCGACACCGAATTGGTTGTGACGGAAGAGGAGATCAAGCCCTGAACCGAACGTCTTCCGGCACGTGGCAGACTGGAATGGGCTCCATCTTGTGCTTGTTTGCACGGTGGAACCGCCTGTACGTGGCCAAGACCTCCTGCTGCCGCCAGGGCAACCCGGCTTCCTCGTCTTCTGAACGTCCCTGGGATTCCCACCCCATGGCCCATTCCAGCTCGGGGTAGGTGGCGCCCAACTGGTCTTCGTCGGTGCGATCGTCTCCCCACAGGCCGTCGGTGGGCGCGGCCTGCTGAATCTCTTCGATAACACCAAGGTGGGCCGCCAGCGCATAGACTTCAGTTTTGTTCAAGTCGGCGATGGGCGAAAGATCCACACCGCCATCCCCGTATTTGGTGTAGAAGCCCACCCCAAAGTCTTCCACTTTGTTGCCCGTGCCAGCCACCAAGGACTTCGTCCGTTGGGCCAGCGCGTAAAGCGTGGTCATCCGCAGGCGCGCACGCGAGTTGGCCATGGCCAATCCGCGGCTGTCGTCTTGACCGTCGGGCAGGGCCTTGGCAAACGTGTCGTACACCTCCGTCAAAGACACCGTCGACCTCCGCACCCGAGGATGCTTGGCGCACAACGATTCAATGTGCTTCGATGCGCGGGACACCTGCTCCGGCGCTTGGTGGATCGGCATTTCCACGCACACCGCAGGGGCGCCGGTCAACGCGCACAAGGTGGAGGTGACTGCCGAATCAATGCCGCCCGACACACCTACAACCCAACCTTCCATGCCGGATTCCTCGAGGTAGGCTCGCAACCAAGCCACGATATGCTCGGTGACCGCTTCAGGATTCATGGCTCGCGTCATGTTGACAAAGGTCTAAAAGACAATGCCCACGCTCAAGGCGAGGTAGCTGTCGTGGCCATCCAAGGCCGTGGTGAGCGCTTCTCCGGCATCGGAAAACCTTGGCACGCCGGTGCCGTCCACTTTGACCACGTCGAGTCCCTTGTGGGTGTTGAACAGGCTGTTGTTGTAGGTCAACCCCACCATCAACGAGGTCGCCCCTGCAATTTTCCGCTCCAGCCCAACCCCCACGATCAACGACGCGCGGAACAGGGTGGCGAAGTCGGTCGAAATGTTGTCCGGGGATGGAATCGCGGGGTTGGCCACAGGAGACCACGTGCCGTCCTCCTCGGTGTACCCGACGTAGCGGACTTCCTCTGCCGCGCGACGGGTGTTCAAGCCCAAGCCCGTGCCAAACCGACCGAAGTAGGTGGTGTACCCAATTTCCTTGGTGCGGAATTTGAAGGTCAGCGGCAGCTCCACGTATTGGTTGTTGTAGTCGCGGCTGACCCGACTCAAGGTTGAATCCGTGGTGGGCTCCCAGTATTCGATTTGGCTCCCTGTCCTGAACACATGCACCCCCGTGCCGAAGGCGTACCTCTCGGAGAACATGATATCCGCCATGAACTGGTAGCCGAAGTGGGCGCGCCCTCCATTTGTCGTATGCTCAAAATCACGGGAGTTCATCCACGAGACGTTCGGGTCCATAGCCAGGCCCATTCGGAACCCATGGCCCTGTCCCCATGCCGAAGTCAACACCCCAATCCACAAGAGGGCCCACAGGCCAAGTTCTTTGCACATCTTTGTCTGAGTCATCGTTCCAACGATTTGTCCAAATCTACCATCTCCCTTCAGCCACACATGGTTTCCCAACGCATTTTGTTCCACCTGAGTGTGTGTGTTTTGACGGCCGCCGTCTGGGTGTCGTGCGCGTCGGACACCACCCGGATTCCCATCGAGGGCGTGCGCCTGCCTGCGGACCACCAGGTCGTCGATTGGATGGAAGTGCTTCATGATCTTCCAGAGGGCCAAAACCGTGCCAAGGCGTTGGCGCACATGAGGGAGGCCCACCCCGAATTCTGGCCCCTGTGGTGCCAGGGCATCCTTCAACTCGGGGACGCCCAAGACTCGGCCACGGTGGACGTATTGCGTCAATTTTTGACCGAGATGCGGCCAATGCTTGAAGCCATCGACTCCACTTCCGGACAAGCTGACGTCCTGCGCCGGGAAACCGAATTGCTGCTGGATGGCCTGAAAAGGCAACAGGTTCTGTTCCCTGAGGATCCAGTTCCAGACGTCGTCTGGATGCCCTCGGGATTCAACTTCGCGTTGTACCCCACCCCCACGTGCCTGGCCGTCGGACTGGACTGGTTCATGGGACCGACGCAGCCGCTTCTGCAAGAATTGCCCCCAAGCCAATTCCCCCAATACCGCCTGAATCGGATGAAGCCTGAATGGATGGCGTCGGACGCCATGAAAGGCTGGTTGCTCGTAACCCAACAGCACCGCATCCCGCCCGGGGCCAGGACGGCCGACCTCATGTTGTTTTGGGGCCAAATCCTGCAATTGACTTTGCTGTGCATGCCGGACGCCACGCCTGCGCAGATCTTAAACTGGACCTCGGAAGAATGGGCTTGGGCTGAAGCGAACGAGCGGGCCATTTGGGCGCAAGTGCAGCCTCAAGAGCGCATGTTCAACGACAACCCCAGGGAAGTCATGCGCTGGTTTCAAGAAGGTCCGTTCACCCGCGTGGGCGACATCCCCCAAGAAAGCCCAGACAAGCTGGGGGCCTACCTGGGATGGAAAATGGTGCAGGCCCACACCGCAGCGCATGGAGACCTTCCTGTGGATGGCTGGTTCACGGCCCAGGACCCGCAACCGTTCTTGCGCAACTACCGGCCCTGAGCGTACTTTCGCGGCATGGCCACATCCCGCATCACCGTTGACGTCACCACCGACGAAAACAAAGTCCCCGTCGCGATGAACTGGACCGCCGAAGACGGCGGCATTTCGCAACAAGCGGCCTCGGCCATGGTGTTGTCCATGTGGAACCCCAAAGAGCACGCGGCCATGCGCATGGACCTTTGGACCAAGGACATGAGCGTGGAGGAAATGCGGTCGTTTGTGGTGCAGACCATGATGACATTGGCCGACACGTATGAGCGTGCCACATCCGACAAGGACCACGCCACCGCCGTGCGCGGCTTCACCCAAGAATTCGCCAAGCGCATTGGCGTGCTGGAGGGCTGACCTGGATCAAGGCTGGTAGAGCCCGTTTGTTTGGGCCACAAAACGCAGCAGCACCTCCCGCCCTTCAGACGAATTGCTGCTGGTCACAAACACTGGAGGCATCTTGTGCCACTGCTTCAACATGACCTCTTCGTAGGCGGGCAAAAACGTCCCGCGCTCTGCCTTGTTCAGCTTGTCCACCTTGGTGAACACCAACACAAACGGAAGCCCCACGCTGCCCATCCAAGCCATGAATTCCAAGTCCACATTTTGGGCGGGAATGCGCGAATCCACGAGCATCATCACGCACATGAGATTCGGGCGGGTGTCGAGGTAACGCTTGGTCACTTCCATCCACTTGGCCCGGTCCTTCTTGCTGACCTTGGCGTACCCAAATCCTGGCAAATCCACCAAATACCAAGTGCCATCGACGTCGAAGTGGTTGATCAACTGGGTTTTGCCTGGGGTGCTGGAGGTTTTGGCCAAACTCGTTCGCCCGACCAACATGTTCAGCAAGGAACTCTTCCCAACGTTGGAACGGCCAATGAACGCGTACTCTGGCCGGTCGGGATTGGGGGATTCAGACGGCTGGGCGCTGCTCTTGACGAACGTCGCTTCCTTGATGTCCCACCTGCGTTCTTGGTCAGGCATGTTTAGGAAATGCCTCGCGACTGGTACCAGTCGGCGAGGATGGTGTTGAAGGTGTCGGGGTGCTCCATCATCGGGGCGTGCCCGCACTCGTCGATCCAGAACAGGTCCGCATCTGGGAATCCTGTCACGAATTCCTCCGCCACCTCAGGCGGAGTGATGATGTCGTTCTTGCCCCAAATCAAACACACTGGCACGTCCATGCTCGGCAGGTCCTTGGCCATGTTGTGCCGGATGGCCGACTTCGCGATGCTCAAAATGCGGAGCACTTTGTTTCGGTTGTTGACCGCTTCGAAGCACTCGTCCACCAACTCCGGGGTCGCGTGCTTGGAGTCGTGGAAGGTCACCGCCACTTTCTCCTTGATGTAGCTCTTGTCTTCCCGGCGCGGGAAGCTGGATCCAAAGGCGTTCTCGTACAATCCGCTGCTCGCCGTCAACGTCAACGAGGCGACACGGTCGAGGTGGTCCCGGGTGTAGATCAAACCGACGTGGCCGCCCAAGCTGTTGCCGAGCAGGTGGACCTTCTCGAGGCCCAATTCATCCATGAAACCGGCGATGTGCTTCGCCATGTTTTTGGCGTTGGTCTCAAGCATGGGCAACTCGTAAATGGGCAGCATGGGGGTGATGACCCGGAAATGCTTGCTGAAATGCGCCCGCACCTCGGCGAAGTTGCTCAACGCCCCAAACAAGCCGTGAAGCAACACCAACGGCGTGCCCTCGCCTTCTTCCACGTAGCGATAAGGCCCGACTTCGAGAATGTTTGAATCCATGGGGACAAAAATGCACCACGCAAGCACCCCACCTCCCGCACGCCAAGCACAGCATCCACGTTGCGTTGTTCACATCGGCTGTTGACAACGTGTGAATAGCACATTTCCTCCACTTTCTGCCACTTCCCAAACCCCGCGCCATTCCTGGGCTTTTTCCAGACCAATGTCCAAACTTTATCCACAAAGTGGGAGAAAGTGTCAATGAGTGGGAGAAAGTGGGAGATTGAGCGTACTTTTGATTGACGGAAACGCCACCATGCTCAACCTGCTCGGAGAACACCCCTGTCGCATCGACGCCAAAGGCCGTCTGATGTTCCCCGCCAAACTGCGCAAGCAGCTTGACGGTGTGATTCATCATGGCCTGGTGGT
>CAJWII010000083.1 GCA_913041065.1 uncultured Flavobacteriales bacterium
CACCACAGCCGCGCAGAACGCCTCCATGGCCACGACCCCTGTCCCAAACGCCGCCGGAATCTTGGCTGGATCCGGATCCAACCCCACACACAAGAAAGATGCTTTGGATTGGATGGCTTGAAACAGTCCTGAAGCAGACGTCAAATGGGCGGACGTCGAACGTGTGGAAACGGGCGTGGTCATGCCACAAAGGTCTCACAAGTCGAAGGGGAATCGCACCCTCGTTAAAGATTCTTGAGTTGTTCTGCACGGTCGGCCATGTGCAGCGCTTCGATCACTTCCTGAAGTTGACCCTGCATCACCGCTTGCAGCGCGTGAATCGTCAGGCCAATGCGGTGGTCTGTCACCCGCCCTTGCGGGAAATTGTAGGTCCGAATCTTGGCGCTTCGGTCTCCCGTGCTCACTTGAGACTTTCGCTCTGCGGCGCGCTCCGCCTCCGCCTCTACCCTGGCGGCGTCGTACAAACGCGTCCGCAGCTCTTCCAGCGCCCACTCGTAATTCTGGTGCTGCGATCGGCCGTCCTGGCATTCCACCACCGTACCCGTGGGCAAGTGCGTCAGGCGCACCGCACTCTCCGTTTTGTTCACGTGCTGGCCACCTGCACCGCTTGCCCGAAACGTGTCCTTGCGGACGTCGTTGAGGTTCAGGGCGACGTCGACTTCCCGTGCCACGGGCAGGACCGCAACGGTGGCTGCGCTGGTGTGCACTCGCCCCTGAGATTCCGTGTCCGGAACACGTTGAACCCTGTGGACGCCACGCTCAAACTTCAGCCACCCAAAAACGCCTTCTCCCTCCAAACGCAACACCGCTTGCTTGAAGCCCCCCACAGTTCCTTCGCTGGCCTGGAGCCATTGATGCTTCCACCCTTTATCGTCGGCATGTTTCAGATACATCCGCACCAAATCCCCGGCAAACAAGGAAGCCTCATCGCCCCCTGTGCCAGCGCGAATTTCCAAGATGGCGTCTCGGTCGTCGGCGTCGTCGTGGGGCAAGAGCATCCATTTGGCCTCGTCCACCCCCTCGGACAACGCCGCTTGGAGTGCCGGTTGTTCAGCCTCGCCCAGGGCCCGCATGTCTGCATCGTCCGAATGAATCCAAGCTTGGGCTTCGTCCCAGTCCCGCAACGTGGCCACCAAGAAAGCGGCTTTGTCTGCCATGGGCTTGAGCCGCTTGTGCTCCACCATCAAGTCGCGAAGCTTGACTCGGTCGGCCACCACTTCAGGGTCTGAAACACGCTTCTCCACTTCGGCGAAGCGGTCGGCTATGGACTGCAACTTGGCCACCCAGCCGCCCAATTCCTTGCGGTCGAAGGCCACGGATTACGAATAGGTGAACGTGCCGTAAGGCCCGTCGATTCGTACAGAAGACGTTTTGCCAGGTGCGGATTCCACGCGCCCCACGATTTGGGCTTCCACGCCAAACGAAAGGCTCACCTTCATGATCGCTTCCGCAGTCTCTTGGTCGGTGTAGAATTCGAGGCGATGCCCCATGTTGAAGACTTTGTACATCTCTTCCCAGGATGTTCCAGATTCGCGTTGGATGGTTTCAAACAAGACAGGGACAGGCATCATGTTGTCTTTGACCACTTTCAATTCTGGGTTTAAAAAGTGCAAGACTTTGGTCTGCGCCCCGCCGGAACAGTGGACCATGCCGTGAATGCGCGGACGGTGCGACTCCATGACCTTCTGAACAATCGGCGCGTACGTTCTGGTTGCGCTCAAAACGAGGCGTCCCGCATCCACGGGCGCACCTGGCACCTCGTCTGTCAGCCCATAGGAGCCGGTGTACACCAATTCTCGGGACGTCGCGGGGTCAAAACTCTCCGGGTACTTTTCTGACAAATCCGACCCGAACACGTCGTGGCGGGCGGACGTCAGCCCGTTGCTTCCCATGCCGCCATTGTAGGTCGACTCGTAGGTCGATTGACCATGGCTGGCCAGTGCGACGACCACATCGCCGGCGGCGATGTTCCCGTTGTCAACCACATCTTTGCGTGCCATGCGTGCAACCACCGTGGAATCGACAATGATGGTGCGCACCAAGTCTCCGACGTCGGCCGTTTCGCCTCCTGTCGAACGAATGTCAAGCCCTTCCTTTCGCAGGTCGGCCAGCAAAGATTCCGTGCCTTGGATGATTTCTCGGATGACCTCTCCAGGGATGAGGTGCTTGTTGCGGCCAATGGTGCTGGACACCAAAATGGGGCCTGTGCACCCCACACAAAGCAGGTCGTCCACGTTCATGATGAGGGCGTCCTGGGCAATGCCTTTCCACACGCTCAAGTCCCCCGTTTCCTTCCAATACATGTAAGCCAGGGACGACTTGGTCCCAGCACCATCCGCGTGCATGACCACACAATGGTCCTCACTTCCCGTCAAGTGATCGGGAACGATTTTGCAAAAGGCCTTGGGGAAAAGCCCCTTGTCGATGCCTTCAATGGCGGCATGAACCTCTTCCTTGCCCGCGGAGACCCCGCGGGCAGCGTACCGTGCGTCGCTCACGTGTTACTCGCTGCCCTTGTAATCAAATGCAATGATCTTGAAAACCGTCCGGCGGTTGCGCTGGTGGGCGCGTTCTTGGTCCGCCTTGGGCATGCGGTTGATTTCAGCGTCGCTCACAAGCAAGGCCCCCTCTCCGTATCCCACAGGAACCATGCGTTCCGAAGGAATGCCCGCATCTTTCAAGTAATTCACGCAGGTCTCCGCACGATCCTGGCTCAACTTCTTGTTGGCCACAGACCCACCACGGCTATCTGTGTGGGCTTCAAGCTGGATGATCAGGTTTTCGTTGCGTTGCAACAAATCCACGAGGTAATTCAGCGAGTCCGCCGAATTCACAGAAGCGTCCACCAACAGGTCGGCGCTGCCCAAGGGGTACAGGACCGTGGGCATGTCGTATTCCTTGTTCAAGACAATTTCCTTCAAGAGGTATTCACGAGCCAAGGTGGTCGACTCAGTCAATCCCTCCGTGGTGAGCAGGTCGCCCGTCCCGATGTAGCCTTCCACCGCCACGTCGACATTGAAGGTCATGCGTTGTCCGATTTGACCATCGCACAACGCGAGCTCTCCTTCAGAATCGGTGGTGTAAGCGTTGGACGACCCATTCTCCCCTTCCATGGTGACTGTGGCGCCAGACAAAGGCATGCCGGTGTCGTAGTCGTAAATGAAGGCTTGGTAGCAAAATTCCAACGGGGGCAAACGGAAAGAGTACAAATCGTCCTTGCCCTTGCCGCCCACACGGTTGGAAGTGAACATGCCCTCGTCCAAATCAGCTTTGAACGAGATCGCGAAATCGTCTCCGGACGAATTGAGAGGGAAAGGCAGCACCTTGGGCTCGGCAAACGCCAACTCGCCCTCGCGCACTTCAGCCTTCCACAAGTCCAAGGACCCAAGGCCGTCACGGCCGTTGGAGGACCAATACAAATCACCGTTGTCTCGGAACGCAGGAAACATCTCATCTCCTGCTGTGTTGATCGACGCCCCGAGGTTCTGAGGCACCGCGCCTGCGAAGGAACCGTCCTCAGCCTTGACGTACCACAAATCCTTGCCGCCAAAGCCTCCTGGGAGGTCAGACGAGAAGATTAGGAATTGGTCGTCTGGAGACAACGCCGGGTGTCCCACTTGAGAGCTGTCGTTTTCATCGCGGTTGACCAACCCGAGCGCCATCGAAGCGCCGAAGCCGTTGCCTTGCTTCTTGGCAAAGTAGATGTCACACGCCAGGTTGGACCCGTCCATTTCCATGCAACGGGTGAAGAACAAGGTCTTCCCATTGCTGTCGAAGCACGCGCTTCCTTCGTTGTGCTCGGTGCACACGGTGTTGCTCAACGGCTCAGGCTCGCTCCAGCGGCCTTTCTTGTCCTGTTCGCTGCGGAACAAATCCATGAAGGCCTGCCCGGTGATGGGGTCCTCGTCGGTGCCGGTGGACGATTCACGCGACGACGCAAAAATCATCTCGTCCTGGTCCTTGCCGTAAATGGTGGGACAGAAGTCGTAGGCGTCCGAATTCAACAAGACCATGGGCTCCACGATGAACCGGCTCTCTGGCTCCTCAATCATGATGGCTGCGAAGTCGGCTTGTTCGATGCGTGCTTCTGACACTTGGCTGTCGCCGCCTTCTTGCTCGTAGCGTGCGTACATCTCGATCGCTTCGTCGTACGCCTCCTGGTCGCGCAGCGCATCTCCGTATAGCAGGAACACCTTGTTGTTTTTGTTGCCATATTTCAGGCCAATGGCCTTGTCGTACCACTCTGTGGCGTCCTCCGGCTTGTGGTGCAAACGGTAGGATTCGCCAGCCTGGAACGCGCAATAGGCCTTCAGTTTGACGTCCGATTTGATCTTGGCGTACAGCGCCACGTACTCACGGGCCGCTTCAAAGTATCCCCGACGATCAAAGGCCTCGTCGGCCTCGGCAGTCATGTCACTTTGGGCAAACAGACCGATGACAGACATGAGAGAAAAAAACAGGGTGGCGCCGATGCGGGCCACGGAAGCTTGCAGGTTGTAAGACATTCCTTAATTGGCTTGATTCAGGAGGTGAAAGTAACGAAAAAAGACGCCCCTTGTGGAGGCGTCTTTTCCATTTGTGCAAGCCAATGTGTTGGTGCGAGACCCTCAACGGGTGAACAGCATCTCTTGGAATTTGGGCAAAGGCCAAATTTCATTGTCCACGGTCTGCTCCAAGCGGGCGCAGTGCTCGCCCACTTCTTCGATGAGGGGGGTCACCACAGAGCCGTACTTGACTGCGCGCTTTGCGATATCG
Organism: uncultured Flavobacteriales bacterium; assembly: GCA_913041065.1. Classification (GTDB taxonomy): domain Bacteria; phylum Bacteroidota; class Bacteroidia; order Flavobacteriales_D; family Sanyastnellaceae; genus UBA11663. The sequence goes on from CAJWII010000083.1 coordinate 4,756, forward strand.
TCAATCTTGTTGATTTTCCCGCGCTCTGTTCGCAATGCATTTGACGATTTGTATAGGGCTGACACGGTCTCTGACACGGTCGCCAAAACCTCGCGCTGCCCAACCGTCATGGCCTTCGCGTCTTTGCCAAACACGTCCGACAGACCACTGATGTTGTCGATCAGCATGTTCTGGTACGCAATGGCCGCAGGCAACACGATGTTGGAAGCCATGTCTCCGGCAATGCGCGCCTCGATTTGGCGCTTCATGATGTAGTTCTCGTACTCCACCTCTTGACGGGCGTGCAACTCCTCTGGGGTCAACACATTCAACGAGCTGAACAATTCAGCCACCTCCTTGCGGCCCCAAACCTCCAACGCCGTGGGGGTGTCCTTGAGGTTGCTCAAACCGCGCTTTTTGGCCTCTTTCAACCACTCGTCTCCGTAGCCGTTGCCTTCGAAACGGATGGCCTTGCTCTCCTTGATCAAGTGCTGGAGTTCCTTCAAAATTGCGTCGTCCTTCTTGTCGCCACCTTTGATGCGGGCGTCCACGGAAGCCTTGAACATGTTCAGTTGCTCGGCCACGATGGTGTTGAGGACCGTCATGGGCACTGCGCAGTTGGCGGTGGAACCGGCAGCACGCAACTCGAACTTGTTGCCCGTGAAGGCGAACGGCGACGTGCGGTTGCGGTCGGTGTTGTCGAGCAACACTTCAGGAATTCGGCCAATCTCCAACTTCAGGGCCGTCTTGTCTGCCGGCGTGAGCTTGCCTGCCTTTATGCTCGCTTCCAACCCGTCAAGCAACGCGCTCAACTGCGAACCAATGAACGCAGACATGATGGCGGGAGGCGCCTCGTTGGCTCCCAAGCGATGGTCGTTTCCAACGCTGGCGATGGACGCACGCACCACATCTGCATGGCGATGCAACGCCGCCAACGTGTTGACGAAGAAGGTCAAGAAACGCAAGTTGGTCTTGGGATTGACACCAGGCTTCAACAAGTTCACCCCGGTGTTCGTGCCCAAAGACCAGTTGTTGTGCTTGCCCGATCCGTTCACGCCTGCGAAGGGCTTCTCGTGAAGCAAAATACGGAAGTCGTGGCGACGGGCAACCTTCTCCAACAACTCCATCAACATCAAGTTGTGGTCGTTGGCCAAGTTGGCCTCCTCAAAGACAGGCGCCAACTCAAACTGGTTGGGCGCCACCTCGTTGTGGCGTGTCGTCACAGGAATGCCCAACTTGTGTGCCTCCATTTCAAAGTCCTTCATGAATGCAGACACGCGCTCGGGAATGGCCCCGAAGTAGTGGTCGTCCAGCTGCTGACCCTTGGCAGGGGCCGCGCCAAACAACGCACGACCTGTCATCGCCAAATCGGGACGTGCGGCGTAGAGGGCCTTGTCCACCAGGAAGTACTCCTGCTCCCACCCCAAGGTGGCGTTCACTTTGGTGATGTTCTTGTCGAAGTATTGGCACACCGCGGTGGCTGCAGCGTCGACCGCAGACAATGCCTTCAACAACGGGGTCTTGTTGTCGAGCGCGTAGCCTGTGTAACTGATGAAAATGGTGGGGATACACAAAGTCTCTCCCCACACAAAGGCAGGAGAAGTGGGATCCCACAAGGTGTATCCACGCGCCTCAAACGTGTTGCGAATGCCGCCGCTCGGGAACGAGGAGGCGTCTGGCTCTTGTTGCACCAACAAGCTGCCGTCGAACTTCTCGATCGCACGGCCATCGGCCGTGGGCGCAATGAAGCTGTCGTGCTTTTCCGCAGTGCTCCCGGTCAAAGGCTGGAACCAGTGCGTGTAGTGGGTCGCACCTCGTCCAATCGCCCATTCTTTCATTGCCGTGGCGGTCTGATCGGCCACCTTGCGGCTGATGGGGGTGCCTTTCTCCATGGCTTCCAAAATGCCCTCGTACGCCTCATCGGGGAGATACGAGCGCATGACATGGAGGTTGAACACATTCTCTCCGAAGTATTCGGAAATCTTGTTGGATGGACGCTCCACGTGGTTGGGAACGCGGTCGAGCACCTCGTGGAGGGCTTGCTGACGGTTGAGACTCATGTGAAATGAATTTTTGGCAAAATTACACCGACCCTTCATTTAAAAAGGGGGTGTGTTCAAAGAATTCCTACAAAATTCACCTCAGCACCCCATCTTGAGGGGGGTGGGTGGCGGAAAAAGAGGTGTTTTTCACACAGCACCCCTCATTTTTATTCTCGAAGCACCCACCTGGTCCACTGCGCCTCGCCTTGACGAAGCACAAGGACCACAGACCCTGCGGGCCAATCGGACGTGGACAGCGTCAACCCAGATTGCGGGCCAGATTGCCATGCCCCCTGGTCCAGCAATTGTCCCTGGACCGTGAAGGCCTGCCACGTGACGTCGCCTTGAAGGCCGGCAGAGGCCAACGTCAATTGGTCTCTGAAGGGGTTGGGGTGCACCGAGATGTCCCCCGCATGAACCTCCGCCTCGTTCACATTGCTGTGCAAGTTGGTCGCCCAGTAGAAGGCTTGAGAAATGGACTTTCCAAAGTCGGATTCGAAAATGTGGAAGTTTCCGCCGGCCACTTTTTTCAAACGCACGAAGCCGCTTCCGTCGCTGTTCGCCCAAAAGTCGAGCCCGTCGTCTCCTGAATCCAAGACCGTGACCCGGTAGCAACCTTGGTTCAACACCACCGTGTCCCTGTACGTTGTGTTGGGCTCGCTGTAGCTGCGGGCCCACTGCAATCCTCCGTCGGAACGGCGAATCTCCACAGATGTCTCCCAAGGCGCGTTGTTCGTCTTGGTCCAAACGATGACGCGGTTGTCGTCAAGGTCGTTGTACTGCCAGGTTGGAGGACGGTGGAAACGCGTGGACATGAACCCATTGGACGGATCCTCATCCTGCCCTCCTGCCACTTCAGCAGAGACCTCGAACGACAACAAGGCATCTTCATCTCCGACGTGATAAGCTTCGGCGTCGTAGGGCAAGGCGACGTCGCGCTCTTCCAAGAACGCCAAAGGCGGATCCAGCGGCAGCGTGGCCGTTTGGCTTGACTCTCCGGCAATCCCGAAGGTCCACGCCACCGACGACAAAGGCTCGTTTCCGTTGTTCCGGATGCGCACCACAGGGTCTTCGCACACGGGGTTGAGGAGCGACATCAGCTTTTTGTTGGGG
>CAJWII010000084.1 GCA_913041065.1 uncultured Flavobacteriales bacterium
CTGTTGAGAAGCTGCGGGCGCACTGGCTTTCGCTGTGCTGGTCGCAGGCTTTGAAGTTGCACGAGAAGAGGTTCCTTCAGAGGTGTTTCCGCATCCGACAGCAAGCGCTGCGGCCATGCAAAGTGTCCAAATCATGGGATGTTTCATTGGTTGAAAATCAGCTTGCACGAATGTAACGCCGTTTGACGCATTGAAAGTCCCTGAGGTTTTAGGTTGTCACGTAACTTGTGTGAATGGAGCGGTCAAAAGCCTTCACCTTGCTCGGATTGTCCGAGAACGCCACCTTCGACGACATCATGGACGCCTTGGATCAAGCGGTGTTCAAGGTCCGTGACCAGTTTCTGAGAGGGGCGGTGATTCCCAAACTCGCAGCCAGCCGCGTGGAGCGGTGCGTGTTGTTGAGTGACGTGGCCCGGACGTTGGGGGTCTCGGCATTGGGGGCGCCTGTGACTGTTCCCCAAATGTTGCCACTTTCAGAGACGCTGGAAGGCGTGGTGCGTGGCCATGTGGAAAACGTGCGTCGGTGCCGGACGGCGATGGCCGCCACACTCGATTCGGACAGCGTGGCCCAGCTGGGCAACATGATGGCCAACCTTCAATCGGAGTATATGAAGGCGTTCCTGGAGCACACCGAGTCCTTTGAAAACGACGACCATCAAGTGGCGGTTCCTGCGCGTGAAGAGGCCGATTGGATGGCCTTGCTTTCCGCGATTCGCGCCCACGAAGAAGGCCCCGGAGGTGGGGCCTTGCTTCAAGAGTTGGTTCAAAAGGAGCGCGCACGCATGCGCGCCATGGTCAGATCCACTGCGCCAGCGCAGCATTGAAGGTGGCCGATGGCCGCATGACGGCCTCGCATTTCGCGGCGTTGGGTCGGTAGTAACCTCCCAACTCCACAGCCTGTCCTTGCACAGCGATGAGTTCCTCGACGATGTTGGACTCCTCTGTTCGGAGGGTTTCTGCCAAGGGCGTGAACTCTTCAGCCAGCGCTGCGTCTTCCGTCTGTGCGGTCAAGGCCTCAGCCCAGAACAAGCACAAGTAGAAGTGAGAGCCGCGGTTGTCGATGCCACCCAAACGACGGGTGGGGCTCTTGTCTTCGTCCAAGAAACGCGTGGTCGCGTCGTCCAGGCATTTCGCCATCAAGGCTGCACGTGCGTTGCCGCTTGACGTGGCAATGTGCTCCAAGCTGGGCGCCAAGGCCATGAATTCACCCAAGCTGTCCCAACGGAGGTAGTTTTCTCCGACGAGCTGTTGGACGTGCTTGGGAGCAGACCCCCCCGCTCCGGTTTCAAAAAGCCCGCCGCCGTTCATCAGGGGCACGATGCTCAACATTTTGGCGGACGTGCCGACCTCGAGGATGGGGAACAAGTCGGTGAGGTAGTCTCGAAGGACATTGCCCGTGACGGAAATCGTGTTTTCGCCACGTGCGATGCGCTCGAGTGAGAATTGGGTTGCTTCGGAAGGCTGCAGCACCCGCAGGTCGAGTCCGTTCTTGTCGTGATGGGGCAAGTAAGCCTCCACCTTGGCGATGAGCTGGGCGTCGTGGGCGCGGTTGGCGTCGAGCCAGAACACCGCAGGGTCTCCGGTGGCGCGGGCACGTGACACAGCAAGTTTCACCCAGTCTTGGATGGGCGCGTCCTTGGCCTGGCACATGCGAAACACATCGCCCGCCTGCACGTCCTGGGACATGAGCACTTGGCCGTTGGCGTCGGTTACTTCCACCGTGCCGGCCTGGGCGATTTGGAAGGTCTTGTCGTGTGAACCGTATTCCTCTGCTTTTTGGGCCATCAACCCGATGTTGGGCACGGTGCCCATGACGGCAGGGTCGAGGGCGCCGTGGCGCTTGCAGAATTCGATGGTTGCTTGGTACACTCCGGCGTATGAACGGTCGGGGATGATCGCCACCGCGTCTTGGGTTTCGCCTTGGGCGTTCCACATCTTGCCTCCCTCGCGGATCATGGCCGGCATGGAGGCGTCGATGATCACGTCTGAAGGCACGTGCAAGTTGGTGATGCCCTTGTCCGAATTGACCATGGCCAACGGTGGGCGTGATGCGAGCGTCTCAGACAACGTGACTTCGATGGCGGTTCGATCTGCCTCAGGCATGTTGGGCAACTTGGCCATCAAGTCTCCAAGGCCGTTGTTGAAGTTCACCCCAGCGGCGGCCAGAGCGTCGCCATGTTGGTCGAGCACAGGCTTGAAAAAGGTGCGCACGGCGGCCCCGAACAGAATGGGGTCAGACACCTTCATCATGGTGGCCTTCATGTGCAGCGAGTACAATGCCCCCTCAGCCTGGATGCGTCCGATCTCCTCGGTCAAGAACGTTTCAAGTTTGGCCATGGACATGGCGGCGCAATCGACGATTTCGCCTTCTTGCAGTGCCAGGCCTCCTTTCAAGACGGTCCGAGTGCCGTCTTCGGCGACGTGCACGATGTCGGCTGTGGTGGCGGCAGGCAAGGTGACGCTTTGTTCAGAGCCAAAGAAATCGCCCTCCGACATGCTGGCCACACGGGCCTTGCTGTCCGACGCCCAAGCGCCCATGTGGTGTGGATGCTTCTTGGCATAGGCCTTGACCGCTTTCGGGGCACGACGGTCGCTGTTGCCTTCGCGCAACACAGGGTTCACGGCCGAGCCTTTCACCTTATCGTAACGGGCCTTGATGTCCTTCTCCTCTGCGGTTCTCGCGTTGTCTGGATAGTTTGGCAAGGCGTATCCAAGGGCTTGGAGCTCTGCAATCGCCGCCTTCAGCTGAGGAATGGACGCGCTGATGTTGGGGAGTTTGACGATGTTCGCTTCAGGTGTCTTGGCCAACTGGCCGAGCTCAGCAAGGGCGTCGTGGGTCTTTTGGTCTTCTGGGAGGACATCCGAGAACACGGCCAAAATGCGGCCGCTCAGCGAGATGTCACGGGTCTCCACTTCCACGCCCGCCTTGCTGGCAAAGGCCTGAACGATCGGGAGAAAGCTGTAGGTCGCCAACGCGGGCGCCTCGTCCGTAAGGGTGTACAGAATTTTTGACATGCGGCGGCAAATGTCGGAAATCCAGGGCGTCCATGCCACTTCAACCCGAAACTCCCTCCAGGACCTTTTCCATCCATGCACACGGCAGGTCGTTGTCTGGTCCGGCGAACCGGTGTTCCAGCACGCAGAAACCTTGGCGCTGAAGCAAGGGGAGGAGGTGCAAGCTGGCTTGCGTTTGCAGCCGAACCATGCCCCGCTGTCGCGCGTCACGCTCCACAGCTTGCACGAGCATGAGGCCTGTCCCTTGACGTTGGTACGTTGGCGCGACTTAGAGGAGGTCGAGCCACGCCGTGGAACGGGCCTTCTCGCACCAGCTGCCCACGCCCAACAGCGTTCCCTGTGTGTCTCGCGCCGCGTGCGTGTGTTGGCTTGCCAGCCTGCGCACCCAATCGGCGCGGTCGACATTCGCCCACTTGGTGCGTTGAAGGGCAGGGTACTTGCTGTCAGGGCCGTTGAGAATGCTGTCGAGGCACAGGTCCACGGCAAGGTCAGCCTCATGACGATTCAGCCCCCCCAGCAACACGTCATTCACGGCCCAAGGCGACGATGGGGTCCAAGCGGGCCGCCAAACGGGCAGGGTAATAGCCAGAGACCAAGCTCGTGAGCAAGCACAACACCACGCCCACGGTGACCCATCCCCACGGCACGACGAACGGCGTCTCGAAATACCCCGCGATGAGGTTGCCTGTCAGCAAGCCAAGGGCGATTCCCAGGACCCCGCCCAATTGCCCGATGACCATGACTTCCACCAAAAACTGGGTCCGGATGGCCGCGCTCGAGGCGCCGAGGCTCTTGCGCGTGCCGATTTCGCGGGTGCGTTCGCTGACGGACACGAGCATGATGTTCATCAAGCCGATGCCCGCGCCGAACAGCGTGATGAGCCCAATGAACACAGCCGCCAGGGTGATGCCGTCCGTGGCCTCCAGCAACGTGTCGACGAGCTGGTTGCTTTGCCGCACCCTGAACGAGTTGGGTTCTCCGGGCGCGTCTCCTCGAACCACGCGCATCAGGCCGGTGGCCACGTCCACTGCCGCGGGCATGTCTTCGGCTTTCTCCACCGTGCAGGTGAGGTTGTAGCTGCGACCTTCGTCGGAGTATTGTCTTCGCACGCAGGGAATGGGCATCAAGATTTGGTTGTCCTGGGACATCCCAAACGACGTCCCCCGTGCCTCCAACACCCCAATGACATTGTAGCGTTGCGCGCCCACCAACACGTGTTGGCCTACAGGGTCCTCCCACGCTTCGAAAAGCCGGGACACGATGGACTGGCCGACCATGACCACCGAGGCGCCCGTGGTGATTTCGTGGTCTGTGAAGTTTCGGCCCTTGGTGACACCCAAGCCGCTGACGCCCAGGTAGAGGTCGTCCACGCCTTGGACACTCACATTGGGGTCGGTGCGTTCGCTGCCTCGGGTGACGGTGGCCATTCCGGTGCCGTAAACCGAGGTGGTGACCTCAAAAGATCCGTTGGCCTCGTCTTTGAATTGCCCGGCTTCCCGGAAATTGATGGGGCTGCTGGGCAAGACGCGTTTGCCGCCGAACATGCCGCCGCTGCGCATTTGGTCGATGGAAAAGCTCTGGGTGCCCAAGGCGGAAAATTCTTGGCGCACATTGGCTTTGAGCGATTCCGTGGCGGTGACCATGGCGATGAGGGCCATGATGCCGATGCCGATGATGCCCACCGTCAACGAGGTGCGCAGGACTTGCCCCTGGATGGAGCGCAACGCCACGTGCACCATGTCCCGCCACAACGTCGATTTCGAAGCCATCGCGGTCAAGTTACTCCACGAAGGAAGCCCTGGCAGGTCAGTACGACAACAGGTGACCAGGTCCAGCGCTCATCTTCTTCAGAGGCGGCGCAAATTTGGTCAGCGTGATGCCATCCACAGCCGATTCGTACTCCTCCATAGTGGGCGTTCGGCCCAAGATGGCCGAAAGGACCACCACAGGCGTGGAAGCCAACAGCGATTCGCCCTTCTTGCGCTCGGAGTCCTTCACCACACGGCCTTGGAACAAGCGCGTGGAAGTCGCCAAGACGGTGTCGCCCTTGGCGGCCTTTTCCTGGTTGCCCATGCAGAGATTGCAACCGGGGCGTTCCAAGTACATCATGTTGTCGTACTCGGTGCGCGCCGCGGTCTTGGGGGCGTCGTCGTCGAATTCAAATCCAGAGTACTTCTGGAGCACGTCCCAATCGCCTTCTTCTTTCAGCTCGTCGATGATGTTGTACGTCGGGGCCGTCACCACAAGGGGGGCCTTGAACCTCACGTCGCCTTGTTGCTTTTCAAGGTTCTTCAGCATGCGTGCGACGATCTTCAAATCGCCCTTGTGCACCATGCAGGAGCCCACAAACCCGAGGTCGACCTCCTTTTCGCCTCCGTAGAACGAGAGCGGCCGGATGGTGTCGTGGGTGTAACGCTTGGAGACGTCTTCGTTGTGGACGTCGGGGTCTGCAATCATGGGCTGGCTGATGATGTCCAAGTCCACCTCAAATTCCGCGTAATACTCCGCGTTGTCGTCGGGCATGAGGGGCGGCTTTTGGCCAGAGCGGATTTCCGCAATGCGCTTGTTGGCGCGGTCGATCAAGCCCTGCAGGACTTGAGGCTCGTTGTCCATGCCCTTGTCGATCATGATTTGAATGCGGCCCTTCGCAATCTCCAACGACTCGATCAACGTCTCAGGCTCGGAGATGCAGATCGACGCCTTGGCCTTCATTTCTGCAGTCCAGTCTGTGAAGGTGAAGGCCTGGTCTGACGGCAAGGTGCCGATGTGGACCTCGATCACGCGGCCTTGGAACACGTTTTCCCCGCCGAAGTGCTGGAGCATTTGGGCTTGGGTGGCGTGCACGACGTCGCGGAAGTCCATGTGGTCCTTCATCTCGCCTTTGAACGTCACCTTGACCGATTCTGGAATCGGCATGGACGCCTCGCCGGTGGCCAACGCCAGCGCCACCGTGCCGGAGTCTGCGCCAAACGCCACGCCCTTCGACATGCGCGTGTGAGAGTCGCCGCCGATGATGATGGCCCAGTCGTCCACCGTCAAGTCGTTCAAGACCTTGTGGATGACGTCGGTCATGGCGTGGTACTCTCCCCTCGGGTCGCGGCCGGTGATGAGTCCGAAGTCGTTCATGAAACGCATCAACCGTGGGATGTTCTCCTGGGCCTTCAAATCCCAAACCGACGCCGTGTGGCAACCGGACTGGTAGGCCCCGTCCACGATGGGGGAGATGGTCGTGGCAGCCATCATTTCCAACTCCTGGGAGGTCATCAAGCCTGTGGTGTCCTGGGAGCCGACAATGTTGACTTCAGCCCGCACGTACGATCCGGCGTGGAGTGGCTGCCCAGAAGTGCCCACCGCGTTTTTGTTGAATATCTTTTCCACGGCGGTGAATCCTTGGCCTTCGTGGCTGATTTCCTTGGACGTGGCGAACACGGACGGCACGTCGATGCCGAGCACTTTCGCGGCGAAGGTTTGGAGCTTCTTGCCAAACACAATCGCGTACGACCCGCCTGCCCGCATGAATTCCATTTTCTGCGGCGTGAGCGAGGACGAAATATCGATCAGCTCTTCGCCGTCCTTGTAGAGTTTCTTGGTCTTGGTGTTGATGGTCAACACGGTGCCGGTCTCCACGGCGTAGGTCTGCTCCAGGACGGGTTCGCCCTCGGCGTCCATCACCACGTTGCCGTCGGCGTCGGTCTTTTTGACCCAGTTTTTCAAGTCCACCCCGATACCACCGGTCACACCCACGGTGGTTAAGAAAATAGGGGAGATGCCGTTGGTGCCGGCCACCACTGGGGCGATGTTGATGAAAGGCACGAACGGGCTGGCCTGCTTGCCGATCCAAAGGGCGACGTTGTTCACCCCGGACATCCGGGACGATCCCACGCCCATGGTGCCTTTCTCAGCCACAAGCATGACGCGCTTGCCTGGGTGTTGCTTCTGAAGTTCCAACAATTCTTGCTGACGCGCCCTGTCGTGCTCGAACATGGACTTGCCGTGCAGCTCGCGGTCAGAACGCGAGTGCGCGTCGGACCCTGGAGACAACAAGTCGGTGGAGATGTCGCCGACCCCTGCGATGTAGGTCACCACGTCGATGGTCTCCTCGACGTCGGGCAGCTTGGTGAAGAATTCAGCCTGGGCGTAGCTCTCGATGATGCTTGTGGCCAAGGCATTGCCGGCCTTGTGCGCCGTTTCAAGGCGCTCGGTGTCCGCCTCGTACAGGAACACCTGCGTTTTCAGAACGTCGCCAGCTTCTGCAGCGATGTCCTCATCTTCCCCCAAGGCCAAATCCAACAGCACCTCCACAGATGGACCACCCTTCATGTGCGAGAGCTGCTCAAACGCCGCAGCGCGGGTGATTTCCGCAACTGCCGCGTCTCCGAGCACGATGGACTTCAGGAATTGGGCTTTGACGCCTCCGGCGCTTGTTGTGCCGGGAAGCACGTTGTACACGAAGAAATGAAGCGACGCCTCCCGATCCGGGTGGCTGGGGTCCTTGATTCGGTCAATGACCTCGGACAACAACGCAGCGTCGTCGATGGGTTTGGCATGGAGGCCTTCGCCCTTTCGGTCTTCAATCTCCTGGAGATATGCTGAATACAAG
>CAJWII010000085.1 GCA_913041065.1 uncultured Flavobacteriales bacterium
GCGGCTTTCTCGGCTCCAAAACACTCGGTCAACCACCCCCGAATGGCCGCGTGCATGTCTTGGGCTTGGGCAGACGTGGCCGTTTTTCCAGTGCCAATGGCCCAAACCGGCTCGTACGCCACCACCACGCGATCCAAGGCCTCCGCAGGCAAATCCAACACGGCGGCCTTCAATTGGGCATGCACCACGTCTGCTTGACGTCCCGCTTCACGTTCTTCCAATGTTTCGCCACAACAAAACACCGCCTGCAATCCTTTGTCAACCAGGGCTTGGACCTTGGCCTTCACCTTGTGGTCGGTGTCACCAAACCGCGCCCGACGCTCGCTGTGGCCCACAATGGCGCCCGCCACCCCACATGACTTGAGCATGTCGGCGGTGAATTCACCCGTGTGCGCACCGTGCCCCTCGGCACTGACGTTTTGAGCGATGATGTGCAACCCTTCAGGTGCAGTGCTGGCCAGCGCGGCCAAATACGGCGCGGGGGCACCCACCATGACTTCCACCCCATCATGGCTCACCAACCATTCGGCCATACCATCCATCCACTCCTGGGCCTCGCCCATCAATTTGTTGCTCTTCCAGTTCCCTGCTACGATGTTGCGCATCACTTTTGTCTTGTCGATTTGGGGCCCAAAAATCGGGAACACCACAACGCCAACCACATGGACAGTGCACAAATTCCCTCGGACGCATCCCAAGCCCTCTCAAGGTTGCTTAAGACGCATTGGGGATTCGACGCGCTCCGGCCACATCAAGTGCAACCCGTTCACGACTTGGCCCATGGAAAACACGTGCTCGCCTTGATGCCCACAGGTGCTGGCAAAAGCATCTGTTTCCAGCTTCCCGCCCTGACACGAGGAGGATTGTGCATTGTGGTCACCCCCTTGGTGGCGCTTATGCAAGACCAGTGCGACCAACTCAGGTCTCGAGGCATTCGGGCGGAAGCTTGGGTGGGAGGCAACGGAGACCGCGTGTTGGACAATGTCAGGTTTGGACACACCCAATTTCTGTACATGGCTCCTGAGCGCATTCGACACCCCCTGTTCCTCGCCCGTCATGGGTTTTGGGATGTCCGGACGGTGGTGGTGGACGAGGCACATTGCATTTCCCAATGGGGGCACGACTTCCGACCAGATTTTCAACTGATTGGCGAGTTGGAATCGCACTTTCCAAAGGCCGCCTGGGGTGCCTTTACCGCCACCGCGACGCATGAGGTTCTGAGGGACATCCAAGCGCAAATGCCTGTGAACCCCGTCATTCATATCATGTCCATGAGACGGCCCAATTTGGTCTTTGAGGTATGCACCCATGGTGATCGGGACGTTTCAATCCTAAGGGACATGAAGCAACAGACAGGAAAAGGACTGCTCTACGTCCAAACCCGACATGAGGCGGAACAATGGGAAGCTCGGATGATGGAGATGGGCATCCCCGGAGCGGCCTACCACGCCGGTTTGAGCCCCCAAACAAGAGCGAAACGCCACCAGCAGTGGCGCCAAGGGCGGTTGCGCGCGCTGGCCTGCACAAGCGCATTTGGTATGGGCATTGACCAACCCGATGTTCGCTGGGTGTTTCACGCAGGGACACCTGCCAATCTCGAGGCGTACACGCAGGAAGCTGGGCGTGCCGGCCGAGATGGTCAAGAGGCCCATTGCGTTTTGTACGCAGGCCCCGACGACATCCACAACCACAAGGTCCAGATTAAGCGCCAGTTTCCATCGAAAGATGTGGTGCGGGCGTGCTACCAAGAGTTGTGCAACAAAGCACAACTCGCCATCGGGGAGCAGCCCGAAGCCTTGACGCCATGTCCAACCAATCCAAACCGTCCAGCGCTGAATCTGCTGGCAAAAGCAGGCCTTATTGCCCTTCGTGAGCCATCGCTGTCCTACGACCGCGATCCGGAAGGAGAACTGCAATGGTTGTCGTCCACGACGTCCTCGTTGTCCCCGTTGCAGGCGGCGGTTCACGCTTGGGCTGCGCGTCATGCCCGTGCACCCATTTCAGCTCGACCTGGCAGCCTGGCCAAAACCATCTCCACCACGTCCGACGAACACGCCGTGGCGGAATGTCTGGTCCAATTGGATGCCATGGGGCTGGTCGAGTGGAAGTTGAAGCCCTCTGACCTTCGCATCGAATGGCTCGAACCTCGGAGAGACGCTCGTCATGTCGTGGTCGACCGGTCACGCCGGAAGGTGGCCGAACAAAAGCTGGAGGCGATGTCCAACTATGTCCAAGGCCCCGAATGTCGGTCCACCAGCATCGACCTTCATTTCTCCGGACAAGGGGGCGCTCCGTGCGGCCAATGCGACATCTGCATGGCAGACCGCAAAGCGCTCCGCAGAACGCTCCAAACCATGTTGGCACCTGGGCCGGTCTCAGGAGTTGATCTTCTGCACGCGATGCGTCCGGGTCACCGGGTTTTGGCAAGGGGAATCCTCCAACATTGGCTCAAAGCTGGTGCACTCGAGGCCAATTCAACGTTGTTGAAATGGGTGGAAACTCCTCCATCTTCCGGCCGGAAGAACACCTAGTTTTGGCCCATGAACGAGACTTCCCCACTCAGCCCTCGCGTCACCTTGAAGGCAAAGCGCGACCAGAGCATCCGCCGGCGCCATCCTTGGGTGTTCAGCGGTGGCATCAAACGCATCGAAGGGCAACCGAAAGCTGGGGACTGGGTGCAAGTGTTTGCCAACAAAGGCGCGTGCTTGGGATGGGGGCATTATTCTCCCGATGCGAGCATAGCCGTGCGAATGCTGACCTTCGAAGATGCACTCCCGGACGACAACTGGTGGCACCAACAAATCGCAGATGCGGTCCGAGTGCGCAAGGACTTGGGCTTGTTCGGACAAGAGGGCCAGAACACCTGTCGCTTGATTCATGCGGAGGGCGATGGCATGCCAGGGCTAATTGCAGATCTGTACGGCTCCGTGTTGGTGTTGCAATGCCACACGCCTGGCATGCATCGGAACTTGGATGACCTGGTAGAAGGGTTCAGATTGGCTTTGGGCGACGTGATGGTCGGCGTGTACGACAAGAGCGCCAAGACGCTCGCCAAAAACGGCGGCGTGACTTCTGAAGACGGCTGGGTGTGGGGCAAAGCACCCGCCAACCACAAGGCTTTGGAATACGGCAACCAATACGTCATTGACTGGGAGAAAGGCCAGAAAACGGGCTTTTTCTTGGACCAGCGAGAGAACCGTGCGTTGCTTGGGTCCTTGTCAAAGGGAAAAAAAGTGTTGAACGTGTTCAGCTACACAGGCGGATTCAGCATTTCTGCGCTGTCAGCTGGCGCAAGCGAGGTCCACAGCCTGGACAGCTCAGCCCGTGCGTTGGAGGTGTGTGAGGAAAATATCCGCCTCAACGGCATGGACGTTTCCAAACACAAGAGCATCCAAGCAGATGCCATGGAATACCTGAAAACGGAGAATTTGTCGGAGTACGACATCGTGGTGCTCGATCCACCGGCTTTTGCCAAGAGAGCGTCGGCGAGACATGCAGCCGTCCAAGGATACAAGCGCATCAACTTGCGGGCATTGGGCATGATGAAATCGGGGAGCTTGCTGTTCACGTTTTCATGCAGCCAGGCCGTGGACGACGCCCTCTTTGCGAACACCATTGTCGCTGCGGCCATTCAGGCGGGACGCACTGTGCGCATCCTGCACCGGCTGCACCAACCGCCCGACCACCCCGTCAATGTGTTCCACCCCGAAGGAAGCTACCTCAAGGGGCTGGTCTTGAGAATTGACGACTGATTCAGGGCTGAAGCCTCACAAGGTCCCAGCCTGAGTTGGTGCGAATGCACTTGACCCTGTCGTGAAGTCGGCTTGGGCGCCCCTGCCAAAATTCAAGAACCGAGGGTCGCAAGGCGAATCCACCCCAATGTTCCGGCCTGGGAACCACACCATCTGAAAACTTGGCCTTGACTTTTTGGAATTGGGCATCCAACGCGTCACGAGATTCCACAACCTGACTCTGGTCAGAAGCCCAAGCGCCCAACCTGCTGGCCACGGGCCTTGACGCAAAATAGGCGTCGGATTCCGCGGCAGCAACTTTCGTCACTGTGCCGCGGATCCGAATTTGACGGTCTGCGTGAGGCCAAAAAAACGTGGCACCAGCTTTCGGGTTGGCCAGCAAATCCTGCCCCTTCTCGCTTCGGTAATTGGTGTAGAACACAAGCTCGCCTTGGCGGGTATCTCGAAGCAAGACCAAGCGCCCATGAGGAAAGCCATCCTGGTCCAGGGTGGTCAAATGAAACGCGGTCGGATCTTGAATGCCCGCGTCGACTGCTTGCTGCACCCAGGACTCCAACGTGGCCCAGGGGTCGTTGCCAAGTTCTGCGATGTCCAGCGTCCCCTTGTCGTAGTCCGTACGGCTGTGCAAATCCATCAATCGAGTGATTTGGACCAAAGGGTCTCCCCTTCCGTCGATTTGATCTCCACCATGCATGTTCTCTGCTTGCGTGGGCCGTCGAAGGACAACTTGGCGTAATTCCGCTGCTCGACGTACGTCCCGTCCACGCGGAATGAATTCGGTTCGTCCGCGGCGTGAGCTGCGCGACTGGTCAAAGGACTCACAGTCAAGTCGTACACTTTTCTGCCGTTGCCCATGGTGTATTCCGACAATTCTGTCGTGTGGCGGTCACCAGACAAGAAAACCACACCCCTGATGTCCTCTTCTTCCAAACGCTTCAAGATCTGGTGCCGTTCGCTGGGAAACTGGCTGACATTCTCGTAGACCGCCGCATCATTGAGCACCTGCCCACCCACACACACAAACTTGTAAGGTGCCCTTGACTTTTGAAGGGCCTGGATGAGCCAGTCGATTTGGTCCTGCCCCAACACTTGAGGTGCATTGGTCTTGTTTTGGTGGTTGACTCGGTAGGTCCGGTTGTCCAGCAAGAAGAACTCCATGTCCACGAACCTGAACGCCGTGGAGACGCAACGCGGCGCTTCAGGAAGGCCGTAGCTGGGGTTGCTCCAAAAGGCCTCAAAAGACTGGCGCGACCAATCCGCATGCACCCAGCTGCCGTCGCTGTCGTTGGGACCAAAATCGTGGTCGTCCCATATGGCGTAATTGGGGCAAACTTGAAGCAACCGCTTCATCTCAGGTGTTTGTCTGGCGTGGGTGTACCGATGCACGAACCCCTCGTACGATTGAAAGTCCACCTCGCGCAGGTAAATGTTGTCGCCGAGCCAGAGCATCATGTCGGGTTGTTCGTCCGCCATGCTCTCGAAAATCTCATACCCCCCACCATAAGGTGTGCCTGGACGGTCGTATTTCGGCTCGTTGATGTATGCGCAGCTGCCCGTCACAAATGAAAATGCCGGAGGGTCCATGCGGTAATCCCACAACACCTGGGTCGAAACTTCCAGGACATGATCGATGGCCTTTCCATTCAACTTGAACTTGACGCGGTACGCCGTGCCTGGCTCCAAATTGGCGAGGGTGATGTGGGCGGTATGCCCTGACCTCGCATCGGTCCGCACGGGCGACGTGGCAGACCAAGCTTGGCCTTGGTTTTCCCCCATGGCCATGTATTCCGCAACAACTTCAGATGGGCCCACCGCTTGAACCCACAGCTGGGCAGACCGCATGCTCACATGTCCCACCATGGGCCCTGTGAGCAAAGCTTTTTGACCAGCTTGACCCCAAGAAATCAGAACAAGCAGACACTGCGTCAAAGACAACAGGCCCGCACGATGAATGTGGAAGATGCTTTGCATGGACCAAAGATATCTTGGCGATGACATGGACTCATGTCAGGGCACAAAAAAAGGAAGGCCTAAGCCTCCCTTTTTAAATCGATTTGTAGCGTCTCTTAGCGTGTGACCACGAAAGTCTGGGCAGAAGAGAAGTCAGCGTGCATGGCAGCCAAGTTGTAGGTGCCAGCAGCGAGGTTGTGCTTCACCAAGATGCGGTTGCCTCCGACGACGTCGCCCTGAGTGAACTCGTGGCTCAACACCACCTTTCCGTTCAAGTCAGTGGCTTCGATCACCATGTTCTCCTCACCCAAGATCAACTCCTGGTCAAACTTCACACTGAACGTGCTTTCGAACACAGGGTTGGGGAAGATGCTCCACTCGGTATCGTTGGTAATGCCAGTCAAGCCAGTAGTAGCTTCACCCTCGCAAGAGCCGTCATTGTAAGTGGCGTCAACGTTGTAGTTGGCCGCAGTTGCATCGGTGCAACCGAACACCTTGGCGTCGTCTGTAGAGAACGTCAAGTCGTGCAAGCGCCAAGTGCCACCTTCACCGTCGCGTCCCTGCAAGTTCAACACACCAGTGGCAGTGCCGTCGGTGGTCAATTGCATCAACAACACCTTGTTGCCCACTGCTGCAGCTGCCTGCACGTCTGTAGGAACCACGAACCAAGCGCCGTCAGTTACGGTCAATTCTTGACCAGCGAGGAAGTTGTTGTAGTCCACTCCGATGGTCCACAAGTTGTTGTCTTCACTGTTCTTCGCTCCCACAGTCACCCAGCTGTCAAAAGCCAAGCCTGGCTCCATGGCCACGATGCTCTCGTTGATGTCAAGAGAAGAGTAGCTGCCATACTGGTGCTGGAAGAAAGAGCCCGTGGTGGCCACGTTCAACACGTGATCCTCCGCAGCGAATACAGCGTGCAAAGAGTGTTGGGCAGAAGGCAACACCGCGTAAACACGGTATGTGTTGCCAGGAACGGTGCCATTGTTGTCAACGGCTTCCACGACCAGCTCAACGTTGCTGGCAGTGGCTCCGAAGCCCATCATCAAGGCCGCGGTCATTGCGAAAAGGTTCTTCATAAGAATGGATTTGTTGTTTGTTCTGATGCTAAGTAAAGTGTGCAGTGAAACTGGACTACGCGATAAAGATAGAGAAAGCATTTTGATTTCTCCAAAAAGTTTGGCCGAAAATTATTGTGAATTCATCGAAGCTTCCATTTGATTCATCGGGCAGCAAACTTAAACCTGTTACATAACAGGCTCGTCGAAAGCCGACCAATAGACGCCCACGCCCGTCGGAATCATGCCACACACGGACAAGCGAATCCGTACCTTCGTTGCACAACCTCTTCACATGAACAAGATACAGAATTTGGTCGAGAACCGTTGGGTGGAGGGTCTTGGTCAAGGCACAGAGCTTCATCACGCGGTAACCGGGGATGTGGTCGGCATCGCGTCCTCCGACGGCGTTGACTTTGAGTCGGCCTACAAGTATGCACGCGAAGTGGGCGGAGCGGCCCTCCGCAACATGACGTTCCAAGAACGCGGCCGAATGTTGAAACGACTTGCGCTTCACCTGCATGGCATGAAAGATCATTTCTATGCGTTAAGCTGGGCCACTGGGGCTACCAAGGTCGACGCCTGGATTGACATCGAGGGAGGCATCGGAAACTTGTTTGCCAACGCCAGCTTGAGAAGGCGATTGCCGGACACCCCGTTCGCCACCGATGGAGAGTTTGTGCCACTCAGCAAGGAGGGCACGTTTGGCGGCCACCACATTCTCGTTCCCAAGCGAGGGGTGGCCGTTCACATCAACGCGTTCAATTTCCCCGTGTGGGGCATGTTGGAAAAGGTGGCGGTCAATTGGCTGGCGGGCGTTCCCGCCATTGTCAAACCTG
>CAJWII010000086.1 GCA_913041065.1 uncultured Flavobacteriales bacterium
TGTGGACCCAGCAAGACAGAAGCCGAACACCCTCAACCCCGATTTGATCTGGTAGCCGAAGCATTCGGGATGCAGACTGACGGCCTTCCGACCTACTTGCTTCGCACCGACATTGGCTGAATGCGCCAATGGGTTAGGGATCGCCAAGCCCATTCGATGGGTCCGAAAGCGAAGCGAGCCATCCACCATTTCGACGCGATGATCTGCACGACCCATATGGGAAGGACAAGAAGCCACAACTGCGCGCGACCTAAAGAACCAAACATCCCAAAACCGTGACCGTACATCAAGGTGGTACAGATGACGGTTTGTGCGAGATAATTGGTCAACGCCATTCTGCCCAGCGGAGCGAGCCAACGCTCTAGCCAATCCCTTTTCACGCCTCCGCAAAGCCACAGTATGCCACCCACATAACCCATCACAAGGAACACCATCCCCAAACTCCTGAAGAGGCCACCATTGAAAAACACGTTCATCGACCACTCGCGGGTTTCACTGAAATGAAAACCCCACCCCGTAATGGCCAGGCCCATTGCCATGCCAATGATCGCAAGTCCACCATTCCACCGTTGGCCTCTGCTGCCATTCAACACCCCTGCTTTGTAGAGCCCCATGCCCAGCAACATCATCGCAGTCGCACGCAGAGCCAACATCGGGAGGTATTCCATTTGCATCGCCAACGCACCAGGTACACGGATTGTCATTTGGTCCGACCAAGAACCTCGCATGGTCGCAACCTCTTCGGCAATGGTCGTACTGCCAGGCATCCAAAACGCCGCGAATTCAGTCAAGTCTTCTGCCGACCAATAGGGCACAGATAGCCCCATCAAAGCATCCATCAAGAGCAACAAAAGCACGCTCACACCCGAAGCGATGAACAGGCTTCGCGCGCTCCATTTTCGAACGAAAAACAACCACACCGAACAAAGGGCATAGGTAACCAAGATGTCCCCAACCCAAAGGAGGTAGGCATGCAGCAAACCGAAGACCAAAAGCCAACCGTTACGCCTCATATGAAAAGCCAACGCAGAGCGACCTTTCTCCTCCACCTTGTCTGTGAACAAGACCACACTCGCTCCAAAAAGCAGAGAAAAGAGGCCCATGAATTTCTCATTGGCAAAAAGCTCTGAAAACACCAATGCCCCTCGATTCCAACCGTGCAAAGGCCCTTCCACGTAAGGATTGAAGTAATGGGGCGCAGGCAGGCCAAAGCTGATGATGTTCATGATGAGGATGCCCAACAGCGCAAAGCCCCTCATGACGTCCAGTTGATTAATGCGTGCCGTCATCGTCACTTGTCCTTTGAATCCGAAGTTAAAGCCGAGTCCACTTTACTTGTGGAGCCGGGGAGAGTCGAACTCCCGTCCAAACAAGGCCACATCGAAGTTTCTACATGTTTATCTCGCGATTGATTGTCGGCTGAGGGCTGACCACGAGCAGCCCACCACACAGCGTAGTCCAGTAAAATTCGCGCCGGGTGTCGGACCCACCGTTAGCTAGTCCCATTTACCTGATGCCCATTGTGACGACGAAAGGGTCCGTACGTCGCCACTGGACAGCTCGTTCCGCCATTTAATGACTGGAATTAGGCAAACCGACTTGGTCGATTAGGCCGCGAGCGCGTAGGAAGTGTTGTCATTTCTGACTGGAGATTTGAGATTCACGAGCCACATCTCCAAAGGCTCGACATGCTTCCCCGATCTGGTCATCTTGCTGTCAAATCCAAAATCGGCCCCATTTGTCAAAGAACCGCCCACCAAAGGGCGAGCAACGAAAGTACATCCGTTTCCCATCCCGGCATGCCAGTTGCCCGACCTTTGGGACATGTTGGCGCTTCGCAACATCCGCCTTGGTCTGTCCTGGCTTCGTTGTGCCTTGATCCTTGGCTGTGCGGCACTCACGTCGCTGGGGCATGCTCAGGTGGTGGACGACTTCGACATCCGCTTCCAAGCCCAACAGAACGGGGGGATTCAGTTTTTGGCCAACACCACCATGTTTTGCGGCACAGGCTCGTCTTGCGTGTCGGCCCAAAGCGCGACGCCTTTTGGATGGCCTGCCGACAACAACAACAGCCACGACATGCATTACTACAACGGGGACAACGACCCCGACACGTGGTGCGCGTCGTCCGACAGCTTGGCCCTGGGCGTGTGCGCCGAGGTGAGCTGGGCAGGGTTGTACTGGGCAGGTCGGTTGGGCAACGGCAGCGTGCCCAACGAAAACCTGCGCGACCAAGTGAAAATCAAAGCCAGCGACAACGAGCCCTACCTCGACGTCCTTGCTGATCAGGAATGGGAGTTCGACGCCTCTGGGGTCGACAACTATTGCTGCTTCGCCGACGTGACAGCCTGGGTGGAAAACAACCCCGTCAACGCGCGTTACACTGTCGCCAACGTCGTGGCCACCCAAGACTACGGGTCGTGGGGCGGCTGGGTGTTGGTCGTGGTGTACGAGGATGCATTGGAATCCATGCGCAACTTGACGGTGTTCGACGGCCTGGCCATGATCACCATGGGCGGCGGCGGAAACAACTCCACGGTCGACGTGCCCATTTCAGGCTTCCTGACCCCTCCCCTTGGCCCTGTCGACCTGGAGCTCGGCGTGGTGGCCTACGACGGCGACCGTGGAGAAAGCGGCGATCGTCTTGGGTTCAACGGCGGCAGCGGCTTTGAATACATCTCGGACGCCACCCACGACGAATCCAACGCGTTCAACAGCACCCACTCCAACAACGGCGCGATGACGCCCTGGCGCATGCCAGCCTTCAACAACACCTTGGGACACGACGCCAGCGTGTTTGTCCCCGACAACAGCGGCTACGACTTCTTGCCCAACAACGCCACCGAGGCAGAGATCAGGGTGACCACGGGAGGCGAATCCATCACTGTGCAGGTCATCACCTCCGTCATCGACGTGTACGAGCCCGACTTGAGGGCCACCGTGTACATCGAAGACCTCAATGGCGGTGTGGCAGAACCTGGCGACATTTTGGAGTACACCGTCGTGGGCAAGAATCTTGGAAGCGACGCCGCAGTGGACGTCTACGCCACCACCACCCTGGACATCCGCACGTCCTTTGTGGAAGGCAGCCTGGAGTGGGTGACCCCCAACGCCGTGGTGGACATGACTGACGCTGTCGGAGACGACCCGGGCGAATTCATCGAAGCAGACCAAATGGTGCGCGTCCGCATGGGGTCCGGTGCCAATGGGATCCAAGGCGGGCAACTGGACAACGACCCGCTGGGGATGGACAGCGTCGCCTACAAGTACAAGGTCGCGCTGACCGACGACTGCATGCTGTTGCAATGCGACGGGACGCTCACCGCAGAAGCCGACATCTACGGCGCAGGCAACATCTCAGGCAACGACCAAACGAACGACGGCGCCAGCGCTTTGGTCGACGAGAACGGCTGTCCTGTGGAGGAGGTCACTGTGCTGGAAGTCCAGACCGGCGTGTGCCCCCCCGTGTCCATCGAGCCCACAGGCACCACGTGCCTCGGCGACGACGTGGCGCTCGAAGTCCCCCAATTCGCCAACAACCCCCTTGCGCAATCGCTGGCCAACTACACATGGTCAGGCCCCAACGGCTTTGCGATGAACGGCCCCACAGCTTTCATCCCAGATGCCGAATTCAACGACGCGGGGACGTATTTGATGGAAGTGACCTTTGAGGGACTCGAGTGCCTGCTGAGCTCGGCCGATTACAGCCTTGTTGTGCACGAGGCGGTGCCCAACTTCGACCCTCCAGCGTCCCAGTGTTTGGACGACAATGCATTTGACTTTTTGGCGGGGGGCGCTGTGTACGCTGGGGCCGAATACAGCTGGACGTTTGAAAGCGCCAACCCCACGATGGCTTCGGGCTTGGGTGTCACCGGCATCCAATTCAACGCGGGTGGCTGGCACGAGGTGACCTTGACGTTGGAGGAAATCGGATGCGCGGGGACGGTCACCGACTCGGTGTTCATTGAGACCCCCCCGGACCTGTCGGCCTTCGCCGTCAGTGCCTACCCTTCGAGCGGATGCGCGCCGCTGACGGTGTTGTTCTCCAGCGAAGCCAACCCCGACGAGGTGGCCCAAGGATGGACGTTCAGCGACGGAGAAAGCAGCGATGCAGACGCCCCTGTGCATGTGTTCGAGACGCCTGGCACCTACGGGGTTGAGGTCACCGCGGTGTCGACGGGCAATTGTCCGGCTTCCATTGACTTTTCCGTCGACAGTTTGGTCGTGGTGCACCCCAACCCGCCAGTGGGCTTCATGGCCACGCCCCAAATTGTGGACATCACCAACCCCGTCGTCACCCTCGAATCTCTGGTGGACAGCTTGAATACTGTGACTTATTTCAGCAGCGACGGCGGGAGCCTCAATGCCGCGAACGGCCAATACGTGTTCGACAACGGAGGCACCTTCCAATTGATTCAGACTGTGGTCAGCCCTGAAGGTTGCGTGTCCACAGCCATCGGGGAAGTCGTGGTCAACGGCACCCTTTTCTACGCCCCCACAGCCTTCACACCTGATGGAGATGGATTGAACGACGTCTGGCTGCCTGTGGCCCGCGGCGTGTCGCGCTACCAAGCTCGCATTTGGAACCGATGGGGCGAACTCGTGTGGTCCAGCCAAAAGGCGGAAGAACCCTGGTTGGGGCAATCCCAAAGCGGAACCCATTTTGCCCCAGACGGCATCTACCTGTGGGAAGTGACCTACCTCGACCAAATCGACTATCCGCACATCGAGAGAGGCACCTTGATGCTCGCGCGCTGAGGCCCTCCTGCGGTACATTTGAGTCATGAAGATTGGAATCGTCCGCGAAGGCAAAGTGCCGCCAGACCAACGCGTGCCCTTGACCCCTGACCAATGCGCTGAATTGAAGGGACTCTACCCCGAGGTGGAGCTCGTGGTGGAGTCCAGCGACGTGCGTCGAATCGCGGACGAGGAATACCGCGAGGCCGGCATTGACGTGGTCAACTCCCTTCAGGGAGAAGGGTGCGACGTGCTGCTTGGCGTGAAAGAGGTGCCCACCGACGAATTGATCAAGGACACCACTTACCTCTTCTTCAGCCACACCTACAAGCTCCAGCCTTACAACGCCCAACTCCTCAAGGCCATCGTCGAAAAGCGCGTCAAGCTCATTGACTACGAGCTGATCAAGCGCGCCAACGGACGTCGCGTCATTGGATTCGGGCGTTGGGCTGGTATTGTGGGGGCTTACAACGGCATCCGTGCGTGGGGCCTGCGTCACGGCTCATTCGCCCTGCCTCGCGCCATCGACTGCAACGACATGAAGGACATGGTGGCCCAGGCCAAATCCGCAGAGCTGCCCTCCAACATGAAAGTCGTCCTCACTGGAGGTGGCCGCGTGGGCATGGGTGCCCACGAATTGCTGACGGCCCTAGGGTTGCGTGAAGTGCATGCCAACGCCTTCTTGAACGAGGACTTTCACGAGGCCGTGTTCACCCGACTGGACGTCGAGGATTACAACGCGCGCAACGACGGCGGAGCCTTCTCCATGGACGACTTCATGTCCGACCCAACCGGATATAAGAGCACCTTCGCCCCCTACGCCCGCGTGGCCGACATGTACATCGCCGGGCACTACTGGGCTGAAGGGTCGCCGTTCCTGTTCACGCGAGGCGACATGAAAGGCGAGGATTGGGCCGTCAAGGTGGTGGCCGACATCAGCTGCGACATCGACGGACCTGTGGCGTGCACTTTGCGCCCCAGCACGATCGCTGACCCACTGTACGGGTACAACCCTACCACCGAGTCAGAGTGCGCCTTCAACGATCCCAACAGCGTCACCGTCATGGCGGTGGACAACCTCCCATGTGAATTGCCGCGAGACGCGAGCCATGGGTTTGGAAAGGAAATGATGGCCCACGTGATTCCGTTGCTCGTCGGAGGAGACCGCGACCACATGCTCACCAACGCCACGGAGACCACACTGGAAGGCACCCTGGCCCCCAACTTCCAGTACCTGCAGGACTACATCGACCAAGCCTGATCGCCTAATGCGACGACGGCTACGTGCTTACTGCGCCACGAAGACGTACGTGAGGGTTCCTCGTTGACGGCGAGGGGCGCCAGAAGCGGCGTTGAATTTGGCGAGCATGGCGCTGCGCAACGCGGCCTGTCCGAAGCAATCCTCCACGCTGCCTTGGCGCAAGACCGCATCCACCACGTCGCCTGACGCAGACACTTCGATGTCCACTTCCACCATGGAAGCCCCCTCGCACATGTACCCTGGAACATCCAAGTCCCGGCCAGATCGGCCTTCCAAATTGTACCGCACCGTTACAAGCCCGTCGTATTGGGCGTCCCAGGCGTCGAAGGATTGGCCCACATCTTGCCGCTTCACGTCTGCCTCGCCAGCGGTGTCGAAGTCTTTTTCTTGGGCGCCCAAGCGCTCGAACTCCGCGGCCTCCATGGCCCTCAGCTCGGCCTCCACCTGGGCTTCCAACTCGGTTTGAGATACGTCTTCGGCTGAGTTTTGTCGCTCGGAGCTGAGTTCGGATTGGGCGTTGGCCCTGAGGTTGGCCACCTGCTGGGCCAGATTCGCCTGAAACGACGCTTCAAACGACTGCGCCGGCCCCACCACATCCTCGGCATCCAAAAAATCCACCGCCGCGTAGGTCTCGCTCGGAGGCACGCCCTCGCTGACAGGCACCGCAACCAAGGCGCCGAGCACGACCACGTGCAGCACCAGCGTGTACAGAATGGCTTGTCGAGCCAAGCCCATCAATCAATCGTAGCTGAGGTTGGTGTTCATCTCCCAAAGGTCTTTGGTGATGCTCTTGTCCCCGCGGAAGTAATACGTCCCCGTCTTGGTCACCACCTTCCGATACCGCTCCACCACGTCGCCGATGCGCACCGTGCGTTGGATGACAAGGCCATTCTGAATGTCGTAGCTGGTTTCCTGCACCCCTTGCGGAATGTCTCGGTCTTCGCTCGACAAGGCCAAATCCTGCCCCTGCTCCTGCGACGCCGCCACTTGCATGTCCAAGTCCAGCATGGCGTCCAACCCGCGATTGCGTCCACCTTCCGCACGCATCAACTTCAAGGCGTTGTTCGCACGCTTCAGCGCTTCAATCTCCTCCAACACCGCCGCGCGTTCTTGGCGGTGCTCAGGCTCGCGTCCTGGGTAGGCATCCTGGACCTCGCCCGGAATGACCTGGCGAACGCCGTTGTCCAGCGTCGACGATTGACGTCGAGCTTGGGCGGCCCTGCCATCGGCTTCGGCGCGCCAGCGGTCGTTTTGGGACGTCACTTCGTCTTTTTGACCTTGAACTTCGGCCGCCGCGGCCTGGCGCTCAGACTGAAGGGCTTGGCGGTAGTAGGCCTCTGCCTCATCCTCAGTCTTGCTGGTGCGCTGCGACCAATCTTGGGCCCGCGACTTGGCCTCTTGCTGGCGTGCAAGACGTTCCGCCTCCCGCACAGCTTGCTCTTCTTCCCATGCGCGTTCCCGGGCCTTGCGCGCGCCTTCAGCCGCCTCCACGTCCGCAGCCATCTCCTGCTGCGCCGCTTCCTGTGCGGCCGCGTCTTCGGCGCGGGCTTGCGCACGGGCTTCTTCAGCTTCTCTTGCTGCTGCT
>CAJWII010000087.1 GCA_913041065.1 uncultured Flavobacteriales bacterium
CCATGCCGTTGTCTGGAATTTCTGCGGTGTTCTCCCAATGGTTGTCGATCAAATCGACGTGGTTGTAGTTGGATCCGCCGCCCTCCAATACGGCCACCACGATGCGAGAGCCGTCCGCCGCTGCGCCTCCTGTGGTGATGTCCCAAGCCAAATCAGAATCGATATCGTGGTCGCCGCTTTGGACATGGTGCCACTGCTGGGGGAGTTGAGGGTCGTTGGGCTCGGTCTCCCGGTTTTGGACTTTGTGGTTGAACTGCGCCGCCTCCAAACGCGGGTCGTTTTGCAATTCACGGAGCACAGCCCAGTCTTGCGCAGAGTTGGTCTCGCCTTGAACCCGCAACAAGTGAATGTGGGCGCGGGGCGAGAGGGCCTGAGACCATTCCAATCCGTAGACAGATGCGAATTTCTCCGCGTCTTGTTGGGCGTGGAACATCACAATGAACTCCCCAGGAATGTGCCCTTGGGCGTTCACATTGGCTGTGCCGAGAAGGGCCAGCGTGAGCGCCCAACAGGCGCGATTTAACTTCAAAAACATGGTGTCAAAATTCAAGGTTCGTGGTGTGAAGGTATAAGCAACCGCACGCACAACCTGCACCCCACTTACAAAGGTTGCACCTCGACGTCCTCAGAACCGCGTGTCGAAGCGAAGCATGACGTGGCGCGGTGGCGCCATGATGCCTGGACGGTTGCTGAGCACCGCGTTGTTGAGGTTGTTCACCACCAGGCTGAACCGCTGTCCTCGAGGCGCCGTATAGGTCAGACGGGCGTCCCACCGCCGTGCCCCGTTGGTGAACTGCTCCCGGTAATTGACCAGCCCACTGACGAGTTCTTCGAAGTACCAATCCACCGCATCGATGAAGCTCTCATGGTTCAAGGCCACACCGGCCGTCCATGGGCCCATGTCCCACTCGACATCCACCTTCAACGACCCCTTGTTCCGGTACTTCAAGAGGGAACCCGCAGCCACAAGGCTGTCGCGGGAGCTGCCCATGCTTTGCACCATGTTTTGAACGAAAATGTGCAGGCTGTCCTGGGCCGGGTCGTTGGCCAAGTCTCCGGCATAATTGAACGTCCCACCGGCGACCACACGCACCGGCACACGCCCCACCCGACCCTGGCCGGCCACGCTCCCCTCCACACCTGCAATCCTCGTCCTGCCCAAGTTGAGCGGCTGGAAGAAAAACTGGGGCACCCCATCGACGATCACGATGCTGCCCATGGAATCCGTCTCAGCTTGGAGGGTGTACTCGATCATGTCGTCGTAGTTGAGCACAAACGCCGAGGCGTCCAAAACCCAAGACTGGTCGCCTGATTTGATCTCGTGGACCAACCCAAATTCCCAGTTGTTGCCCGATTCGTTTTGCAGGTCGAGGTTGCCCCGAATGTTGATGCCATCCGTGAGCGTGCCCTCGACGTACCGCTCCGCAATGGATGCGAAGCGAAGGGACTCGCCGTACGACAGCCTGACACGGGTCCGAACCCCCAAACCGCGATTCACCCCAAACCGGAACATCGGCCCCGACGACTCCGAGTAGAATCCTGGATTTTCGTTGGCCTCGGCCCTCACCCCGGCCGTGCATTTCCACAGATCTCGCTCCCAATCCAATTGGGCAAACACAGCGGGATTGAACGTCAGCAACTCAATATCCGGGTACAACGAGGAAAAGGAGCTCTGGGCCGATGCAAACGTCCCAATCTGGGCCAGGCCGTGTTCACCCAACTCCCGCACGTGACGATACTGCAGCATCGAAAGCGTGCTGGTCATCGAGGGGTCGGGGCCGGAGCCGTAACGCGAGGTTTGGTACACCCTTGTCTGCAGGTGGTGGCTGCCTCCGTCCTCTGGAGTGCACGATGCCCACGCGTCGGCATGCCAATTGATCCACCGGTCCTCGCTCGAAGTGCCTTCCATGGGGAGGTACGCGCTTGTGGCGAAGTCGTCCCACAAGATGAACCGCCCCATTTGCTGATATTGAGCTTGAACTGCCCCACCGATTTGCCACGTCGAGGACGGCTTCCACCGCGCCTTGATGTGGCCGCGAAGTCGCTGTTCATGGCCCACAGACAGGTAGGTCTTGTCGGAGAAGACACTCCCTCCTGCCACCACGTCGACCTTCCCAAACCCTTGGCGATGCGACACGTCCATGCCGTTCGACACGGGCGTGTAACTGTTGCGCCACCAACGCCAGTTGGCCGAGTCCGGCGCGTGGTAGACACCGTTGAAAACCGACACGCGAGTTTCTGAGGTGTCCCCGGGCCACGCCGTCCGCATGTGGATGACCCCGTTGGACGCCCCAGACCCATACATCGCCGAAGCCGAGGATTTCACCACTTCCACCTGACCCACGTGTTCCATGGGCAGGTATGACCACCAAATTTCCCCCAAGTCGCCGCTGAGCAAGGGCAGCCCGTCGAGCAGCATCTGGACGCGGCTGCCCACACCGTAGCTGTACCCGCTTCCCCCACGGATGCTGACTTGGCCGTCCAAGATGGACACGCCTGGTGTTTTGGCCACGAGTCCCTTGAGGTCGAGGGTGTTCGCACTTTGGGCCAAATAGGGCTTCAACACAGCAATCGGAACGGTTTCCTCAGCCACAGTGGACCCCCGGATGCTGGCGGTGACCACCGCCTCGGACAAGGCCTCCGTGTTGAGCTCCATCACCACGTTCATGCTGCCGACCGCAGGCAGTGCCTTGCAATCCAAGGATTGGGACGCGAAACCCACAAAGCGAACCGTCACCGAGCAGGTCTCCGCGCAATCCACCGTCTCAACCGGGCGCAAGAAACGGCCCTGCAGGTCTGTCAACGCATGAGTCAGCTGGCCGTCGCAAGACCAACTGACCGTGGCGCCTGGCAGCGGCAGCGTTTGGCCCTTCTCGACAGTCACCACCGACCAGACCGCCTCAGGGCTGGACTGCCCCAACACAACTCCCGTGAACAAGGAAAACAACCCCGTGATCAGAATGCGAGTCAAACTCATGAAGTTCAAGATGTTTCATCTCCAGCACGCACAGACCAAATCCACTTGGAACTTCTCAACGACCTTGCAGGAAGTCTTTCACACCCCCGCGATGCGAACCTCCCTACTTTCTCTCCTGGTGATCCTTGCCTGGACCAGCTGCCAACCTTCTTCCCCCAGCGTGGTTCACACGGACCTACCCTGTTCCGTTCGAACCCTGGACGTCATGGGGCCCGAGCACGTTCGTTTCGCAGGCTCCAATGGTTGGATTGGGCAAACCTTGGACGGCGGGGCCACCTGGGACATGACCCAATGGATGGCGCCCGACAGCACACACCCTTCGTTCAGGGCCTCGGGCCACTCGGGCCACCATTGGCATGCCGTGGGGATTGCTTCGCCTGCTTGGATCGCCAGGTGTCCGACGACTTCCATGGTGCCAGAATGGACCTACCACAACCCCGACAGCGCGGTGTTTTTGGACGCCATGGTCTGGCTGGACAGCCAGCGGGCATTGGTGTTCGGCGACGCCACCGAGGGCTGCTTCACGCTGTTGGCCACCCAAGACGGGGGCGCACATTGGGGTCGCCTGCCATGCGACTCGATTCCCAACCCATTGGAAGGTGAGGCGGCGTTTGCCGCGTCCAACGGCAACCTGGCTTGCCACGGCGACACCATGTGGATCTTCACGGGCGGCCTCACCTCGCGCTGCCTCAGGTCCTTGGATGCTGGCGCATCATGGACTTCCATCGATTTGCCCTTCACGCAGGGGTCAAGCATGACAGGCGTATTCTCTGCAACCTTTCGAAACGCCCGACAAGGTTGGGCCATGGGCGGCAACTGGGAAGTCCCTCAGGACAACCAAAGCAACTTGGCCGCCACAACAGATGGCGGCACGACCTGGGAAGTGCTTTCCGAGGGACAAGGCCCAGGGTACCGATCGAGCATCGTGCATCACCCCACCGAAGCTGGGGCCTTGGTGGCCACTGGGTTCGAGGGCTTGGACGTAAGCCTGGACGGAGGCCGTTCTTGGGCCCATCATTCGGACAGCAGCCATTACGTGGCGCGCTTTTCACCGGACGGCCGTACCTTGTGGTTGGCCGGTGCCACGCGACTGACACGCATGGATTGGCCTTTGCAGTGACATGGCCCCCAACGAAGTCCAAATTCACCGACTTGCCCAAGACGTAGGACACGCTTGCGGCATGGACATCACGTGCACCAAGGACTGCCAGGTGCTCAGCGACCAGCTCAGGACGTTCGACAACAGGTATCCCGTGTCGGTGTCGACCTTGCGGCGGTTCTTTGGCTTGGTGGCGAATCAAGGCAAGTTCTCCAAAACGACGCTGAACACCTTGGCGAGGTTCTGTGGGTACATGTCGTTCGACGGTTGGGCCCTACAAGAGAAAGCTTCCGCACCATCTGCGAGGACCGCCCTGACTCCACGTGCAACCATGCATTACCCTGTTCAGGCCAAACCGGACGAGGTCATGAAAGATGAGATGCGTCGGTTCTTGAAAGACCATGCCGACCCTGAGCATTTTCGCCTGAACGCCAAGCAATTCAACGCCTTCAAGGATTCATGGTTTGAGCTGTACCGCCGCGGCACCTTCAACATGAAACTCTGGGGGGAAGTCAAGACGCTGCCACACATCCATCGGTTTGTGGTGGAACAATTCACCCCACTTGACTTCATGAGTTCGTTTGGGCACCACATGATGGAAGAGTATTTGGCCATGGCAGAAACCCGGGAGCAAAAACTGTTCGGGAGGGGCGTCATTGCATCAGGCATGGTGGCCAGAGGCAAACCGTGGGCGCAAATCGTTCCTTACCTCTCTCGCCTTGAAGAATTGTCGCCGTCCCACCACCCCCTCGTCCAAGCCCGTCAGTTGGGCATCGCACTGCTCATGCATTCGGAAATGGACACGCCCCAGGAGGAAAAAGAGCGGGTCAGGAAACTTTGCTTGCGAGGGCTGCAAGAGGATGTGCAAATTTGGCCTCAGTGGAGCCACCAAAGCTGCCACTTCGCCTTCAACCTCGCCGACTGGGCTACCCTGGCCAAAGACCTGGAAATTGTCCAGGTGTGCAAAGAAAACATCGAGCGCTTCAGGTCCACCCAAGACCTTTACTGTCGAGACGAACGCATCGACGCTATCCTTGACATTCGCTTGATGTGGCTTGCCATGTTGCTGGGAGATTTCGCGTCGGCCAAACAGTATTTCCATGCATTGGAGTGGAACAGCTTCCACACCATGGAGACCCGCGCTCTGAACATTTGGGTCCAAGCGGCCAGGGCCTACTTCGTCCCGGAAGAGTCGGAACTGGCTGTGGCTGAGTTCTACCACGCAGGGATGCTCACAGGTTACAAGGGATTTGTGAAGCGCATCAGCATGGATTTGATGGGGCCGATCTATGCCGGAAACGCATAAAAAAAGGCCGACCGCTGGTCGACCTTCTTCCACAAACGACCGTTTGGTTAAGTGCCCCTCTTCAAGGACAGCTTTAAATTGACTTCAATTTTTTCGTGAAGGGCTCATAAAAACCAAAATGGACTAGTTTGAACTCAAGTGAATCAGTGCTTGTGATAAAACGTGTCACGGTCGAACCGGAACCGCAGCCCGTAAACCCCTTTCTCCGTTCGCTTACCCGCCGACACCACCATGCAGACCTCGCTCAGTCGCGGCAAGCCCAAGATTCTTTTGACACGAACGCTGTCCATGCCCTCCATGGGGCAAGTGTCGTACCCTTCCGCGCGCATCGCCAGCATGAAATGGGCCGCGGACAAGGCCGTACTCTTGTGGGACCACACGCGCATGTCAGCCCAACCTATGGGCTCCCTGGGTGTGGGCTTGGTCAACGCCCTCAGCGGAAACCACACGCGCTTGACCCAGGAAAACACGCCTTGGGTGTATGCAATCTTGGTGATCTTCCGGAAGTATTGGTACGCCCGATCGGGGGTGTCTCCACGACGGTCGAACTCTTCAATCATCCAACGGTTGTTGCGCTTCCACAGGTCAGGACGGGCCACGAACACAAACAGTTCGGGGGCGGTGGACGCTGCGGGCTGGCCCAAACAAGCCTCCACCAAAGCCTTCCTCTTTTCCCCGCTTGAGACCCGATGCAATTCCCAGCATTGAAGGTTGGAGCTGTTGGGCGCCTTGTGAGCCGCGTCCGCGCAGCGATCCACCACTTCCTCCGGGACGCCATCGGCCGCATAAATCCTCACACTCCGACGGCTGTCCACCACCTCGTGGAACGCGTGGGCATCAAGCGGCGGCATCTCCTTGGCAGGCAGCGCCTCCTGGGACACCGGATCGAACATTTTCACTTTGACCATGGCGACAAAGGTCGCCACTCCTCACGCTTCACCCCAAATGCCCCACCACAACGTCGGGCAACCGCTCCTCCCCATCGAACACCATGGCGCTGAGCAGGCGTTGTTGGGCGACCTGCCAAGCTTCCTCGCTGGCAGCATGCACGGTCACCAACGGGTCGCCTTGCGCCAACGCCTGCCCCACCAACGGGAGTTGCGTCAACCCAACCGAGGGGTCAATGGAGGCATCCGGACGCGTCCTGCCCCCGCCCAACTCCACGACAGCCATGCCCACCTGACGAACGTCGTACGAAGTCACCATTCCTGCCCGAGGAGCGAGTACGGGACGCACCACCGTCGCTCGGGGCAACACCTTTTCGGGCCGCTCTGCAACCGCAACATCCCCTCCCATGTTCGCGACGCCTTGGGCGAACAACTCCAAGGCCCTGCCGTTGTCCAACTCTTGCCTCAGCTGCCGCCTGGCGTCGTCCGTCGTGGCGTGCATGCCAGCTTGCACCAACAACTTGGCGCCAAGGGACATCACCACCTCGTCCAAGCGTGGGTGCCGCGAGCCGTCGTTGCGGAGGTAAGACACGGCCTCGTGCACCTCGACCGCATTTCCTGCAGACCAAGCCAAAGGCACAGACATGTCCGTCAGCAGCGCCGACGTATTCATCCCTGCCCCGTTGCCCACAGCCACCATGCTCTCCGCCAGCGCCCTGGCCTCAGCTGGATCCTGCATGACAGCGCCGTTGCCACATTTGACATCGAGCACCAGGTGCTCCAACCCCGCAGCCAACTTTTTGGACACGATGGACGCGGTGATCAACCCCAAATTCTCCACGGTCGCGGTGACGTCGCGTGTGGCGTACATCCTCCGGTCCGCCGGGGCCAAATCGTCCGTCTGGCGAACAATCGCAAATCCACATTCGCGAACAACCTTCTGGAAATGCGCCACGTCGACACCTGTTTGGTAACCCGGAATCGCTTCCAACTTGTCGATGGTTCCACCTGTGTGGGCCAAACCGCGACCTGCAATCATGGGCACATACACGCCGCACGCCGCCAGCATGGGAGCGAGCATCAGGGACACCGTGTCCCCCACGCCACCTGTACTGTGCTTGTCCAACACCGGTCCGCCAAGCGATTGCGCGTCCCAGGCCAACACCCGCCCTGAATCGCGGACCGCAAGGGTGAGATCCACGCGCTCCAGATGAAGACCATTACGCCTGCACA
>CAJWII010000088.1 GCA_913041065.1 uncultured Flavobacteriales bacterium
TGCCCGTCTATTTGATCCACGGTGCGGGTGGCCGCTTCCCGCATGCCCAATGTCCGGAGGTACTTGTCGTTCTCGACCATGTCTGGTCCGAGCAGCGCAGACAGCTCCCCCGCCCCGGCCCGGCGCAACAAATCCATTTGCCACAACCGCTCCATCGCATGCACATAGCCCAACGCATGCATCGCGTCCGTCTCCGACTGGGCGTAGATGTGCGGCACCCCAATGTCGTCGAACAACACCTCGACATCCGACTCCACGCCCTCCACAGCAAGGTCAAATCCGTAGTCCGGGGCGATGGTCTTCACGGTGATGAACACGAGGGACACCAACATGGCAATCATGACGGCAAAGACGCGAAGGAGGTTTTTCATGGCAGGGGTCTTTGAGGCATGAGTCGCATTTAAAACAACATGGAGCGCGTGATGTTTATCACAAAAAGCGTTTTTAAGGCTTGCCACGACGCCCTCCTCGTTGGGCATGTGCAAGGTCCGACAGCCTCCGTCAACTTGGAGGACAAATCGCTGAAAATCGCACGAGACGGCGTTGGGTTTCCCCGCGTTGTTTTGAACCTTGCGGCGCCGTGCATTTCATCTCAACTGCATTCTGGATTTTCCTGCCGACAGTGCTGCTGTTGCACTGGGCCCTGGGGCGCAGGTGGAAGCTTCAAAACCTCCTGTTGCTGGCCGCCAGTGCAGTATTCTATGGCTGGTGGGACGCCCGGTTCTTGTCCCTCATCGGAGCGTCCATCGTGGTGGACTATTTCGTCGCCATTCGCCTGAGCCAGGCCACCACCCAGGCAAGGCAACGGGCTTGGCTGGCGGTGTCGTTGGCGTTCAACTTGGGCATGCTTGTTTGGTTCAAGTACGCTGGATTCCTGGTGGACCAGTGGGTGTCAAGTTGGGCGTCCGTGGGCGTGACGATGGACCCGATGACTTGGAAGATCATCCTGCCTGTGGGCATCAGCTTCTACACGTTCCAAACGCTGAGCTACTCCGTCGACGTCTACAGCAAGCAGATCCCACCCTGTCGGGATTTCGTGGCGTTCGCCACCTACGTGTCGTTCTTTCCGCAGCTTGTTGCCGGCCCCATTGAACGCGCCACACGACTTCTGCCGCAAATGCTGCAGGAACGCAAGCTGAACGCTATCTCGGTCAGGGTGGGATGGCGTTTGATCTGTTGGGGCGTGTTCAAGAAGGTGGTCATCGCCGATTCCGCGGCGATGTATGCAAACGCGGCCTTCGGGAACGACGCCGTCGCAGGCCCCGTCATGGTGCTCGGGGTGGTGGCCTTCGCGCTCCAGATCTACGGCGACTTCAGCGGGTACTCCGACATCGCCATTGGCACGGCGAGGCTCTTTAGCATTCGTTTGCGGTCCAACTTCAGGTTTCCCTACTTCTCCCGCGACCTGGGCGAGTTCTGGAGGCGCTGGCACGTCTCCCTCAACACCTGGTTCCGCGATTACCTGTACATCCCCCTCGGCGGGTCGCGCATGGGACGTGGTCGGTCCTTGCTCAATGTCATTGTGGTGTTTTTGGTCAGTGGCCTGTGGCACGGCGCCGATTGGAAATTCGTGACCTGGGGCGGCATCCACGCAGCGTGCTTCGTGCCGCTTTTCCTTTTGGATCGCAACCGGCAGCCTGAGCGCGCTTGGCATTGGAGCCAGTTGCCCGCAGCACTGTGGACATTCACCATGGTGTGTTTGGCTTGGGTCTTTTTCCGCGCCAACAACTTCGACCATGCCTGCGACGTCTTGTCCCGAATGGCGTCCGGCTGGATCCCCGGCGGCGACCACCCCTCTTGGTCGACCACGATGAAATTCTGGGAACAGGCCCCCAAAGGCATGCCCTTCGGCTGGGTCCTCCGTGAACAGCTCGTCTTCCACCTGGCCCTTGCGGGTTTCTTGGTCGCCGAGTGGGTTCAATTCAGGAAAGGCGTGCGCTGGATGTGGCGCGGGGTGTGGCGCGGGACTTGGCTCGAAGCCTTGATGCTCTTGCTGGCCCTCGTGTTTGGAACGCGTCATGCGGCGCAAGAATTCATCTACTTCGCCTTCTGATGCGTGCATTGATCCTGCGCCCGTTGTGCACCGTGGCCCTGTTGGCCCTCGGCTTCATTTTGCTCCGGGGTGCGCTGCAGGGATTCACCCAACGTGAATTTCAAGCCGCCCACGAATCCCGTGTCGTGGTCTTTGGAGACAGCCATGGCAACGACGTGCCGCTGCGCGGGGTGCCTCGGTTCAACCGACAAGCCCAAGACCTGGTCAGCACGTGGCTCCGGATGCGCGCGCTGGCCGACGCCCAAGGCCCGGACAGCCAAGTGGACGTGGTGGTGCTCACCTTGTGGCCCATGAAGTTTGGCCCCTTGGCAGAAGACCGAATGTCTGGCGCCATCCAACCTGACGGCTGGCACCAGTCGGTCTTGGGCAAGGCTGGACCGCTGCTCGGGTTGGGGGACTTTTTCCGGGCCGAGTGGCCTTGGCGTTTGAAGTGGCAACTCTTGCTGCACAGCGCACAATTGGAGTCCGTGCGTCACATGATGGGCTGGGTGTGCCGCGACGGCGATTTGGCCGACGACTACGCCGCCCCCTTGTCCGACCGGATGAAGCACACCGACTGGTTCCAAGACGCCCATCTGTCTACCTGGGCCTTCTCCGCCATCCTGGATTTGGTGGAAGCTTCGGGTTGGCAATTGGTCATTTTGGAAAACCCGCTGCACCCGAGCTTCCTCGAACTGGCGAACCAGGCCTCGCTGGACGCTTACCTCAACCTGATGCATGCCGCAGCTGAAGCCCCCCACGTCCGTTACCTGCACATGGGTTGGGACCCCTTGCCCAATTCTGCCTTCTTCGATTTCCACCACTTGTCCTGCGAAGGCATGGCCCACGTCCAAGGCCAACTCGACCCGCTTCTGAAGGAGTTGTTGGATTGAAGTGCCGGGCACAAAAAAGCCCGATTGCTTGAGCAACCAGGCTTCTTTCGTGACCCTGTAGGGATTCGAACCCCAAACCTTCGCATCCGTAGTGCGATGCTCTATCCAGTTGAGCTACAGGGCCCTTCCTTCCTGACCTCGCGGCCATTCGGGGGGCAAAGATAGGCAGGCTTTTTTGTTGACCAAGCCCCGCTTCAAGAAAATGCGATTGGCGGTCAAGCCCGGAAATAGCGCAGGCTCACAGTGGCTGCACCTTTGGAAGGGAAATTTCTTCCCACGGCCGCATCCGAACGCAGCCCTGCCTCCTCCGCCATGGCGTCGTAGACCGGGATTTCGAGGATGTACTGGTCGCTGAATCCGTGGGTCGCGTCGTAGGCGGTGGCTGGGAGTTTGCCCTGCAATTGCTCGGCGTATTCCGGTGCCACCGTGTGCAACTCGATGACGAGCAGCCCATGCTCTGCCACATAGGGAGACCACTTCATCAAATGCTCCTTCAGGCTCTGCTCCACGTTGCGCAGCTTGAGACGCTTGCCTCGGAAGGCATACGCCCCCGTCGACGTCGGGTGGTCTGGACGCTCCAAGACAGGTTCGTTGTAGACCCGGTTGTGGTCGAGAAACGAGCGCACGCTCATGAGCTCCGACAAGCGAATGCCATGCTTCTCATAGAGGTCGATCGCGAGCTGATCGGGGTCGCCGATGTCGCCCCAAATGAAATGTCCCTCAACCCCTTTTTGCATGAAGTGGTCGGCCGTGGCCACCAGGGCTTCCTGGTTGAAGTCGGCCCCGACCAGCATCAAGGGGTGCTCGTCCAAATGCTTGCCGCGCAACGTTTCGGTCGCAATCACCTGCCGCAAGTGCAACAACAGCGCCCCGTTGCCACACCCCATGTCGCACAAGCCCAAAGGCTGCTGGTCCAACGGCTTGTTGAACACCTCTTTCACCACGTTGTCCAGGTGGGTGAAATACGCCTTGTGCGCGCCTCCAGAGCCCCACACGTTCAGGGTGCGGTCCACGTGAATTTCCGCCTCGCCAGGTTCCGTACGCCACAAGTGATCGCCTTCGCCAAGCAAAAGCTCCTTGGCCCACAAGAACGTTTGGGTGTACGAGGTGGTCACCCCGTACGCCGAGGCCCTGCGCAGGAAGAATCCCCCGCGCAACGAACGGTCCCATTCCAAAGCGGCAACCACCTCGCGCCAAGCCTTCTGCTTGGAGGGGTGAAGTTGCGCCACAGCGGCGTCCACATCTTCCCAATACGTCAACGGCTCTGTCCCATGCAAGGTGCCAAGCGCAACAAGCCAAGGCGCCACCAAGGCACCCTCCAAATGGGTTCGCACGCGGCGGGCCCATGGTGTGTCTTGGCCCTGAAACGAGACCACTGCATTTTTCAGCTGAGCCAGCGCGTCCTGCGCTTCTTCAAACAGTGGAGTCTCGGGATCGTTCCACATGCCCACGGCATGCTCCATCCACGCTCGGCCATAGGTGTACAGGTCTTTTTGGGCCACCCAATCACCCACGTCCGCCAATGAACGGGACATGTAGTTCACCTTGTCGTCGCCACGGTGGGCTTGGAGGATGCCTTGGGAACACAACATGCGAAGGCCCACATTGAGGTACCCCGCGTTGGCGCCAAACACCACCGACAAGTCGTCCACATCCCCTCCCACAGAGAGAACTTCATCCAACACCCCACCCTCAACCAGTACCGGGACCACGCCGCACAAGGCCAATCCATCGAGGTGGGTGAACAAATCGGCGCGCCAGCTGCGCTGGACATCTTTGGATGGAACGTCGAACGGGGTCATTTTCGCTTCTTGAACTTGAGTGCACCTTGGTGCATGGTCACAGCAATGGTCTTGGCGTCGAAGTACGCCATGCTGACGTACTGACGACCTCCATAGGGGTTGTCTTGACCCCAGCTGTTCTTGATGACGAAGTACTCTTCCCCGTTTTGGTCTTGGGCGAGGCCCACGATGTGCATCAAGTGGTCGTCCGTGGTGGTGTGGTTCTCAAATCCGATTTGGCGCGTGCGCTGGGTGACCTTCTGCTCGCGGACGACCTCCTTCCAAAGCTTGGACTTGTCTTCCTCCAAGGGCAACAGCGCCATGCCGTTGCGGAAACTGAATCCTTTCTCGCTCACATCGGCGTCCCACGCCACGGTGTAGCCCATCTCCAGCGCCCCACGCACCATCCGGCGCATTTCATCCAACGCCACGTTGAGGTATTCGCCATGCGAGAAGTTGTCCGGAACTTCAAGGGCGAAGCTGGCCCCAAAGGGGTGGTGGGAGAAGCTGGTGATCGACACGTAGTCGTTGGCGTTGATGCCCAACATGTCACGGAACGACTCTGGGGTGTAGCGCTTGTTTTCGAAGATGAACGAACGAGGCAGCTCGCCGAGGTAGGCGTCGCAAATGCCGTCCACCGCGTCACTCCAATCGTCGGACAGCACCCGCTGCTCGCTCATGGCTTTCACGGCTGCGGCCAACACCGCATCCAATTCGCCGTGGTTGAATTCTGTCTCGCCCTCGTCCAACCCGGTGTACTCCGCTTCAGGCACCAACCCGTAATCGCCGACTGCATTCAGCACGTCGTGGCAGAGGCTGCCAGGCCCAAACTGATGCAACCCGTGGTGGCGCAGGTACATCTCCGCTTTCAAGGGGTAGGTGTGGCGGACCGACGCCATCTCGCTCAGGTCAATGACCTTTCCGGAGATTCGGGCCACCTCAGATTCGAGGAAGCTCGTGGTGGAGAAGCTCCAACATGTGCCTGTTTGGCACTGGTCCTTCACATCCGTTGCGGTCAAATCCGCCAACGTTTTGAATTGGTACACCGGGGCATCCTCAGACTGAGCGAGGGCCGAGCCGGAGAAGGTCACGGCGCACAACGCCACCGCAACGCAGGAGTAAAAAGGAATATGCATGGGGACAATTTAAAACGTCCCCGGCCTGCTTCGAAGCCGCGGAATGGAATCTTGTCTTCAGAATGACGCCCGGGCGAAGTTGCCGAACTCCGAAGGCATCATCCAAGTCACGAACACCGCGATGTTCCAGCCCCGTGTCTCGTTCAGCCCCAGCATCAAATTGTCCCTGCTGACACGGGCGTTCAGCTCAATGTGCCCCCCTTCTTCAAAGTCCAAATCGATGCCTGCACTGCCGTAGAACCCCACGCCCCACTGCGTGAGCAAATTGTTGGCTGCTGTGAGTTGTCCATTCCCTACGCCCACCGATGTCAGGAGGTCGACTTCGTACCGGCTGTTGCCCACCGCCGGCGTCAACACCACGTAGTTCTCCTCGATCGACACCGCGTTGGCCATGCCGCCAAGCTCCAGCCCCCAAGACGCGCCCTCGGCCAAGTACACCGACGTGCGGTAGCCCAGAGCCACATTCAGCCGCTGCTC
Source organism: uncultured Flavobacteriales bacterium (assembly GCA_913041065.1). Classification (GTDB taxonomy): domain Bacteria; phylum Bacteroidota; class Bacteroidia; order Flavobacteriales_D; family Sanyastnellaceae; genus UBA11663. The sequence goes on from CAJWII010000088.1 coordinate 6,320, forward strand.
TTTGCCCAGGATGGGGTACGTGCGGATGTCCAAATTGCCTTGGCCTTGATCCGGAAGAAGGCCTGTGCTCAATGTCCATGCGCCCTCAGCCGTCATCTGGATGGCGTCCACGTGGAGGACCAGGGCCGTTTCTGGATTCCAGAATTTCGCCGTCTTCAGCCCAAAGAACATCGCCGGCCGGTATTGCATCAGCGGCAAGCTTTCGAGTTGCCAGTTGGGAAAGTCGTTCAAGATGCCCGAGACAGGGTGGTTCTGCTGCTGGGATTGAAGTTGGCGCAGGCGGTCGTCGATGCTCCACACTTGGGCGTTCACGTTGGACGACCCGAGCTCGTTCAAGCCGGAGCCGTCGTAGAAATACGCCGCCAGTGGATAGCCTCTGTACACCCCGATGTTGAGCCCAAACTCCACCCCCTCCCGAGACTCGTACGTGTAGTCTTCCTCGTCGCTGTACACGGTCATTTGGGCTTGGGCATTCGCAGCCCATCCCCATGTCACCAGGGCCAACAAGACCTGCCGCATTCCAATCGTCGCCTGTTCCATCATGGGTTCAATTTCGGAAAGAATCGCCAGCCCATTCCATCCGCACCTCCAACCTCGTCAACGGCCAATCGCTCTCGTCCCTTGGGGTGGCAGCCAGCTTGTCGACGACCTCCATGCCTTCCACCACGCGACCGAACACGGTGTGCTCCCCGTCCAAGTGTGGCGCCCCACCCTCTTTGGCGTAGGCCTGGGCTTGGGCTGTCGTGTACGTCACGCCGCGGTCATGCTGCACCTTGCCCAATTCCTGCGGTCCAATCTTTCGGCCGGTGACGATGTAGAAATCGTAGCCCGAAGAGCGCTTGTCCGGGTTGTCGTTGTAGCTGCGCGACATGGCCAAGGCGCCGCGGGTGTGGATGTGCTCGACGTCAAATTCAGCCGGCAACGTGTGCTGGCCAATCAAAAACCGCAACTGCTGGGGCCGCTCCTCCTCGCTGTTGCCGCCCTGCACCACGAAGTCCGGCACAACGCGCGTGAATTCGGCCGGGTCGAAGTACCGCCGGTGCACTTTGTACAGGAAGTTGGCCCGGTGGACGGGCACGTCCTTGAACAGCTCCACGACAATGCGGCCGTGCTTGGTGTCCATCACGACGCGGTCTTCCTCCAATTGGCTTCCCCACCCCGTCAAAAAATCCGCGGCA
>CAJWII010000089.1 GCA_913041065.1 uncultured Flavobacteriales bacterium
TTTGGGCGGGCTCGTGCTTCTCGTTGTGGGTGGAGAATTTCTGGTGCAAGGGGCTTCTGCTTTGGCGCTCAAAGCCAACATCCCTCCCCTGCTCGTGGGACTGACCGTGGTGGCGTTTGGCACCAGCACACCTGAATTGTTTGCCTCTCTGCAAGCCATGGCGGCTGGGGATGGCTCCATCGCCATCGGCAACGTGTTGGGGTCGAATGTGGCCAACCTGGGCTTGGCCCTGGGGCTGACCGCCATCGTGAGTCCTGTGGCCGTGAAGTGGGCCGACTTGAAAATGCACTGGTGGGTCATGATTGGCGCGTCGTTGGTGTTCTTGGCCTCGGTGTGGGACCTCGTCATTTCTCCACGTGAAGGTGTGGTGTTGTTTGCTGGAGCTCTGCTGTACTTGGGGGGACAACTCCTTCGGGCACGTCACCACGCCGATTCTGCACAAACCAAAGACGCGGTGGAGGACATGATGGAGGACATGGGCGACGCAGGCAAGTCGTACGGCACCTTGGCTGGCCTCTTGGCCCTCGGTTTTGTGGGGCTCTATTTCGGGTCCGAAGCGTTCATCCGGGGGGCCCAAGACATCGCCTTGAGCTGGGGAATCAGCACCCACGTGGTTGGGGTGACGGTCGTGGCGTTTGGGACAAGTGTCCCTGAAATCGTCGCCTCCCTGACTGCGGCGCTGAGGGGCAACGGCCCCTTGAGCATGGGCAACCTCGTGGGATCCAACATCCTGAACATCTTCCTCGTGCTTGGCGCCACGGCGACCGCCGGAGGCATCGAAGCCAGCCCTGTTGTGCCGGACCACGACATTTGGTGGATGGTCGGGGCAGCCCTCATCTTGGCGCCGATGGTGTGGCTGGGCAAAGGCCAAATTGGCCGGATCGCAGGCGGCCTGTACGTGGCGATCTACGCCGCCTACATTTGGCTCGTGGTGCTTCATGGCTGAGCTCTGGTCCCAAGCGCGACGGGTCGTGTTGGAAGAAGACCTTCACGGCCAAAAGGCTTCCTGTTGGACTCAACCTCAGGCGTTTGAGCACCTCGACTTGGCCAAATGGTGGGACTGGGTCGGAAAGGCGGGCCAGGGTTGGTCGCAGAACGACATTCGGGTGTTCGGGCGGTGGCACAAGGAGCCTCGGCTGACCGCATGGTGGGGCCCGGCGTACGCCTACGCCTCGGTGCAATGGCCCGCACGGCCGTTGGAAGGCGCCATCGCCGACCTCACGGCCGAGGTGGGCCGGGCCGCGGGCTTCGACTTCAACGCCGTCTTGGTGAACGGCTACCGCAACGGCCAAGACGCGATGGGATGGCACCGAGACAACGAGAAGGAGATTGACACGTCCTGCATCGCCAGCCTCAGCCTAGGCGCGCATCGCACCTTCAAAGTCCGAGATCGCCGAACCAAAGGGGTGGTGAACCTCGAACTGGGACACGGCGACTTGCTGGTCATGGAGCACCTGCAAGACGTGCACGAACACAGCGTACCCAAGCGTGCGAGGGTGCACGAACCCCGCCTGAATTTCACGTTCCGACGTTTGGTCTGAGCGTTACCTTCGCACCATGTCTGTGCACAAAGAAGCCAAGCGCATCACCACCCAGGTGGTCCACGAAATGAAGCAAAGCGGGGAGAAAATCGCCATGCTGACCGCGTACGACTACACCATGGCCACCGTGGTGGACCAAGCGGGGGTGGACATCATCCTCGTGGGCGACAGCGCCTCCAACGTGATGGCGGGCCACGAGACCACCTTGCCCATCACCTTGGACCAAATGATTTACCATGCCCAAGCCGTGGTGCGGGCTGCAAAGCGTGCGTTGGTGGTGGTGGACCTTCCCTTTGGGACTTACCAAGGGAACTCGAAAGAGGCGCTCAACAGCGCCATTCGAATCATGAAAGAAAGTGGCGCCCATGCGGTGAAGCTGGAGGGTGGACGTGAGGTGAAGGAAAGCATTGAGCGCATCTTGTCTGCTGGCATTCCCGTGATGGGCCACTTGGGGTTGACCCCACAGTCCATCTACAAGTTTGGCACCTACACCGTGCGCGCCAAGGAGGAAAAAGAGGCCCTACATCTGAAGGAAGATGCCCAAATGTTGAACGACATCGGCTGCTTCAGCATCGTGTTTGAAAAGATCCCCGCGAAACTCGCCGCCGACGTGACCGCCGCAGTGGACTGCCCCACCATCGGGATTGGCGCCGGCGCCGAGTGCGACGGCCAGGTCCTCGTCTTGCACGACATGCTCGGCATCACCCAGGCCTTCTCCCCTCGCTTCTTGCGCCGGTACGGAGATCTCGGAGACCAAATGTTCAGCGCCATCCGCCAATACGTGACGGACGTGCGCACGGTGGACTTCCCGAACGAATCGGAGCAGTACTGATGGCCCATGGCGACGCCCCACAAGGCCGCCGAAACGATGGGGCCTTCCACCGGTTTGTCAAGAAACCCAAGTCCCCAATTGTCCACAGCACCAAGGACAACCTCCAGGTGCTGTACGAGGACAACCACATCGTGGCCGTGAACAAACGCAGCGGCGACGTCGTCCAGGGCAGCGGGACGGGCGAAGCCAGCCTGTGCGAGGTGGTCGCCCAGTACGTTGCCCAGAAATACAACAAGCCAGGCAAGGCTTACATCGGGACCGTCCACCGGTTGGACCGGCCCGTCTCGGGGGTGATTTTGTACGCCCGAACGAGCAAGGCCCACAAGCGTTTGAGCACCATGTTTCGCCACCGCGAAATGCAGAAGACGTATTGGTCGGTGGTCAAGCCCGCGCCCCCCAAGACGGAGGGTCACGTGATCAATTTTTTGGCCAAAAACGACAAGCTCAACAAGAGCTTCGCGCACGACAAGCCGGCGGACAACCGCAAAGAATGCGAGCTGATGTACGAGCTCAAAGGCAAGTCGGACCACTACGCGTTTGTGGAAGTGCTCCCAAAAACAGGGCGGCACCACCAAATCCGCGCCACCATGGCCCAGCTGGGTTGCCCCATCAAAGGGGACGTCAAATACGGTGCGCGACGCACCAACGACAACGCGTCCATCCACCTGCATGCCAGGCGCATCGACTTCATCCATCCCGTCAAGCGGGAAACGATCTCCATCCTGGCCCCACCACCTGACGATGTGCTTTGGGACGCCTTCGTGTCGCTTGAGCGTGGCATGCGTTGACAAGTTTTGGATTCGGACGTGACCCTGGGTGCACGGCGGGCAGGGGGCGTCGGTTATTTTTGGTCTCCATTGTTCCCTGGGGAACGAACTTGACGAATCTCTGAACGACTACTTACCATGAGTGCTCCTGAACATCACCGTTGCTTGATCGTGGGCTCTGGCCCTGCAGGCTACACCGCCGCCATCTATGCCGCCCGCGCGGACATGAAACCTGTCTTGTACCAGGGCCAACAACCTGGCGGTCAACTGACCGAAACCACCGAGGTGGACAACTTCCCAGGCTACCCCGCCGGGATCAACGGGCCTCAAATGATGAAGGACCTCGAGGACCAGGCCAAGCGGTTCGACACCGACGTGCGCTACGGTTGGGTGACCAAAGTGGACTTCAGCGGCCCCGTGCACAAAGTTTGGGTGGGCGACAATCAAGAAACCGAACTCCATGCCGACAGCGTGATCATCAGCACCGGCGCCTCGGCCAAGTGGCTGGGCCTTGAAAGCGAATTGCGTTTGCGCGATGCAGGGGGCGGCGTGAGCGCGTGCGCGGTGTGCGACGGCTTCTTCTACCGCAACCAAGAGGTGGTCATCGTTGGGGCCGGCGACAGCGCCTGCGAAGAAGCCAGCTACCTCGCCAAGCTCTGCACCAAGGTGACCATGCTCGTGCGCCGCGACGAGATGCGCGCGTCCAAGGCCATGCAGCACCGCGTGAAGAACATGGAGAACATCGAGATCCTCTTCAACACCGAAACCGTCGAGGTGCTCGGCGCCGAAGCTGTGGAAGGCGTGAAAGTCCGCAACAACGTGAGCGGTGAAGAGCACACCGTTCCCGCAACCGGGTTCTTTGTGGCCATTGGACACAAGCCCAACACCGACGTCTTCGCCGACTTCATAACCCTGGACGACCAAGGATACATCGTGAACGCCGAGCCAGGCACGAGCAAAACGAACGTGGAAGGTGTCTTTGTCAGCGGAGACGCCGCGGACAAAGTCTACCGCCAAGCGGTTACCGCGGCAGGCACAGGGTGCATGGCCGCCCTGGATGCCGAGCGCTACCTCGCCGAGAAAGGCATCCACTGATGCAACGTTGGCCCACCCTTCCTCTCCTTGGATGGTGCGCCTTGATGGCCTGTGGTGAGGGAGTGACGTCGGAAGACAGCCTGCCAAGGTCAAGCGGCGACATCGCCGAGGCGGTGGAGGATTCAATCCCGGACGTGAGAATCCCCCCGCTGAGGGAACTCATGGGCAGGGTCTCCCCTGCCCGGGACTCGGCCTTCGCCCCGATCCCGCCCGAACTCTGCAGCCGCGACGGCATGCTTCTGCGTCGCGAGGCGCGGGACGCGTTCATGCACATGCACGAGGCTGCGGCCGCCGAAGGGATTTCGCTGACGGCCCTGAGCGCGACCAGGACGTTTGGTCACCAGGCGTCGATTTGGAACCGAAAGTGGAACGGAGCTCAGCGCATGGGCATGGCGCCAGTTGACCGTGCACTTGACATCCTGCGGTTCAGTTCCATGCCGGGGAGCAGCAGACACCACTGGGGCACGGACGTGGACATGCACAGCCTGGATCCTGCGGACTTTGAACAAGGCGAAGGGGCACGGACCTTGGCGTGGCTACGCACCCACGCGGAGGACTTTGGGTTTGTGGAAGTGTACACCCCTGACGCCGGCCGGTCTGGGTACCAGCCTGAAGCTTGGCATTGGAGCTACGCGCCGTTGTCCGTGCCATTTTTGAAGGCCCTGAACGAAGCCTCGCCAGACGAAAAGCGTGCTGTGTTTGAAGGCTTCGACGGCGCATTCCTCGCGGACAGCGTGGACATCCTGGGGCGCTACGTCAACGGGGTGTCGGCCGAGGCCGAGGGCCGCTGAGCCTGCAGCGCGCTTTGCTGTACCTTCTGGGCTCAACCTTTCGACATGACATCTTCTCAGTTTGGGGCCCACACAGGCCCCTGGATTCGGCTTGGCATTCTGGCGTATTGGACGCTGTTTTGGTTCTTCAACGTGATCGACAAAGTCGTTGGCGGCGCCCACTTTCTGTGGGTGGGGCGCGATCGCTTTGCGCAATTCCAGAAGTACTTCGCGTCGGCCGGCTTGCCCGCGCCATGGGTGGCCGACCTGGGCTTGGTGGTTGCGGCGGCGTTGGAAGTGTTCGCGCTGGTCTTTTTCGCAGGCGCCACCCTTCACTTCCTCAAGCGCCGAGATGCGGCGTCGCACACGTGGTTCCTCGCGGGCACGGTCACCACCCTGGCCACGTTCACCTTCTTCTCCATTGGAGACCACCTTTTTGGCGACCGCTTTGAACTGCTGGAACACACCCTTTTTTGGTGCATCAGCCTAATGTCGTGGGCGGCCTTTCACTGGCTGAACTCTGAAGCGCTTGCCCCCGCCCCACTCACCCAAGCCCAAACCTGGGGCACCTTGCTGCTCGCCGTCGTCTTGGTGTCTGCCACAACGGGGTCCATCTTCAAGTACAACACCGACCACTTCAGCCGACGCACCGCGCCTCTGAATGCCGTGGAGGTCGGAGACCATCTGTACAAGGTGTCGTTCCCCTTCCTGGGCGGAAGCACCGTGTTTGAGGAAACCCTACGCATGTTCAAGGACGCCCATCCCAATGAACGCATCGACCACATCTACACCGTCCCCAACCCTCTCCGTCTGAAAAAGGCGGACGCGTTGATTTTCTACATCGCCACCGAAGACGCCGCCTCATGAATGCCCCACGCCTCCTCCGCTCGTCCATTGTCGGATTCTGGACCTTGTTCTGGGGCCTCAGCGTCGTCGACAAGGTGGTCCCTGACGTCCACCCGTTTTGGGTGGGCAAAGACTTCTTCGCCCTGTTTGTCAAATTCTTCGCCTCGCTGGGTTTGAAGGATCCGCTCTTCGCGACTGTGGCCTTGGCTGGGGTCTCCGGACTCGAGGCCTTGAGCTTCGTGCTCTACCTGATCGCCGCCATGCACGTGGTGCGTCAAGACCAGGACCGCGCCAACACGTGGTTCTTCCGCGCCGTGTCGGGGTCCATGACGCTGTTTGCGCTGTTCTCCATCGCAGACCAAACCTTCGGCGACCGCTTCCAACTCCTGGAGCACGGCCTCTTCTGGCTGGTCCTCCTCGCGTCGTGGGGAATGTTCCGCATGCTTTCTCAACATCCTGCCGGCGCTGCACCGAGCCTCATGTCCACGCCGGGAGCGCGCCTGGCTGTGGGCACCGGAGTGGCCCTCACCATGGTGGCGACGTGGTCCATTCGGTCGTTCAGTCACGACACCATGCACTTGGGCACGGCACCCGTCGAAGCCATCGAGGTGGTTGAGGACGTCTGGAAATTTGACTTTCCTTTCCTCGCGGACAAGGACACGTGGGAAGCCACAGTCGACAAGTTCAAGACCCTCCACCCTGAACTGGACATCACCTACATGTACACAGGGCCTTCGGAGCTGAACACCAAAAAGAAAACCCATCTCCTGCTTTATGTCTTCACCCGGGAGAAGGCGACGATCGAATGAGGGGCAACAATCTTGCAGGACGATGTTTTTTTTGCGTTTGTCGAAAAAAAGTGTGTGTTGGTCGAGGAAGTTTGGGTTATTCAGAGTTATATTGCGTCCACGAGAACGAAAATCTGTCCGTATGAACCTCTTCAACAAATCTTTGAAAGCTGCAGTCTTGGGCTGTTGCGCTTTCTTGTTTGGCCTCCAGTCGTGGGGTCAGTACAGCATGTCTATTGACGCTTCAGATCCAGCAGGTCCAGATACCCCTGGCACTGTTTACCGCCTCTACATCGAAGCTAATGACCCCACTGACAAATTGTCTGCGGTGTTTGGCAACGACCAAGACCACCTGAAGTTTTCGACACCCGAAGGCATCTACAACAACGCTTTCAACAGCTCGTGGAATGCATCGGGCATCAACCCTGCGCTTTTGCCTGTTTTCCCAGATTTGGCGGACGACAGCTACGCCACCATTGGATTGGATGGACCAGCGGCTAACGTCCCTGGTGCGGAGGATCCCTCGTTGGTTCAGGATGCGGCGCTGTCCCCTTCTGTCAGCGGCTACTTCCAGGCCGGCGGTACGGAATTGAACGTCAACACCCTCACGGGTGCTTCTTGGTACGTGCTCAACACGGCGTCCAACGCCCTGCCAACCGACGGCCGTTGGTTGGTGGCTCAAATCACCACCGCTGGTGATTTGTCAGGCACGTTGAACGCCCAAATCTTCCCAATGGGCGTGGGTGCAGACCAAATCCAGCAGTCCTGGGATTTTGCTGGAGGTGAGGTGATTGTGCCTTGCGACGGCGAGCTTGACGAGTGTGGGGTGTGCGACGGTCCTGGCATCCCAGAAGG
>CAJWII010000090.1 GCA_913041065.1 uncultured Flavobacteriales bacterium
TCAAGGCCGCCTCAGTGGTCATGTCGTGTCCAGGAATCACGCCACAGCCCGCCAGCATGTGACTCGTGGCATACAACTCCGGGTGCACCCCGCCATGCCCGCACTGGGTCACATTGACCATCGCCACGCCGCGGTCGTTGGCCTCCCTGAGCAGGTCCTTGAGCAACGGGGCAGTTGGCGCGTTGCCGCTGCCGTAGGTGGCCAGCACCACCCCGCGAAGGTCATGCCACTCGAGGGTTTGGCGCAACAAGTCCAATGGCATGCCCGGGTAGAGCGACACCCACGCCACCTCGTGACGGAACTCCATGTTGGCCTCAGGCCGGAGCAACTCGGGATCTGGAACCCACAGCGCGGGCACGTTGACCACAAACTCCACCCCCGCTTCCACCAGCGGCGGATGGTTGGGGCTGACCAAGGCTTGCAAGCTTTGGGCGCTTTCCTTGTGCGTTCGGTTGCCTCGGAACAGTTGGTTCCCGAAGTAGACGGCCACCTCGCGGACGGTGGCGCGGCCGTCGGTTTGGTGGGCGGCGAGCATCAAGGCGCTGAGCAAATTCTCACGTCCGTCCGTGCGCGGCACACCAATGGGCAACTGGGACCCCGTGAAGATGACGGGCTTTTGAAGGCCGCGGAGCATGAAGCTCAGCGCCGAGGCCGAGTAGGCCATGGTGTCTGTGCCGTGCAGGACGACAAACCCGTCGAAACGGTCGTGGCATTGAACGATGGTTTGGGCCAACGTCCGCCAATGCTTGGGCGCCACATCGCTGCTGTCGATCGGCGCGTCGAAGGACACCGCCTCCACCTCGATGCCTGCGTGGTCCAACTCCGGCACGTGCTTCGTGACTTGGTCGAAGTCGAGCGGCACCAACCCCCCGGTCTCCCGGTCGCGCGTCATGCCGATTGTGCCACCGGTGTAGATGACAAGGATGGATTGCACCTCTTGGCTCATCCTTCCAGGTGCGATTGCAGGCCAAACAACTTCACCGCGTTCGCCGTCGTCTGCTGCGCGACGTCCTCCACGCTCAGTCCTGTCAGGTCGGCCACCCGCTGCCCCACGAGAGGCACGTAGCTGGACTCGTTGCGGTTCCCGCGGTGCGGCACCGGCGACAAATACGGGCTGTCCGTTTCCAAGATGATTCGCTCCATGGGCACATGCGGAAGGACCTTGTCGAGCCCCCCGTTCTTGTAGGTTGAGACCCCACCGATGCCCAGCATCCAGCCTGGGTAATCCAGGATGTGCCTTGCCTCGTCCAAGCCACCCGTGAAACAGTGCACCACGCCTGTGAGGCGGTCGTCCATCGCCTCGTCCAGCACGTCGAACAACTCTTCGAATGCCTTGCGAACGTGGATCACCACGGGCAGGCCACGGTCTTTGGCCCAGCCCAACTGAATGCGGAGCGCCTCTTGCTGGGCTTCGAGGTTCGAGGTGTCCCAATGGAGGTCGAGGCCAACCTCGCCCACCGCCACCCAAGGGCTGTCCACAGCGGGTGCGTTCAGTGCCACCTCGATGGCGGCCAGCTCTGACTCCCATCCCTCGCCCACATGGCAGGGGTGCAGGCCCATCATGCCGCGACACCGGTCCGGCCAAGTGGCCATCATGTCGTGCACGCGGGGGATGCTCTCCACGTCGATGTTGGGCAAGAGCAGCAGGTCCACCCCGGCTTCGGCGCACCGCGCCATGGCCTCTTGACGGTCGCCGTCGAACGCCGGCTGGTACAAATGGGTGTGCGTGTCGATCCACTTCATCTTGCCTGCGAAGATAGTTGGAGGGGCTACCTTTGACGCGTGACGCAGCAAGCCCATGACGAGGCGCCGGCTCCCCGGTTTTTGATCGCCCGATTCAGTGCGCTCGGAGACATCGTGCTCATGCAACCCCTCGTCCATGCATTGCGTGCACACTATGGTCCCGAAGCACGCATCGACCTCATCTGCTTGCGACGGTCGGCCTCCGCGGCCCAACTCCTTGCAGGCTTGGACGACGTCCACCTCATCGACCGGGGCACGGCCGAGGTCGTTCCGGCCCTGAAGGCACTGCACTTCGATTACCTGCTGGACTTTCACGGCAATGTGCGGTCGAGGTCCTTGGCCCGGCAGCTCGACGCCATGACCCTGCGCGTGGACAAGGCCGCGTTCGCCCGGTGGATGCTTCTTCGCGGTTGGCGTAAGGAACCCGTCCGTCCCTTCACAGACCGGTGCTTCGACGTGATTCGGCCCTTCGGGATCGCCCTCCCCTCCTCAGAATCCCGCGGCCCGGACGCGTGGGGCAACTTTCAACTTGGCGAAGCAGAGGCCGACGTGCCCGAGGGACACCTGGCCCTCAGTCTCAGCTCCTCCCAACCGGGAAAGCATCTCTCCAAGGCTGTGGTGAATGAAGCCCTCGTGACCGCATCCGAGCGCAACGTGCCTGTGGTCATCTACGGTGGGCCGACCGAGGCCGACCGTGCCAAGGCCATCAAGGCCAACCACCCTGGAGTGCAGTTGCTCGCTGGCGAGGTCGACTTGCAAACCACCACCGCCGCGCTGGCCCTGGCCAAGGCTCTGGTGACTGGCGACACCGCCACCATGCACCTGGGTGCTGGCCTGGGTGTGCCTGTGGGCAGCGTGTGGGGTTGTACGCGGCCGAGCCTGGGCTTGGCACCCTGGAGGCCTAATCCCGACAGTCGCGCGTTCCTGCCGGAAGGCAGCTCTGCGCCGTGCAGCAAGCATGGCGCCTCGTGCAAGCACACGAAAAGCGACGATCCGTTCGACGCGCGACGGTGCGGGCAGCAGGTCGATGCCAAGACGGTCCGGACCTGGCTCGAGAAGTTGCTCTGAAGCAGGTTGTCAGTCGAAGAGCGCCTTCAGCTCGGTGGCGTCTTCCGGCTTGAGCTTGCCCGCAAGAATGAGTCGCAACTGGCGGCGACGCAGGGCCCCGTCGAAGCGGTTCTGCTCCGCCTTGATTTCAGGCTTGATGGCAGGCACCGCAATCGGACCTCCCAATTGGTCGACGGCCACAAACGTGTAATACGCCTCGTTGCAGCGGCTGCGTTCGCCCGTGGTGGCGTTCTCCACAAACACCTCCATGAAGACTTCCATCGAGCTGTTGAAGGCGCGGGTGACTTGGCTTTCGATGATCACGACGTCGCCGAGTCGAATGGGTCGGTCAAACGACACGTTGTTCACCGCCGCCGTCACGACCACCCTTCGGCAATGGCGGTTGGCGCTCACGGCCGCCGCCACGTCCATCCAATTCAAGAGGTTGCCTCCCATCAAATTGCCCAGCGTGTTGGTGTCGTTGGGCAACACAATGCGAACGGTGGAGCTGAACGTTTCCTGGGGGTGGCGCACTTCAATCATGAACCAAAGGTCGCCAACGCGGCCCACAGCCGCATGTTTTTTCGAAACGACTTGCCTATATTTGCGCTCCCCAACTGGTACTATAGCTCAGTTGGTAGAGCAACGGATTGAAAATCCGTGTGTCCCAGGTTCGAATCCCGGTAGTACCACAACAAACCCTCGCTTCGGCGGGGGTTTTTTGTTTGCAGTTGTGGGGCTTTTACATGTTCAGATGCGCCATGGTCTTGGCTGGCTAGAGATAAAGCAACAGCTGTTCCTTGCCTCACCTAAAGGGGCGACTGGCACAATGTGCGGCACACTTCTTCCCAGGTTGTTACTCGGAGTCTTTGAGGCAGCGGACCGGCTGACCTGCATTCTTTCCATTTTCGTCATGGGTGAACTCCTCCTGGCCGGTGTTCAACTCGCGTCCCCAGGCGTTGTTTTCTGAAGTCTCTGATGGCGTCGATGTCCAAAAATCTGCCTTGACGTTGAAGGCACCGAATGAACCACTGCTGATGCGCACAGGCACTCGAATGGCGTTGAATCCCAATTCATTCGTATCGCCCAAACTGGAGGTGCTGCTTTCAACTTGTTCGCAGCGGCCGGGCCTGCGAAGGCCTCAAGAACATTCCATTCCATCACAGAAGGCACATGCCAACCTTGCGGACACATCACCAATTCTTCCACCGCTGCGAAATTGTAAAGCGCCCCAAACGTCGCGTAATCATCTTCCATCTTCGCTTCCTCAACAGAAGTTTCTTCGTAGCCTGCAACGTAGGCATGGGCACCTCCGTCGTCTTCCCATCCCAAATTCGATGGACTTACAAACGTCAAGTGCCTCGCGTTCTCCGCAAACCAGCACTGCTCCCCGATCTGCACCGTCTCGTAATCGTAGCCTTGATACTCCAGCGGATCACCGCAAGCCCAAGCTGGCTCAGGACTACATCCACTTCCGAAGTTGGAGAGGTGCACTAAGAAGTCGTTGATACCTACGCAGCCATCAAAGTCAGTGTCAGAGACGTTCGCAACGAGGCAAGTGCTGGTGACTGCGTCCCAAATTGTTCCCTCTCCACATGCCGTAGCGAGGGCTTCACAGGATGCGCAAGTGCCGTCATCGATGACTGCATCGGGCTTGAAGTTGCATGCCTCAGGGTTCATGCAACCCGAGGGCGGTGCCCACGAATACAACGCCTGAATTTCCGCCATGGAAAGCGCGCGTGACCAAGTGCCCAAATCATCCAAACTGCCCTGCCAACGATCGATGTTGCCAAATGCCGTGCTTGTCATGATGTCGTATGACGTGTTTAAAATTGACATCTGAGGGTAAGTGTCTGACTCAGCGACGAGGACGCCTTCCCAGAAGATTTGATTCTTCGTTCCGTCAAATCGGCATGCCAAATGGTGCCACGTCTCTGTTTCAAGCGACTCCGAAAATGGCTCAAACCGAAGGTTGATTTGGGTTCCATTCGCAAAGCGCGTGTCGAATCGGAGCGAATTCTCGTCGTACTCGGTGAATACGTTGAATGAGATGACCGCATTGGCACCAACAGGCTGTGATTTCATAAACAGGGCATGTCCGCCTTCACCCGAGACGTAATCCGGATATCCAGCAAACTTGACCCACATCGACACTGTCAGTTGTGTCAAATCAGAGTACTGACCCAAGTCTGGCGCAATCATTTGGTCCTCAACACCATCAAATCGAATGGATCGATCAAAAAGGCCGAATCGATCCATGACGTATTCAGGCGAAAGCGCATCGTAGTGCGCCTGGAAGGCGTGGGCGTCGTCGGTGTTGCCATCAAATCCGTGCCAAGAAATGAGGTCATTTGTTGGGATGCCTTGGGGCACCTGCCCAAAACAAGATGTTGTAAAGACCAGCGCCGCAAGTGTGAGAATGTGCTTCATGACAACAGGTTATTCAGCTTCGTGCCAGAATGGGATGAGGCGGGGAAATTCGTGGTTAGGTGCTTCATCTGATTCTGTTTGCACATAAAATACGCACTCTCAGTCCAATGACCTCAACCATGGTTCAAGACAGGGTGGTCACTCCGAGTCCTGCACGGCCCGCTTCTTTTGCTGACCTTTGTGTCATGGCCCAAGCTCAAGCCCTTGCCCAACTTCTACCTGCAGACGCCGACCGCGTGTTGTGGGTGCGCGAGGTTGGGCTGGACCCTGAGGTGCTTGCAGAGTACGCCGATGCGTTGGACGGCGCGTGCCCTGGCCGTTGGGACGTCCTGGAACTCGAAGGCGGAGAGGCCTTGAAGCGCTGGGACGCGATGCCGCACCTCTTCGACACGTTTCAGGCATACGGCCTCACCCGGTCGTCCTTGGTGTTGACTTGCGGTGGAGGCGCCCTGAGCGACGCGGTGGGATTGGCCGCCGCTCTTTGGAAGCGTGGGCTTCGTGTGGCGCACATTCCCACGACCACCCTCGCCATGGTCGACGCGGCGTGGGGCGGCAAAACCGGCATCAATTGGCGCGGGGCCAAGAACCAACTCGGCACCTTCACCCTTCCGGAATTCGTGCACCTCGACGCACGGTGGCTCGTCACCTTGCCCGACCGCGAGCGACGCGCGGGCCTCGCCGAGGTGGCCAAACACGCCATGCTCCACGCCCATTTGGGCCAGGCACACCTCGAAGATTGGCCCGCTTGGGACACAACATCTGAGGCCCTCGAGGCTTGGACCGCGAAACTCGAGAAGTCGGCCCAGTCCAAGATGACTGTGGTGGACGCCGACCTGCACGAGCGGGGCGCCCGAGCCCAGCTCAACCTGGGACACACCGTCGGCCACGCAATCGAAGCCCATTTCGCTTCGACAGCGCATCCTTGGCTGCACGGCGAAGCGGTGGCCTTGGGGTTGAGGCTTGCGCTGTTCCAAGCCCAGGACGAGGCGCCTGAGGCTTGCCAGTTCTTGGACCGCTGGCTCGGGAACCAAGTGCCCCTTCCCGCCACACCTTTTGCGCAATGGCCTGACGCCGAATCGCTTTGGTCTCACATGACCCACGACAAGAAGAACGTCGCGGACAAGGTGGTGGACGTCGCCTGGCACGGATGGGGCAAGGTGGAATGGCCAGTCATGCTCGAAAAATCAACCTTCGAGGCAACTTGGGCGCGCTTTGTGCGTTCTTTGGAAGAAGCTGGTCAAAACTGAAACCAACCCCTGTGGAGCAAACAGCATCTGAATTGGCCGTCCTGTTGGACGGAAGTGTGGCCGGAAATCCGGAAGTGAGGGTGCGCCGTTTGGCCAAAATTGATTCTGCAGGGCCAGGTTCCGTCTCTTTCCTCGCCAACCCCGAGTACGAGAAGCACATCTACAAGACAAAGGCCAGCGTGGTCATCGTCGCCAGCGACTTTTCTCCCTCTGGGGATTTGCCTGCCGACCTCACGCTGCTCAAAGTAGAGGACCCCTACCGTGCCTTCGCAAGGTTGCTCGAAGCCTACGACGCCATCCTCAAACGCAAGGAGGGCGTCCACCCCACCGCCACGGTCGACGACCATGCGGTGGTGGGCGAGGGGTGTTACGTCGGACCGGGGGTGGTGGTGGAACACGGCGCCGTGATCGGCGACCGCGTGGAACTGCATGCGCACGTCCATGTGTCCCGGGACGTGCGCATCGGCGACGACACCGTCCTGCACAGCGGCGTGCGCGTGCTCGACCGCTGTGTCGTCGGACAATCCTGCACACTCCAAGCTGGGGCCGTGGTGGGGTCGGACGGGTTTGGGTTTGCCCCCAAAGACGACGGCAGCTACGCCAAGGTGCCTCAAACGGGCAACGTCATTGTGGAAGACCACTGCGACATCGGCGCACACACCACCATCGACCGCGCGACCCTCGGAAGCACCGTCCTCAAGAAGGGGTGCAAGCTGGACAACCTGATTCAAATCGCCCACAACGTGGTGATTGGGGAGGCCACCGTCATCGCCGCCCAAACGGGTGTCGCCGGATCCACCACCGTCGGGGCTCGCTGCATGATTGGCGGCCAAGTCGGCATCGGGGGACACTTGACCATCGCCGACGGCAGCAAAATCGCCGCCAAG
>CAJWII010000091.1 GCA_913041065.1 uncultured Flavobacteriales bacterium
ACGACGCTCTTCCGATCTCGTTCACCATGTTGAGAATGTCTTCTCCTATGGGCAACTCCTTCCACCCAAACAGGATGGCAAACTGCTCGTTGGCGTCCACAATTTCCGTCCCCTCCAAAAAAGCGATGCCCTCCATCGCGTGTCGGGCCAGCGTCCTGAAGCGCTGCTCGCTCTCGCGGATGACTTGCTCGTACATCATCCGCTCGCTGATGTCACGAATTTGCATGAGCACCTTGCCGTCCCCTGTCGGAACAGCTTTCCACTCCCCTTCGAACACCGTGCCCGTCTTGCGACGAATCAGGCAGCGCATTTTGGCCGCACGTCCCTGAAGCACCCGTTCGTATTTGGACTCAAACAACCCTTCCTCATCGCCTTGCAACTCCCAAAGTCCACATTGAGCGTCCCAAATTCGATCCACCCCAGCTTCGGACGAGGACCAATCCAGCACACGGCTTGCCATGGAATTCCATGCCACAGGCTTGCCTTCTGCGATCAGAATCATGGCCTCAGGGCAGGCTTCCAACAATTGCATGTCTGACGTCTTCGTTCCCATGTTCAGCGTATTCTGTCACGGCGCTTGTCCACTTTGGACCCGTCCACCTTTCGGAGTTTTCCGTAGTTGTAAATGTATTCGTGCAACAAGTTGCCTTGGTCGTCGTAGAGGCGCCACTTGCCGTGCTTGGCACCACTTTCGTGTTTACCCACTTCCTCAAGGACCCCGTTGGGGTGCCATGATTTGTGTTTGCCAACGGGCTGCCCGAAAGAATACGTCCCTTCAAAGCGAACCACGTCCGACGCGTCGGTGATGCGCCAGACGCCATCTTTTTGGCCCGAGAGGTAATTCCCTTCTTCCAAATGATTGTGGACGTTCCGTATCCATGATCCCTCCGGATCTCCCCCAACAAACGTGCCTTTCACCAAAACATCCCCCGCAGTGTCCAATTCCAAGAACTCGCCATCCAACTTGCCTCGAGTGTAGTCTTCTTCTCTGTGAATCTGTCCGCCAGGGTACCACCATATCCACGTCCCGTGAAACACCCCTTGACGGTACTTTCCTTCTTGCTCTTTTTCGCCTGCAATTCGGTAAAAGGTCCACTTGCCTTCACGCAACCCTGACTCGTACATCCCCTCTGCACTAATTTGTCCGTTGGACCAAAACTCGCGCCAAAAACCTTCTTTGGTGCCATCTTTCAAGGTGATGCCCTCCGCCACCAATTCATCCTGATCGAAGATAGCGCCTGCCACCACTTCTTCTTGGTTGTTGAACGTCCGACTCACGCCTTGCTTGATCCCTTGGATGTACATCGTGGTGCTTTCAAGCGATCCGTCGTTTCGCCGCACCTCACGAAGCTCAGGTTGTGCCTCTTCCTCGGTCTCTTCCACCACCAAATTACCCATGTTGTAACGCTCCACGCGCACAAGGGTGCCTCGTGCGTCGAAGAATTGAAAAAATCCGTGACGTTTGTCTCGGAGATACGGTCCCGATTCCAAAACCCTTCCGCTGGCATGGAACACTTTCCAATCGCCGGTCTTCAGGCCTTCTTCATCCCTCCTATTGAACACTTCGCTGGCGACCAACCTGTCGTTCTTGTACCATCTAAAACCATGCGGTTCTTCAAAAAGGTTGAACTGAGTCGATTTCCCCTCTCTGACGTTTCGTTGATACGGTGTGGTCAGTTTCAACGTGCCGTCGGGCCGAAACGATTTGGCATCTCCTTCTTTTTTGCCTTGCACCCAAAACACAGAATCCGTCAGCAACCCATCTTTATGAAGAACCTGGATGCCGTGCTTCACACCTTGGTTGTAATTCAGTTCCTCACGCACCAGGCCTTGATCGTAAAACCACCAACGTCCTTCAGGAAGGTTGTTTTCTCGGGCACCTTCACTGATCAATTCTCCCATCTCGCTGTAACTCTTCCACATGCCCACAGGCACTCCAGCGACCATGCAGCCTTCGCTGGCCAACGTGCCATTCGCATGTTCAAACTGTGTCCATTTGCACTCCGGTACCTCAACCTGAGACAGCATCCAACATGGTTGTCCACAGCTTACAATGAAAATGAATTTTTTTAAAGAAGAGAAAGTGATTGTAGTAGGCTTGTGCACAAGTGGGATAACTGAACGTTCAACGCCTTGACAAATTGAGTTGTGCACCAACCGTGCACATGACCAAGACCTGGATGTGGAAATTACCACGCTGATTGACAGAAGACAACCTACTCTGTCCACAGGTTGTGCAACACAGGAATGTGGATGAAAAGAATGGTTCAAGCGCTGTGAAGAACGTTGGATTTTCGGTGTGAAACACGTGTGCAAAGGAGGGGCATTTTGTTTGGATGTGAAGGGGTGTGTCAGGCTTAGTCGGATTGGGGTATGATTCCAAAAAAAGTTCTTCGCCGATGCCAACAGGTTCATCCACGTCGATTGTGGGTATTTTGGAGGCATGGTAGTAAGCATTGGATGTGACCACGCCGGTCTAGAATTAAAATCATTGATTTTGAAGCATTTGGAATCCAAGGGTCACACCTTGGTGAACCGTGGAACAGACGGGCCAGAGAGTGTGGACTATCCAGACCACGCCCATGCGGTGGCGGACGATGTGGCCTCAGGACATGCCGAACTAGGCATCCTGATTTGTGGATCTGCAAATGGCGTGGCGATGACCGCCAACAAACATGCTGAAGTGCGAGCCGCCACGGCTTGGACCCCGGAAGTGGCGGCGTTGGGCAGACAACACAACAACGCCAATGTCTTGTGCATTCCTGCGCGCTTTGTGTCGGAGGACGTGGCTTTGGGCATGGTGGACGCGTTTTTTGAGTCTGAGTTTGAAGGAGGACGGCACGAGCGTCGGGTTGGCAAGATTGCGTGTGCGATGACTTTGTTGTCCATCGTCGTGAGTGGTGTATGGGCGCAGTCGTTTGATATGTCGCAAATCCAATTGGACGAGCGGGAGCTCAGCATTCAGTTAAACATTCTGGCCAGCGATGGATTCGAAGGCCGTGAGACAGGGGAACGTGGGCAGAAGAAAGCAGCAGCTTACCTCGGGGCCTTTTACGAGTCCAAAGGGTTTGAGCCATGCAACAACGGCTCATTCTTCCAAATGGTGCCATTGGTCAACAGCCAAATCATGGGTGGAACCTTGCATGTGGGAGAGGACACACTGATGCTGGTGGATGATTTTTTAGTGTACCCCGGATTGGAACGCCCACTGGTGTCCGACACTAAATTGACGTTTGTGGGCCACGGGATCATGCAAGAGGATTGGAATGATTACAAGAAGTTCAAAGGCGAAGGGATGGTTGTGATGTTGGACGGTCAACCAGAAGGCATGGCAGAACAGCCGTTGAGCGCAAAACGCCTGGCGGCAGATTCGTTGGGAGCAGAGGCCATTATTGTGGCCATGCCAGATGAAGACTTCGAGACCCGAAAGAGCCGCATGAAAAAGTGGATGCTTCGGAAATCCACTTCTCTGAACCGAGAGAAAAATGGGGAAGGAACCGATCTACCCACGTTGTTCATCAAACAAAACACCTTGGATTCATGGTTGGCAGACACCAAGTTGAAGTCCACTCAAAACCATTCAGACAAGGTGGCGTTTGGCAAACCCACGAGAGCCATGGCCTTCAAGCAAAGCGCCACGTTGGACATCCTCCAAACCACCCGGGAGTACGAAGCTGAAAATGTGCTGGCGTTTATGGAGGGATCTGATCCAGAATTGAAGGACGAAATGGTTGTCATCACATCACACTACGACCACGTGGGCATCATCGACGGGGAAATCCACAATGGCGCGGACGACGATGGATCAGGGACCGTGACGGTGATGGAACTCGCCCGTCAATTCAAAATGCTGGAAGATGAACACGGTATGGGTCCTCGTCGCAGCGTGTTGTTCATGAACGTGGTGGGTGAGGAAAAGGGATTGCTGGGCAGCGAACACTATGCGGACCATCCTGTGTTCCCTTTGGAAAATACAGTGGCCAACTTGAACATCGACATGATTGGACGGACCGACGCTGAACATCCAGACGACCCTCGGTACGTCTACCTCATAGGAAGCGACAAGCTGAGCTCAGAGCTCCACGTGATCAGCGAAGAAGCGAATACGACGTTCACCAATCTGGCGCTCGACTACACGTTCAATGCGCCGGATGATCCCAACCGATTTTATTATCGCAGCGACCACTACAACTTCGCCAAGAACAACATTCCTGTGATTTTCTACTTCACAGGCGTTCATGAGGATTACCACAAACCAGGAGACGACGCCCACAAAATCATGTACCCAAAGATGGCGGAGATTGGCAAGCTGGTCTTCCACACCGCTTGGGAATTGGCCAACCGCGATGCACGAATTGTGGTCGACCAGGTCAACGACTTTCCGAGCGACCGCTGATTCGCGCCAACTCCGATCGGAAGAACGCAGTTTCTTGGGTGTACCCCTCCCCTGTCGCAGGCCCGTGGAACCCTGTGTGAACCACAGGCTCTCCTTCCAAGGGCCAAAACACAGTCGTGGGAAAGCTGTGGATGCTGTCCAGCGCCGGAATGGATTCGGCTGCAGCCGTTTTGCTGGCACGACCACCCAAAAGCACAGGCCAAGTCATGCCCATTTCGCGCTTGAATTGTGACAACCGCACCAGCGCTGTGGAATCCATGGAGCGTTCGTACCCCAGGGTGAGGAATTGAACGTCTGGAAACGAATTGGCGAGCGACACCATGAGGCGCGCTTCGTCCATGCAATTGGGGCACCACGTGCCCATGATGTCCACCACGATGCCTGTTTTTCCACCCCTGCGAAGACGGTCTTTGTTCCACACTTCAGCTTGTCCAGTGGGGTTGGTGCCGAAAAACAGCAGCTTGTCCGCAACCACAGTTTGACGACCGTTGGTCCATGTGTGCGCTTGTGAGGGTCGCTTGACCCCTTCAAACGCGGTCTGGTAGTGTGTCCCAGAAAGGAAAAGTCCTTCAACCAAGGAATCTTCTCGAAGTGTGGCGTTGAATCGAAACAGGTGAGAACCATCAAACGTGCTCAAAATCAATTGATTGTTCACAAATGTTCCTGCAAGATGCCGGTAATCCCCCGTGGGTGTGCTGATGGTCGCCCAAGCGGAATCGTCCGCCTGTTCCAAAACCAGAAGACCCTCTGATGTGTCCCAGTACGTGGTGTCTCGCGTTCCTGAAGTTGGTTGGGCATCGGCCAGCGGCTCGAGCCGGACAGGCACTTGGTAGTTGTTGGGCCGAAGGGAGTCGGTCCAAACCCCTTCCCAAACCTCCCCAACCCAAGTCCCCGACCAGCTGCCGTTGAAGACGGGGACCCGGTGGTCGCCTTCCGAGGTGATGGCCAACAGAATGTGTTCATGGCCGTTGTGCACGGTCCATCCGTTTGCACCATGGGTGGCCAGCACGGTGGTGGGAGGTTCCGTGCCAAACGAAGCAACATACATGTCGCCGTCGGTGCGGTCAGAAGAGGCACACCCGAGGCCCCCTAGCAGGAGACCGAGGGAGGCACACCAAAAAGGGCCGCCAACGGCAGCCCTTTTGAGATGGGACAGGTCCACGTTCATGGACCCAAAGTACGTCAGAGGTCGAATTTGATGCCTTGGGCAAGGGGCAAATCGGAGCCGTAGTTGATGGTGTTGGTCTGACGACGCATGTACGCTTTCCAAGCGTCGGATCCGGATTCGCGACCACCTCCCGTTTCTTTTTCGCCACCAAACGCCCCGCCAATTTCAGCGCCAGAGGTGCCGATGTTCACGTTGGCAATGCCGCAATCGGAACCCGCGGCGGACAAGAAGGTCTCAGCCTCACGGACGTTGTTGGTCATGATGGCTGAAGACAATCCCTGAACCACGCCGTTTTGCATGGCAACGGCCTCGTCGAGGGTGTCGTACTTTATCAAGTACAAGATGGGCGCGAACGTTTCGTGCTGGACAATGTCCAAGCCGTTTGTGACCTCAGCGATGGCAGGCTTGACGTAGCACCCGCTTTCATAGCCAAGGCCTTCGAGTTGGCCGCCCGGCACCAGTAGAGTGCCTCCTTGCGCGACCACGGCGTCCAAGGCGTTCAAGTACGCCTTCACCGCGTCGGTGTCGATGAGCGGTCCCACATGGTTGTTTTCGTCCAAAGGATCGCCAATGCGGACCTGCTTGTACGCTTGGACCAGCTGGTCCTTGACCTTGTCGTAGATGCTGCTGTGGATGATCAAGCGACGTGTGGATGTGCAACGTTGACCACAGGTGCCCACGGCGCCGAACACCGTGGCGGGGATGACCATTTTGAGGTCGGCCTCAGGCGTGATGATGATGGCGTTGTTTCCGCCCAACTCGAGCAGGGAACGACCCAAGCGCGCAGCCACAGCTTGGGCGACGATCTTGCCCATGCGGATGGATCCTGTGGCGGAGACGAGGGGCACCCGCTTGTCTGCGGTCATCCACTCTCCCACTGTGTAATCGCCGTTCACAATGCAGCTCACCCCAGCTGGGAGTTTGTTGGCTTCTGCGACCTCGTTCCAAATGTTCTGGCACGCGAGAGAGCAGAGAGGCGCCTTCTCAGAGGGCTTCCACACACATACGTCGCCTGAAATCCATGCCAACGCGGTGTTCCAGCACCATACGGCGACGGGGAAGTTGAAGGCGCTGATGATGCCGACCACACCGAGTGGGTGGTACTGCTCGTACATGCGGTGGTTGGGGCGTTCCGAGTGCATGGTGAGGCCGTAGAGTTGACGGCTTTGGCCGACGGCGAAGTCGCAGATGTCAATCATCTCTTGAACCTCGCCCAAACCTTCTTGGTAACTCTTGCCCATTTCGTAAGACACCAGGGCGCCCAAGCTGTCTTTCTTGGCCCGCAAGGCGTCGCCGTATTGGCGGACGACCTCTCCGCGTTGGGGGGCGGTCCACTTGCGCCATTCGACAAACGCGTCGGTGGCTGCAGCCATCACGCGCTCGTAATCGTCGTTGGATGCGGTGGAGAGGGAGGCGATGCGCTTGCCGTCCACAGGGGAGTGGCTGTCGATGGTTGCGCCAGAACCGAAAGTTTTCGCGCCAATCATGACGCCGTGGTTCTGATCTTGGATGCCGAGGTCGGCAAGGATGTTTTGGATGTTCATGGCATCCAAAGGTACGCAGTCAGCGACCGAGATAGACCATCAACACACTGAGGTCAGAGGGGCTCACGCCGGAGATGCGTGACGCTTCGCCGAGGGTCTTGGGTTTGCGATCGGCGAGCTTCTGACGGCCCTCGTAACTGAGGCTTGTCAGCCTTTGAAAATCCAAGTCAGCG
>CAJWII010000092.1 GCA_913041065.1 uncultured Flavobacteriales bacterium
ACCCCAGACGGCACGTGCATTCGGGACTATTTGCACGTCATGGATTTGGCCGAAGCCCACGTGGCAGCGCTGCAATGGTGCATCGATCAACCTGACGATCGGTCGGTCATCCGCCCGTTCAACTTGGGCACAGGGCAGGGCGCTTCGGTGTTGGAAGTCATCCAAGGCTTCGAACGCGCCACAGGCCAAAAGGTGGCCTACACCATGGGGGACCGCCGGGAAGGCGACGTCGTCGCGATTTGGGCGGACCCGACCAGGGCAGCCGACGAACTCGGATGGCACACCACCAGAAGCCTGGAAACGTCGCTGGCCGACGCATGGCGCTGGCAAGAGAAGCTGAACCAGGCCAGCTCGAATTAAAACAGCGTCAGCCACACGGACACCACCCCGACGGCGTACCCCGCGTAGACTTCACGGGGCGTGTGCGCCCCCAAGGTGAGCCGGCTCCAACCCACCAGTCCTGCGGCCAGAACCAAGGCGGTGACCCAACCCATGCTCCACAGGCCATTTTGAAGGGCCACGTGGGTGTACACGGCCAAGGTCCCTCCTTGCGCCATCATGTGCATGCTCACTTTCCGTCTCAGGGTGATGAGCCACGCGATGCCGATCGACACCACCAAGGACAACAGCACCTGTCGGTAGAACAGTGGAACTTCGACAGCGGTGCTGTTCAAGACCAACATGTAGGCCATGGTGTAGTAAGCCAACACGAGCAAAAAAGGCCATGGGCGCTCCTTTCGAGAGCGAATGTCCAGGTCGCTGATGAATCCACGACGCTGCAGCATCCACAGGGACACCGCGGGCGCCAACGTATTGATTAGCAAGAGGACAAACAAGTAGGAAAACAAGCCCATCCTGTGCTTGAGGTAGCCGTCCTCGGACAGCAACATCGCCAGCGTCAACAGCGGCACGCACAGCGGATGAAGCACCGCACTCACCACCTTCGCCAGCGTCTTCATCACAGTTCCTTCCTCAGACGAGCCACGGGAATGCCGAGTTGTTCGCGGTACTTGGCGACGGTGCGGCGCGCGATGTTGTACCCCTTGGCGTTGAGCAACACCCCGAGCTTCTCGTCGGAGAGCGGCTTGCGTTTGTCCTCATCGGCAATCGCGTCTTGGAGGATCTTTTTGACTTCACGGGAACTCACCTCTTCCCCGCTGTCGGTCGTCAACCCTTCAGAGAAGAACCATTTCAGCGACAGCGTGCCGTAAGGCGTCTGAACGTATTTGCTGTTGGCCACGCGCGACACGGTGCTGATGTCCATGCCGATGCGCTCGGCGATGTCCTTCAAGATCATCGGTTTCAAGTCCACCTCGTCCCCGCTAAGGAAGTAGGCGCGCTGGTGCTCGACGATGGCGCGCATGGTTTTCATCAGGGTGTGCTGACGCTGCGCGATGGCGTCGACAAACCACTTGGCGGCGTCCACCTTTTGCTTCACAAACGTCAGGGCTTCCTTTGTCGCCTTGTCCTGCTTGCCCCCCTGAGAATAGGTGTCCATCATCTCCTTGTAGGTCCGGCTGATGCGGAGGTCCGGTGCGTTCCTGCCGTTCAGATGCAAGGCGATGTCCTCCCCTTCCACGGCGAGCAAGAAGTCCGGGATGACATGTTGGATGGTCCGCGAAGACTCGCTGCCTGCGTTGCCCGGCTTGGGGTTCAGTCGGGTCAACTCGTCCAAGCCGGCCTTCAACGTCGCTTCATCAACACTGATCAACGTTTGGAGTTTGTCGTAGTGCTTCTTCACGAACGCGTCATAGTGGTCGCGCAACATGGACTCGGCCAAGGCCAACGAGCTTTGCCGGGGGTCGGCCTCGTCTTTGTCCGCCTGCTTTCGGCAAACCTGCAGCAACAAGCATTCCTTCAAGTCACGCGCACCCACACCAGCAGGGTCCAACAAGTGGACCACGTCCAACCCCGTCTCCAAAGACGCGCGGGGCACGTCGATGCCTTGGGTGAAGGCCAAATCGTTCACAATGCTGTCCAAGTCCCGCCTCAAGTACCCGTCGTCGTCGAGGTGCCCGATAAGGTGTTCCGCCAACGCCCGGGACTCCGCCGTGATGTCCATGAGGGCGAGTTGGTCCACGAGCAGTTCGCGGAACGTCGACCCACTGCCGAGCGGCACCGTCTTCTCTTCCACGTCCGCGCCGTGGTTGCGGATGCCCAATTGGTAGTCGGGGGTTTCGTCGTCGAGGTAGTCGTCGAAGTCAAACTCCTCCAACGCTTCGTTGCCCTCGTCGGCGTCTTGGTAGTCGAATTCGTCCAGTTCGGGCTCCACCTCACCTCCTTCTTCAAGGGCAGGATTCGCCTCCAGTTCCTGCTTGATTCGCGCTTCGAGTTCCAGCGTCGGCACCTGAAGCAACTTCATCAGCTGGATCTGCTGAGGAGAGAGCTTTTGGAGGAGTTTTTGCTGGAGACTCTGCTTGAGCATGCGGGGTTAGAATTCGGCGTTCTGCGGGGTGCGTGGGAATGGAATGACGTCCCGAATGTTGCCCATTCCTGTGACGTACATCACCAACCTTTCAAAACCCATGCCAAACCCGCAGTGCGGCGCCGTCCCAAACTTCCGCGTCTCCAAATACCACCACACGTGCTCCTCGGGAATGTTGAAATCAGCGCACTTTTTCTTCAGCACGTCCAGCCGCTCTTCACGCTGGCTGCCGCCGATGATTTCGCCGATGCCAGGCACCAACACGTCCATCGCCGCCACGGTTTTGCCGTCCTCGTTGTCGCGCATGTAGAAGGCCTTGATGCCTGCCGGATAGTCGGTCACGATGACCGGTCCGCCCACGTGCTTCTCCACCAGCCAGCGCTCGTGCTCGCTCTGCAAATCCACACCCCACTCAACCGGGAACTTGAACTTCTTCTTCTTGTACGGCTTCGAATTCCGAAGCAAGTCAATGGCCTCCGTGTAAGTCAAGTGCGTGAACGGCGCATCCACCACCGCCTGCAAGCGCTCCCGTAGGGGCTGGTCGTGGCGCTCGGCTTGGGGCAGCTGCTTCTCCACATCCAATTCCCGCCTCTCCAAGAACGCCAGGTCGTCGGTCGCATGCTCCAAGGCGCACTGCAGTACGTACTTCAGGCAGTCCTCGGCAAGCTTCATGTCGTCCTTCAAGTCGGCAAATGCAATCTCAGGCTCGATCATCCAGAACTCGGCCAAGTGCCGGGAGGTGTTGCTGTTCTCCGCACGGAACGTGGGCCCGAACGTGTAGACCTGTCCCAAGGCCATGGCCCCGAGTTCGGCCTCCAATTGACCGCTCACCGTCAAGTTGGATTCTTTGCCGAAGAAGTCCTGGCCGACGTCCACCGAGCCGTCTTCCGCGCGTGGTGGGTTTTCGACGTCCAGGGTGGTGACGCGGAACATCTCGCCCGCGCCCTCCGCGTCACTCCCAGTGATGATGGGAGTGTGGAGCTGGTAGAACCCGCGCTCGTGAAAAAAGCTGTGCACGGCGTATTGCAGCACGTGCCGCACGCGGAACACCGCCCCAAACGTGTTGGTCCGGAACCGCAAGTGTGCTTTCTCCCGCAAGAAGTCCAGGCTGTGCCGCTTCATTTGAATGGGGAATTCCTCGGGATCTGCCTCGCCGAGAATGACCAATTCCTCGACCACCAACTCGGTGGACTGGCCGCCCCCTTGGCTTTCAATCAACGTACCCACAGCTTGCACAGCTGCACCGGTATTGAGCTTCTTGAGGAGGTCGTCGGGGGTTTGGTCTTTGTCGACCACCCACTGGAGGTTGTGCAACGTGGATCCGTCGTTCACGGCCAAAAAGCGGTCGTTCCGAAACGTCCGCACCCATCCGCACACCTTGTGCGTTTGGCCCGTCGCCGACGCGTCGAGCAGGTTGGAAATGGGGGTCCGAGAAAGGTCGTTTGCGTCCGTCATGTCATTCTCAAAAGCGTGGTTCGCGCCGCGTGCTCGCGGCACCCACAAAGTAACAACAGGCAGCGCTCAAGCGCACCGCCCGAAAGACGCAAAATGGCAGGTCAAACGTCGCTTTCGACCTTGCCGTCCCGCAAGCGCACCGTCCGATGGGCGCACGCGGCAATGTCTTCCTCGTGGGTGACCAAGATGACGGTGTTTCCTGCCTTCTGAATGTCGGAGAACAGCTGCATCACCTCGAGTGAAGTCGCCGTGTCCAAATTGCCCGTGGGCTCGTCGGCCAAAATGATGGACGGTTTCATGACCAAGGCCCGGGCGACCGCCACGCGCTGGCGTTGTCCGCCGCTGAGTTCATTGGGCTTGTGGTCCATCCGATCTCCAAGCCCGACTTGGGTGAGCACCTCACGTGCCCTCGCGTCCCGCTCCGCTTTGGAAAATCCGCCGTAAATCATGGGAAGGGCGACGTTTTCGACAGCCGTGTAGCGCGGGAGGAGGTTGAAGGTTTGGAATACGAATCCGATCTCGCGGTTGCGGATGTCGGCCAAGGCGTCGTCGTCCAACCGGCTGACGTCCTGGCCGTTGAGAATGTACTTGCCGAAGGTGGGGCTGTCCAAGCAGCCAAGCATGTTCATCAACGTGGACTTGCCCGAGCCAGAAGGGCCCATCAAGGCAACGTATTCGTTGGCATGGATGTCCAAATCCAACCCGTCGAGGGCTTGAACCATTTGGTCCCCAACGTGGTACGTTTTCCGCAAGTCGCGGGCATGGATCATAGGTTGTCCACCGGCCATGGTGCGAAGATACATTTCAGCCCAACCTGCCGTCGAAGGGACTCCTTCGTAAGTTTGAGAGAATCTGATTACCACACTATGCCGCTCCCACGTTCCGTTCTCATTTTTTTCCTGCTTTCGATGTCCGAGACCTTGACGCACGCTCAAGTCGAAATCGACCAGTCGTTCACCATCGAAGAGTATGTGAACGATTTGTTGCTGGGAGACGGGGTCTCAGCTTCGAATATCACACTCATTGGGGACCCCATTCAGCTTGCGAAACTCACAGATGGGTCAGGCAACTTCAGCGTGGAGTCTGGCTTGGTTTTGAGCTGTGGAGATCCAAACAGATTGGTGGATTGCGGCAATGACGCAAATCCAACAGGTCTAGGAAATGCATTTGATGACCCAGATTTGCTTGAGGTGGCCAATTCTGTACCGACCCTGATCGGCGAAGGCTTCACGGTGAGCAGTGTCAACGACGGCTGCGTGCTCGAGTTTGACTTTGAAGCAGGCGGGGACAGCATCTCGTTCAACTACGTGTTCGGCTCAGACGAGTACCTGAGCTTCGTGAACACGGAGTACAACGACATCTTCGCGTTCTTCTTGAGTGGACCTGGCATCTCAGGGCCTTACGCCGCCCCCGCAGGCTTCCCTGACGGGGCCATCAACATCGCCCAAGTGCCCAATTCTGACCCCTTGCTGCCTGTGACCATCAGTTCGGTGAACGATGTGACCAACCCAGAATATTACATTGACAACCAAACCCCGGCTCCAGGGGACGTCTGCATCAATGGATACACCACCACATTCACTGCAGCTGCAGCGGTGCAATGCGGCGAGACCTACCACATCAAACTGGCCATCGCAGACGGCACGGACACTTTCTATGAAAGCATCGTGGTGCTGGAGGCCGGGTCGTTCAGCTCCAACGCCGTGGCCTTGGAGGCTGAAGCCGTGCCTTTTGTAGCGGATGGCTTGGAGGACATTGTCCCGTATGCGGATGCCATCGGGTTGCCCAACAACTTCATATACCCCAACGGCGAGACTTTCCCATTTTCAGATTGGTACGCCAACAACAACATTGCAGTGACCGTAGACGGCCAATCCACCTTGGTCGACGCCATCATCATCGAAGGCTGCAACGACGCCCAGTTCACCGTGATTCGCTCGGAAGAGGAGGCCGCAGAAACCGACACCCTGTATTTGAATTTGGCTGGGTCGGCGCAGCTTGGTTTGGATTACGCCGAGAACTTCAACCAGGTCGTCATGGGCCCGGGGCAAGTGGAAAGCATCGTCACCCTTGGGGTTGTGGACGACGGGTTCAACGAAGGCATCGAGACCGCTGAGATCACCTACGAATACATCAACGGTTGTGGCGAGCTCATCAGCACCACAAGCCTGGTGGTGATTGTGGACCCCATCCCCATTGAAGCGATTCCGGCGACGGTCGAGTGCCAAACCCTCGATGGGGAACAAGAGCTGGGCTACACCGACATGGTGGGGTACGGGCCATTCAACTACGAATGGGCAGGCGATTCCTGGGGCAACGCCACCATGGACCCCAGCGCGTGGACCACGTCGTTTGACTCGGTGTTTGTCATGACCGACAACAACGGACAGCTCATCGACACCCACGTCATTCAGCTCGTGGTGACCGACCAATGCGGAAACTCCATCGTCCACGAGCAAGAGGTGCTGTACCCCGTCATTTTCGAGACGGAAATTTGTGGCGGGGACGTCCAAGAATTCCCGGCATACAATGCGGGCATTGCGGTATCCGACGTCCTGTACAACGGCCAAAGCTTGATCAACACCACCTTGGGAAGCACCCCCTTGACGGTGGACGCGATGGCGGTGGGCGACAACTGGTTGCTTGAAGGCATCTCTGCCGACGTGGTGGAATTGCAATGGTCGGACACCCTCATCTTGGTGGACACTTGCGGGTATGTGACCAAGGCCTTCATGCGCGTGCGCGATTGCATCATCCCCAACGTCTTCACGCCAGACAACAGCGGCAAAAACGACAATTTCCGGATCCGCGGCCTCGACGGCTTCGCTGGATCGAAGCTCATCGTCTACAACCGCTACGGCACGGTGGTCTGCACCAAAGAGACAGTGAGCGACGCGGAGTTTGAACTGGTGTGGAACGGCAACTTCGCCAACGGCAACCCCGCCCCCGCAGGCGTGTACCAGTGGGTGCTGCTCCGGGCCGACGGCCTCAAGGACAGCGGCGAGTTGAGCTTGATGCGCTGACCGCTCAGACGAGCGAGCGACCCGTCATTTCTTCAGGCTGACTCACGCCCATCAGGGCCAACACCGTGGGCGCCACGTCGGCGAGGATGCCGTCCTGAACCTCCTGGCAGCCTGATCCCTCGATCCAAATGGGCACGGGGTTTGTCGTGTGGGCTGTGTGCGGGGTGCCGTCGGCATTTCGAGCCAAATCTGCGTTGCCGTGGTCTGCAATGACCACCACGGCATACCCCTGGGACAGCGCCGCATCCTTCACCTTCATTAAGCACGCGTCGGTGGTCTCCACCGCCTTCACCACCG
>CAJWII010000093.1 GCA_913041065.1 uncultured Flavobacteriales bacterium
GCCTTTTTGTTTCTTTGAATTCATGAACTCGATACTGATTACGGGAGCTGGCAGTGGTATTGGTGCCGCGGTGGCCCAGAGGTTGTCGCAACGGGCGGGGATTCGCATCCTCCTTTTGGGGCGCCAGCTGGCTGCGTTGGAGAAAGTGCGAACGGCCATGCACAGGCCGGAAGACCACGCGGCCCTCTCGGTGGATGTGTCGGATTCCCGAGCATTGGTTGCGGCGTTGCAATCTGAAAAGGTTGGGTTGGACAAGCATCCACTCACGGGGGTGTTTGCCAATGCGGGCATCGGAGGAGGAAATCAATGGGGTGAGGGCGACCGTTGGGAGGAAATCATCCGGGTGAATTTGACGGGTACCTACAACACGCTCATGGCCAGTCGGCCTTTTTTGAACAGGTCAGAGGGCGTCAAACAAGTGTTGGTCACCAGCAGCGTTCTTGCACGTTTCGGCGTGCCAGGGCAAAGTGCCTATGTCACCAGCAAAACAGGGCTCTTGGGCTTGGTGAGGTCGTTGGCCGTGGAATGGTCACCTCAAGGCATCATGGTGAATGCGCTGTGCCCGGGATGGGTGGACACTGAGATGGCGAGAAACAGCATTCAATCCATGGCAGATGCCCAAGACTTGTCGTTTGACGAGTGCAAAGCGCAGCAGGAGGCGATCCTTCCAAGCTTGAGGATGACCACGCCAGCAGAAATGGCGCAGTGGGTGGATTTCATCTTCTCTGGTTTAGGGGAGGGGGAAGCCGTACCGAGGCTGGCCACGTTCACAGGACAAGCTTTGGACGTCAACAGTGGCTCTTGGATGGGTTGAGTTTGGGCTGTCGGTCTACCTTTGAGGCATGCGACACAACCTGAGTGATGTGGCGGCGCTGATGAAGGACCGCCGCTCTTTTTCTCCGGAGGCCATGGGGCCAAGGAAAGTGCACCGAGACATTGTCGAGGAGATTCTCAGGGCTGGCACGTGGGCGGCCACTCATGGCATGGTCCAACCGTGGCGGTTCACCGTCTTTTCAGGGGAGGGATTGAATGTGTTGCGAGAAGGTTTGCCACAGTGGTACGCCAGCCATGTGGGGCCGGACAAGGTGAATGAGGCGCGTGTGGCCAAATTCAAGGCGAGGTTCGACGCGTGCAACTGCGTGATTGGGTTGGGACGGGTGCATGATCCGGAAGGCCGAATTTCTGAGGAAGACAACGCGTGGGCAGTGGCTGCTGCCGTACAAAATATGCATTTGATGTGCACGGCCTATGGCCTTGGCGCGAAGTGGACCACACCCAAATTCATGATGCGGCCAGAAGTGAAGGAAGCGATGGGTCTTCCGGAGGAAGGTTCTGTGATGGGATTGTTCTACGTGGGCTATCCTGACGGGGAGTGGCCCAAGAGCCACAGAATGCCACTGGAGTTTGTCACGAGGTGGCAAGATGGGAAAGCACAGTCGTTGAAGAGGCACGAGCTCAAGCCCACTTTGAAAGGATAACGAATGAGGTGGGTCAACCATCACAGCCATCCGGGGGACAACCGGTACCGGGTCTTTGTTTTCCGTGAGCAAGACCATGCCGAGCGGTTTGCCGAGCGGTTGTCCACGTTGGGCATTGGCTACGAACGCCATGAGGAAGATGGAGAGGTGATGTTTGGTGTGGCCAAGACCTACGACAGAGAGGCCATTCGAGAAAACAACTTGGTGCACGGCGAATTCCGCGACCCATTCATTCCGCACAGGGGCTGGCGGTGGGGCTTGCTTGTGTTCACGGCTGCTGTGCTGGGACTGGCAGTGTTGGGCTGGCTGACGTCCACGTCTGCGCACGCTCAAACTTCTGGGTTGCCTTGGGAATTGGACGTGGTGACTCGGGTGCACGTGCCGGTCCAAGCCTTGGGCATGGAATCTGTGGATGGGACCACCCAGGGGTTGACCAGCACGTGGACGCCTCGGTTTGGCTCGGAATTTGGCTTAAGAATTCACCGTCGGTTGCGTGAAGGGTGGACGCTGGGCGGGGGCATCGAGTGGGTGCGCCGAGAACACTTGGTGGTGTCGGCTTACGCGAACGACACATTGGGCATCGCCACGGTGGACACGCTGCCCCAGTTGAGGAGTCTGGCGTACCGCCTGCCTGTCTTGGGGGGCATTCGTATCCCTTTGGGATGGAAGGGAACGGAGTTGCAGGCGAGCGGTGGCGTGGCCTTGGAATGGAAAACCAGCGAAACGATTGCGTCCATGTTGGTCCAAACCGCCGAGGACGACAGAGTGTTGCAGGCTTATCAAGGTCGCGCGCGTTTTGTGACGGTTCCGGTGTTGGCGGAAATTGGCATCCAAAAATCCGCCGAGAATCAAAGGCCTGGCTGGTACGTCGGGTGGTTTTGGTCGAGTCCAATGGGGCGGGGCACCTGGGCGGAGACGACGTGGACGTCTGGATCGGTATCGGCTCTGTCTAGGATTTGGTTGCCTCAAGTGGTGACGGGATTGGACCTCCGGCTTGTCTTGCCCGAATGAAAAAAGCCCACCTCGATGGGCAGGCTTAATTGAATGCAATTTCGCTGGCTTTACTGAGCTGCAGCGACCAGGTTGAAGCGCACTGTGAAGTTGTCGTGGATGAGGTTGTCTCCGAGGTTGTCGAAGAACGAGCCTGAGCCGTACTTGACGTCGAACTGAGAACGGTCGAGCTCAACTTCTCCTTGGATGGACAAGGTGCCGTCTTTTTCGGTCACGTTGGCGGGGAACGTCACGCTCTTCGTGATTCCGCGGATGGTGAAGTTTCCTGTGACTTTGTGGGTGGCATCCTCGTCAGGGGTGGCCGTCAACTCGCGCAACGAGAATGCGCTGGTCTTGTGCTCGTCCACGTGGAAGAAATCTTCGCTCACCAGGTGTCCTACGAGCTTGTCGCCCCACTCTCCTTGGAGGTCGGTGCAGGCAATGGCTTCCATGTTGGCAATGACGTTGGCGGCGATGAGTTCTCCATCTTCCACGGACATGTACCCGTTGAGCAGGCCCACGGTCCCCATGTTCTCGCCAGTCACTTTCGTGGCGTGCCATGTGATTTCTGAAGCTGCAGCGTCGACTTTGTAGCGGGTGGTGCCTTCGTCGTTGTTCGCATAGGAGGTGAAAGCAAGTGCCGCAGCGGCGCAGAAGGTCATGAGTTTGGTCATGGTAGAATGAATAGTGATTGAATGTTCAGGGTTGCAAATCGTTCCACGCGTCCAAGAGGTCGATGGCCTTGAGCGCTTTCTCTGAAGACCAAACCACTTGAAGCGATTGCATGTTCTCGTCCATCAAGGCTTTGAGCGTCGTGGTCAGTGCGAGGCCCTCTTTGGTCAGTGCGATGTCTACACGACGGCGGTCGCTCGGACATGTTTTGCGTCGAACGAGGCCTTTGGCAATCAGCTTGTCGACGAGGCGTGAGGTGTTGCTGTTGCGGTCGATCATGCGTCCGCTGATGTCACGCAGGGCAAGGGGTTGGCCGTGTTGTCCGCGAAGGATGCGGAGGATGTTGAATTGTTCAGGCGTGATGCCATGTGGCTTCAGCAGGGCGCGGTGGTGATTCAGCATGGTGCTGGCCGTGTGGAGTACCGTCAACGCCAGTTGTTCCTGCGGAGAGGCGAAAGAGGACATCTGAAGGGCTTGCGTTGTTTTCACAGCACAAATGTAAGCACAATTGATGTGCATACAATTAATATATCTGAAACGAATGCGCCCCCGGTGTCCGGAGGCGCGTTCAAAGGGGTGGAGTTGGGTTTATGAAGTCAAGGCCTTCCGAACAAATCCGGAAATGACTTTGCCGTCGGCCTGTCCCGCCATGGCTGCGGTGGCCAAGCCCATGACCTTCCCCATGTCGGCCATGGAGCTGGCGCCGGTCTCTTCGACGATGGTGTTCACCTTGGCTTCGATTTCTACCTCGGTCAAGGCGACGGGGAGGAAGGCCTGGATGACCGCGGCCTGTGCGGATTCTTCGGCCGCCAAATCTGCACGTCCTTGCTCGGTGTACAGCGCGGCTGTTTCGTTTCGTTGCTTGAGCAACTTGCTCAAAATGGCCAGTGTCGTGGCGTCGTCCACGTCGTCGCTGGCGCCGTCTTTCGTGGCCTCAAGCATCAATTTGCTCTTGACATCACGCAAGGCAGACAGTCGATCCTTGTCCTTGGCACGCATGGCGTCCTTGATGCCCTGTGCGATTTGGTCTGCGAGTTGTCCCATGTCAGTCCACGTTGTCGTGCAAGAAGGAATTGTCGTCCCGCAGTTCGAAGCGGCGGTTGCCTTCGGCGTCCACTTCTTCGTTCAACTGAAATCGGCTCATTTTTGATTCTGAGCTGTGCGGGGTGTCGTCGATGGAAATGTTGCGGCGCTTGTACGCGGGCTCGTTTTCCAAGTCTGCGATGCGGCCTGGCAAATTCAGCTTGCTTTTGAAATCGGCCAAGTTCCTGGTGATTTGACGCTGACGTTCTGCAAACGCCTCTCGTGAGGGCTGGACAGATGGTTGCGATTGTGGCTCGGCGGGCTCAGCCGTTTCCGAGGTGTGTGGGGCTTCGGGCGTCAAGTCCTGGGGCTCTGGAGCTTCGTCCAAGTTGTATAGGACAAATCCCTCTTCAGGGTTCGCTTCAGCGGCAGTCTCATTGGCAGTTTCTTCTGGCGTGATCTCTTCCTCCGCGTGGCTCAAGTGGTTGAGTGGAAGGTTGGTGAGATGGGCGTCCGAGGGCACCTCGCTTTCGATGTTTTGCTCGGCGCTGGGGAAGAGCTCCTTTTGGGGTGCACTCACATCCCAGTTCAAGCGGTCTGTCGCAGCGGACTCCTCGGTTGAGGAGTGATCTGTGGTGAGCAAGAAAGGTTCTGCTGTCGACGTGTCGTCTGTCGAAGTCAAGTCGTTGTTCGGCGCCGCAGGTGCTTCGGATTCAGCCTGGGTGGTGTCTTCTCCCGACAGCCAGTGCTTCTTGGGCGTCGATGGCGTGGCGCCGGCTTCGAGGTCCTTGCCTTCGAATCCAGTCGCGATCACAGTGACACACAAGTCTTCGCCCAAATTTTCGTCGGTGCCGTACCCCCAAATGACTTCCGCAGTTTGACCCGCAGCTTTTTGGATGTGGTCAGTGATTTCCATGATCTCGTCCATCAGAATTTCCTCTGTTCCGAAGGTGATGTTCAAGAGGACGTGGTCGGCACCTGTGATGTCGCTGTCGTTCAGCAACGGGCTCTCCAGCGCTTCGGTGACGGCTTTGGCTGCACGTCCTTGGCCAGACGCGCTTCCAGATCCCATGATGGCACGCCCGCTGTCCCGCATCACGGTGTTGACGTCGTTCATGTCCACGTTGATCTCCCCTGTCAGAGTGATGACTTCAGCGATGCCCTTGGCGGCGGTGCACAGGATTTGATCGGCGTTGGCGAAGGCGCTGCGGATGGTTTGATTGCCAAACAACTCCCGAAGCTTGTCGTTGCGGATGATCAGAAGGGTGTCTACGGCGGCCCGCATCTGTTCGAGGCCTTCTGTCGCCTGCTGGTTGCGGCGACGGCCTTCAAACAAGAAGGGCACGGTCACAATGCCCACCGTCAAAATGCCACGCTCTTTGCACGCTTGGGCGATCACTGGGGCTGCACCCGTTCCTGTGCCGCCTCCCATGCCGGCGGTTAAGAACACCATGCTGGTGTCCGTCCCGAGCAAGTTCAACACTTCGTCCAAGCTTTCAATCGCCGCGTTCTTGCCCACTTCAGGGAGGGATCCTGCGCCTTGTCCACCGGTAAGGGTGGCCCCGAGCTGCACCTTGCGCGGGACGGGGCTGATGTCCAGCGCCTGGGCATCGGTGTTGCAAACGATGAAATCGACGCCGTTGATGCCTTTTTGGTACATGGTGTTGACCGCGTTGGAGCCGCCGCCACCCACGCCGATCACTTTGATGGGCGAGTTGGAAGATTGTGGAAGGTTGAAGTGCATGGGATGGGGTTTTCAGGAGTGGGAGAGGAGAAGGAAGCTCAGGTGGCGTCGTCGGTTTCGAACCAGTTCTTGATGCTTTTCATGAAGTTGGATCCGAAGTCGATCACAGGCTTGGCGTTGGACGCAGTGGATTCATTGTCCGACGTGTTCCACTTGTGATCGTACCCTTTGATCACGAGGCCGACCCCTGTGGAGTACGACGGGATGGACGTGTCCTCGGGCGCCTTGGCGATGTGCTCGGCGGGGAAGCCAAGCCGGCAATCCAAGCCAGTGACAAATTGGAAGAGTTGGGTCACATGCTTCAACTGCGATCCGCCACCGGTGAGGACAATGCCGCCGATGAGCTGGTCGCCAAACCCGGAGCTTCGGATTTCGTAGTGCACGTGTTCGATGATTTCGGTCATGCGCGCCTCGATGATTTGCGCCAGCGTTTTCAGGGCGATTTCCTTCGGCTTGCGGCCGGTCAACCCGGGAATGCACACAATCTCGTTGGACTTGGTTTCCTTGGACAGGGCGGAGCCAAACTTCTTCTTGAGTTGTTCCGCTTGCTTCTTCATGATTTGGCACCCCTGGCGGATGTCGTCGCTGATGACGTTGCCGCCGAAGGGAATGACTGCGGTGTGTCGAATGATGCCGTCTTGGAAGATCGCGATGTCGGTGGTGCCGCCGCCGATGTCGACCAGCGCCACGCCCGCTTCTTTTTCCTCATCCGACAACACAGAGGCGGCAGAGGCGAGGGGCTCGAGGATCAACTGATCCACTTCGAGGTCGGCCTTCTTGATGCACTTGTAGATGTTTTGTGCCGCGGCCGTCTGGCAGGTGATGATGTGGAAGTTGGCCTCCAAACGTACACCGGACATTCCGATGGGGTCTTTGATGCCTTGCTCGTTGTCCACTGTGAACTCCTGGGGAATGACATCCAAAATCTGCTCGCCAGGCTGCATCACAAGCTTGCGCATGTCTTGGATGAGGGCCTCGATGTCCTCTTGGCTGATTTCCGCCTCGAGGTTTTCACGGGTGATCATGCCTCGGTGTTGGAGGGACTTGATGTGCTGCCCGGCAATGCCCACATTCACGAGCTGGATTTGGGCGCCGACCTTCATTTCGGCTTCCTCGACTGCTTGCCTGATCGACGCCACCGTGCGGTCGATGTTGGCCACCACCCCGCGGGATACCCCCACAGAC
>CAJWII010000094.1 GCA_913041065.1 uncultured Flavobacteriales bacterium
AAAGCCACAACCACAGCCACAGCGCCGTCAGACCTTGATTCAAGGGCGTTTTGGATGAGGTTGTTGAATGCCCTGACCAGGCGCGTCTTGTCAGCCCACACCCAAACTTCGCCTCCCTCCGCCCGCCCGCACGTCACATGGTGATCGGCGTGCAAACCCGTCACGTCCTCCAACAAAGCCCCCAACTCCACTTGTTGCGGTTCAACAGGACCGTCTGTGGCCAACAAGGCGAAGCCCTCTGCGATGTGACTCAAGGCATCAATCTGCTGAACGGTTGTGTTGGTGTACCGCTTGAGTCGCTCGGCAAAATCCTCCGCGCCGTCAGACCAAGCACGTTCCAGGTGCTGTGCGCCTAACCGCATGGGAGTCAAGGGGTTTTTGATCTCGTGCGCCACCTGTTGGGCCATCTCACGCCACGCGCCTTCGCGCTCCAAGAGCGCCCTGGACTCCATGCTCTCCTGAAGTTGCTGGAGCAGGGCGTTGTAAGACTGAACGAGGGTGCCAACCTCGTCTTTCCACCTCGATTCCAACACAACGCCATGGCGACGACCCAACGGGTTGGACGCCATGTCCTCCGCAAGGCCCTTCAGAGGGCGCACAATCGAATTCGACAACGAAAAGGCCAACAGGCCCACGAGCAGGAACAACATCAAATACACGGGTGCCAGACGACCCAAAAACACCCTCCAATCTGCCTCGGCCGTCATGCGCGGGTCGTAATGCACGTGTCCCAAGGCCAAAAGCTCCCCCTGGTCCGTCGACAAAGGCCACACCACTTCCGTGCCTGTGGCGCGGTCAGGCAGGACCGTTCTCTTGCGGTCGTCACGTGCTTCTGTCAACACCTCTTCCGGCAACAACAACGCGACTTGCGAAACCGACTCGTCGCCGGGGTCTGAAGTGGTGACGAGTCTGCCATCTTGGTTGTACAAGGAAAACTTCAAGCTGTGCACGTCGGCCAGCTCGCAGATTCGGTCTGTGAACACAAGGGCCAAGCTGTCCTGGCTGACCTCTCCCCCCATGCGCTCCAGCATGTAGCTCAAACTCCGTTGCAACGCCGCCTCTTTTCTCAACAAGCGCTGGTCGTTGTAGGCCTGCTCCGCGTCCGCGCCAAACCGATATGCCACGTAGCCGGTGGCCAACAACGCGCACACGACAAGCGTCATCATTCCAAGAAAAATGCGCAACCTCAAGCCCATGGTTCGAAGCTAACCACAAGCGTGCCAAGAATTGAAAGGGGGCCTTCCTGCGGAATCAGCCGTCAAGGGCCTCAGAGCCCGCCACGATCTCCAAGATCTCTGTGGTGATGGACGCCTGACGCGCCTTGTTGTAGGTGATGCGCAAGTCGCGCAACAACTCGCCGCCGTTGTCCGTCGCCTGGTGCATGGCCGTCATTCGCGCACCGTGCTCCGCTGCGTGGCTGTCCAACAGCGCCTTGTAGAGCTGCACACGCAATGCGTTGGGCAGCATTCGCTCCACAATTTCCTCTTTGTTCGGCTCGAAGATGTACTCCACGCCAAAATCCTGGCCCTCTTCTCCCGGCTCTGCAGTCATGGGCAAGAAGCCTTCACGGGTGGTGATTTGGACCGCCGCGTTTTTGAATTGGTTGTACACCAACACAACCTCGTCGTGCTTGCCTGCCACGTAGGCCTCCATCACCTTGTTGGCGATGTCGCTGGCGTTTGCAAAGTCCAGGTTGTCGAACAAAGTGGTGGACACGTCCCCGTACCCTTCTGCCAGCGCCCATTCGAGGCGGTTCGCCGCGTCCAAGGCCTTCTTGCCAAGGGGGAGGACCTCCACAGCACGGCCAGTCTCAGAGGCCTCTTTGACGACTTTGGTGGCTTCCTTGACAATGTTGTTGTTGAACGCCCCGCACAACCCACGGTTGGAGGTGATGGCCACCACCAATACGCGCTTGACGTCGCGTTGCTCAGAGTATTGACCTTCGCCCTGCTCCAGGCTGGAGCTGACGTTGGACAACATGGCCTGAAACTTGACTGCGTAAGGACGCATCTGGGTGATGGCGTCTTGGGCGCGGCGCAACTTGGCCGCAGACACCATCTTCATTGCAGACGTGATCTGCATGGTGTTTTGCACCGACGTGATGCGATCACGTACCTCTTGTAGTCCTCCAGCCATGGCGTTTCAATCAGGCGTAACGGGCGGTCATTTCGGCAGCAGCCGCTTCAATCACACTTGTCTCTGCGTCGGTGTATTTGCCCGACTTCAGAGAGGCCAACGTCTCTGCGTGCTTGCTGCGCAAGTACGCGAGGAATTCTCCCTCGAACTCACGCACCTTGCCCACAGGCACCGCCTTCAACAAGTTCTTGGTGCCACAGTAGATGATGGCAATCTGCTCTTCCACGGGAAGTGGCGAGTTTTGGTCTTGCTTCAAAATCTCCACGTTGCGCTCGCCTTTGCCGAGGACCGCCTTGGTGGCGTCGTCCAAGTCAGAACCGAACTTGGCGAATGCTTCCAGCTCGCGGAATTGCGCCTGGTCAAGCTTCAGCGTTCCCGCCACTTTCTTCATGGACTTGATCTGAGCCGAACCACCCACGCGGCTCACCGAAATACCCACGTTGATCGCAGGGCGCACACCTGACAAGAACAAGTTGCTCTCGAGGAAGATCTGACCGTCCGTGATGGAGATCACGTTGGTTGGGATGTACGCCGACACGTCACCCGCTTGGGTTTCAATGATGGGGAGTGCTGTCAACGAACCGCCGCCCTTCACTTTGCCCTTCAGGCTCTCTGGAAGGTCGTTCATTTGGGCTGCAATGCTGTCCTCCGCGATGACCTTCGCGGCGCGCTCCAACAAGCGTGAGTGCAAGTAGAACACGTCTCCAGGGTAGGCCTCGCGCCCCGGAGGACGGCGAAGCAACAGAGACACCTCGCGATACGCCACGGCTTGCTTGGACAAATCGTCGTACACCACCAGGGCTGGGCGGCCTGTGTCGCGGAAGTACTCGCCCACAGCTGCGCCGGTAAATGGAGCGTAAAACTGGAGCGGAGCAGGGTCAGAAGCGGTTGCCGCCACCACCACGGTGTACGCCATCGCACCGGCCTCTTCCAAGGTCTTCACAATCCCCGCCACCGTGGAACCCTTCTGGCCCACAGCCACGTAAATGCAGAACACGGGCTCGCCCGCGTCGTAGAATTCCTTTTGATTGATGATCGTGTCGATCGCCACGGTGGTCTTTCCCGTCTGACGGTCGCCAATGATCAACTCCCGCTGGCCACGGCCGATGGGAATCATGGCGTCGATGGACTTGATGCCCGTTTGCAATGGCTCGTTCACGGGCTGGCGGTAGATCACACCGGGAGCTTTGCGCTCGATCGGCATGTCGAAGGTCTCGCCTTGGATGGGGCCCTTGCCGTCGATGGGTTCGCCCAACATGTTCACCACGCGGCCCAACATGCCCTCGCCAACCTTGACGCTTGCGATGGTTCCGGTGCGCTTCACTGTGCTGCCTTCCTTCAAGTCTCCTGAAGGCTCGAGCAACACCGCGCCCACGTTGTCTTCTTCGAGGTTCAACACGATGCCGCGGACACCGTTTTCGAATTCGATCAATTCGCCCGATTCCACACTGGTCAACCCATAGATGCGGGCAATTCCGTCACCCACCTGGAGGACGGTGCCAACTTCTTCAAGTTGGGCTGCACTTGTGGCTCCCGCAAGCTGCTCACGGAGAATGGAAGAAACTTCTGCTGGATTGATATCAGCCATCGCTTTGTCGTTTTGGCCCGCTTACAACTCGGGCTCGTAGTCGTGTTCAGTAAGTTCCCGACCAAGCGCCGTGATCTGGCGCTTGACCGAGGCGTCGATCATCTGATCACCCAACTGCAACACGTAGCCGCCGAGGATGTCAGGATCCACCAATTCTTTCATTTCGACCTCGCCCTTGTGCACCTGAGCCACCTGGGCCAAAATGCGTGAACGAAGGTCGTCTGTCAGCGGCACCGCCGTGGTGACAGACACTTCCTGGATGTTGCGAAGCACACGCAGCTGCCGTTGGCCTTCTGCGACCATGTCCACCACAAGTCCTTCTCGGCCTTTGGCCACAAGAATCTTGAGGTAACCCGCGGACAATTCGCCCAGCTTGCCGCCGAGCACCGCGTCCAGCACAGCCTGTTTTTTGTCCGACTTGACAACTGGGCTTTGAAGCATGAGAACCAAGTCCCTTGACTCGGAAAGCAACACCTGGAGTCGCTCCAAGTCTGCTCCCACGACGTCAAGCTCATTGCGCTCTTGAGCGAGCGACAACAATGCCTTGGCGTACCGTGCTGCAACCCTTGCTGTGGCCATGACTTTACTTCAGGGGGCTTTCGTCGATCAACTTGCTCACAAGTGCTTCCTGCTTGCCGGCGTCTGCCAACTCCGCACGAATCAGTTGCTCTGCAATGCTGACGGACAACTTCGCAACTTCTGATTTCAATTCGGCCACGGCCGCCTTCCGCTCAGTGGCGATGGCTTCTCGGGCTGATTCCGCTTCGCGTGCCGCTTCCTCCTTCGCCTTTCCCTTTGCGTCTGCGACAAGCTTGTCCGCCATTTCACGGGCTTCACGCAACATGCTGTCGCGCTCGGCGCGCGCTTCTTGAAGCAAACGCTCGTTGTCGGCCTGCAGCGCACTCATTTCTGAGCGCGCCTTGTCGGCCTCGTTCAACGCCGTGGCAATGCTCTCTTCGCGCTCTTTCAGGGCGGTGAGGATCGGACCCCACGCCATTTTGCGCAGCAAGAACAGAACCACCAAAAAAGCAATGGTGGACCAAACGACAGTCCCGAATGCGGGTGTCAGAAGAGCGTCCATGGAATTATCCGAGGGCGACGAGCAAGCAAACAATCACACCGAAGAGGGCTACACCCTCAACCAGTGCAGCAGCCACGATCATGTTGGAACGAATGTCGCCTGCGATTTCAGGCTGACGTGCCATGGCTTCGAGGGCAGATCCGCCAATGCGGCCCACACCCAAACCTGCACCAATGGCAGCAGCTCCTGCCCCGAGGCCTGCGAGGCCCTGTCCAATTTCGAGAAGAATGGTCAACAATTCCATTTGGAAAATTTTGATAGAGTAATGAAAATCAATGATGTGCCTCGTGGGTGGCTTCGCCGAAGTAAATCGCCGCCAACAAGGTGAAAACGAACGCTTGCAAAAACGCCACGAGGAGTTCCAAGCAGTACATGAAAATCATGAATGCTGTGGAGAAGATGCCGATGCCGTATCCCGCGACGAGCGCCTCGCCACCTTGGCCGAAGATGAGCACCAAGCTCACGAAG
The DNA here is from genome assembly GCA_913041065.1 of uncultured Flavobacteriales bacterium. Taxonomy (GTDB): domain Bacteria; phylum Bacteroidota; class Bacteroidia; order Flavobacteriales_D; family Sanyastnellaceae; genus UBA11663. Next base: position 5,274 of record CAJWII010000094.1, read on the forward strand.
GACAAAATGATGATGTGGCCCGCGCTGATGTTTGCGGTCAAACGAATCATCAGGACGATGGGCTTGAGGAACATCCCAACAATTTCAATGGGGATGATGATGGGCATCACGAACAACGGAACGCCCGGAGGCCAAAAGAGGTGTCCCCAATAGTGTTTGTTGCCGTTGAAGGTGGTGATCGCAAAGACCATCGCCGCCATCACCATGGTGATGCCCAAGGTTCCTGTCACATTGAAGCCGCCAATGAACGGGACCAATCCAAGCAGGTTGGCGAAGAAGATGAAGAAGAACACCGTCATCAAGAACGGCAAGAACTTGTCCGCCTTGTGCGCGCCGATGTTGGGCACAGCCACTTCGTCACGGATGAACAACACCAGAGGTTCCAACGCATTTGTCAGCCCGGTGGGCGCTTGGCCTGGGCGCTTGGTGTAGGAACGCGCCATGCCTGAGAAAAGCACCAACAACAACATCATCATCAACAGCATGCCGAAGATGGATTTGGTGATGCTCAGGTCGTACAGGTGCGGTCCAGCGTGGTCGTGGTGGTCGTGGTCCCCGTGATCGTGGTCGTGACTGTGATCGTGCGAGGGGTTGTGCACGGAAATGTGCCCGTGGCTCAAAGCATACGTGACACCAGATGGGCGTGCCGCAAGCCGGGTTTCGCCGTGACCTTCAAAGGCGCTGCTCATGAAAACATCCAACCCGTGCTCCTCCGAGTACAAAATGACGGGAAGCGGAATGTGGGTGTGGCCCCACAAGTGGATCTCGTGCGCGTCCGCGATGTGGTGGATTATGAAGTTGCTGGCATTGAACGCTTCAGCCTCTTCGTGTTCGTGGTGATCCGCATGGGGCTCTTCAGCCAGCGCGGGGCTCCAGAACGCCATAAGAAAGGCCAAAAAGAGGTTTGAGATACGCATGTTCATGGCAGCAAATCCGCGGCAAAAGTACTCACGAACTTTTCTTCTTCAACCATTGGTCTCATTATTCTCCGATTTGGAGGATATTTTCATTCCGAACGCCGCAACTGCCACTGTGCAAAAGAGGAACACGGCAAATGTGGAGAAGGCAAATTCCTTTTTCAACCCCTCTTGCGTGACCAAAAATGACGTGATCCAACCCAGCGCCGTGAAGAGCTTCAATGCTGTGGTGCCGTTGACGGCCGCCACGAACTGCATGGGGCTGGCATCTTTTGCCCGTTGCATCCAGCGGAACCCAAGGACCGAAACCAAAATCAACGACCCCACCGTGGCGGGCCACCACCACGACCCAGCCAAACCCTGAATGAGGGGCCATTGCGCTGGGGCCATCCATGAGGCCAGGGCCAAGAGCGCCATGGCAAAATAGAATGAACGGCTCGGCGTCATCGAAGGGCTTTCAAAATTTGATACATGCCCGCCGCCAGGCCGACAAGTGACATGACAGCCGTGCCCAAAGGCTGCTCCCACTCAAGACACTCGTCCAGCTTCAGACCCACCATCACACCCAAACCAATGGCCACGGCCAGTTGGAATCCCATGCCCGCGAAACGCAGGATGGAGTGTTGCGACGTTTGGGATTTGGACGCATGCGACTCGCCCTGGGGCGCGGGCTCAGCCATGAAGGGGCTTAGAGCTTGGTCTGGGCCAGCGGCTTGGCCACTGGTTTCGCCACCTGCTTGGGCATGTCGGTCACAACCTCAGCTCCTTTGAGGGTGTTCACTGCACCTGGCTTGCCCATCATGGGCGACTTGGCTTCGCGTGGGCCCATGTGGAATGTGCCGACAGGCTGGGCGCCCGCCTCCACGCTCAATTGGCCGTAATAGACCTGACCGGCCACC
>CAJWII010000095.1 GCA_913041065.1 uncultured Flavobacteriales bacterium
CCGTTCACGTTGTTGGGGTAGGCGTAAGACCAAACCCAATCTGGCGCCCAAGAGAGCCAACCTGGTTTGGGGTTGGGGTTGGGGATGCCCCAATCGCCATCGCCACTCACTTGACATCCGATGCGCCCAATGCCGTAGGCGAGCAACAGCCCTGGAGCCGTGCCGTCTGCGAGCTTCAAGAAGTTGAGGTTGTGACGTCGGGCGTACACGTAGACGGCGAGACCTCCGACAATCAACCCCCCATAAATGGTGAGTCCACCCAGAAAGGCGTTCAAGCTGGGCGCCTCAAGGAAGGCCACGAATTCGTCGGGGTACTCGAGCAAGTGGAACAATTTGGCCCCGGCGATGCCCCCGATGGCGGCGGCGGCGGTGACGCCCCCAACGTGTTCGTGTGGGGGCACCTCAACGGCGACGATTTTGGGTTCGGGCAACCTTGTCTGTTGCACTTCCCAGTACCTCCAGCCTGTCAACGCCAATGCGCCCAACACCCCCCAAGCCACGTTGCCCTCGGTGCTGAAAAGGTGGGCTTGAGGCAGTCCCCCGCCTTGGAATAAGTCGCCTGCATTTACCACGAGGTAAAGGACTTTCCAACCCAGTAAAAAGCCCATCAAGGCTTGCATCCCCAGATCCACGGGTTGAGGGGCTTCTCCGATGCGTTCGGTCCTCGACGAAGGCATGAAGTGCCCCAACATGCTCATGCGCCTCAATTCTTTCCGCAGCAAGCCATGGGCCACGACAAACGCCAACGCGACGAAAAATCCGAAGCTGTTGATCAATTTGAGGGCAGGAAAATCCCAACCCAACAGGTCGAGGAAGGCGAAATACAGGTTGGGGTACATACGCGCGAAGCTACGTCAGGCCAGGCTGCCGTGCACCCATCCCAAGGGGTCAATGCGGTCCAACTTCACGGGCCGAATCACGTTGCCTTGCACCTCTGCTGAGGGCACCGCCACCCGAATGTAATTGGGGGTGTACCCCATGCGCAGTCCGTCCTCTTCCGCTTCTTCAAACAGCACGGGCAACTCGTCGCGGAGGTGCGATTCGTAGTGGGCGCGTTGCGCCTTCAAGCTCACGTTTCTAAGCGTCTTGTTGCGTTCTTTTCGGACAGGAACAGGCACCACCCCGTCGATTCGGAGTGCCGTGGTGTTGGGGCGCTCGCTGTAGGTGAAGACGTGCAAGTAGCTGATGTCGAGGGACTTGATGAAGTCCACCGTCTTCATGAACAACGCATCTGTTTCTCCAGGAAAGCCCACAATGACGTCGACCCCGATGCTCGCGTGGGGCATCTTCTCGTGGATGCGTTGGATGCGGCTGGCGTACAGCTCCGTCCGATACCGCCTTCTCATCGTGGCAAGCACCTCGTCGGATCCCGATTGCAAAGGAATGTGGAAATGGGGCTGGAACTTGCTCGACGTGGCCACGAAGTCGATCAGGTCGTCCTCCAGCAAATTGGGTTCGATGGAAGAGATGCGGAAACGCTCCACCCCGTTCAGGTTGTCCAGCGCTTTGGTCAGGTCCAAGAAGCTCTCGCCGTGTGCCGTGCCGAAGTCTCCAATGTTCACGCCGGTCAGGACGATTTCCTTGGCCCCTGCCTCGACGGCCTTGCGCGCTTGGGCAACGGTGTTCGCCACATTGGCGCTTCTCGAACGCCCTCTGGCCAACGGGATGGTGCAAAATGCGCAGAAATAGTTGCAGCCGTCTTGGACTTTGAGGAAGGTTCTGGTTCGGTCCCCGCTTGAAAAACCAGGGATGAATTCACGCACTTCTTTGATTTCGCCTGCAATCGCTTTCGCTTCATCTCCCTTGGTAGCCGCGGTCAGGTGGTCCGCCAAATTGAATTTCTCGCCCGCACCCAGCACGAGGTCGACCCCATTGATGTCCGCGATTTCATCAGGCTTCAGTTGGGCGTAGCACCCCACGACCACCACAAAGGCGTCCGGGTTGCTTTGCATGGCGCGGCGGATTGCGTTGCGGCATTTGGCGTCGGCGTGGTCGGTGACGCTGCATGTGTTGATGACCACCACGTCAGGGGCATCGTCGATGTGGACTCGCGCGTAGCCTGCCTCGGCCAGTTCCCTTGCCAACGTGCTCGTTTCGCTGAAGTTGAGTTTGCATCCGAGCGTGTGAAACGCCGCCTTTTGTCCCAGGACCATGGCCGCAAAAGTACAATCGGCCAACAGATGCAACTTCTTGGTCGTGTGCCGTGTTAACTTGCCGAATCACATCCAGAAATGAAACCTGCACTCATGAGCACCTCTACAAGACACGGCGCATGGCTCCTCGCACTGGCGATGACCCCTGCAGTGGCCCAGGCCCAAACGTTCACCAACTCCAGCAATCTGCTGCCCGGTACCTACAACAGCGGCGGGTGCATTGGGTTCGCGGACATGGACGGCGACGGTTACGACGACTTGATTGTCTTGGACCAGAGCAACACCCTGCACACGTTGTACCAAACCCCTGAAGGTGGATTTGTCGACTACAATTTGGGACAGGTGAGCAACGCAAGCCAGTGGGGCATGTGCGTGGCCGACTTCGACAACGACGGCCACAAGGATGTGTTCTCGGGCGGCTCCTACGACGGCGTGCACGTGCAACACATCACCGCACCAGGCGTGTCCAATACTTTGCAGTTGGCTGACGGCAGCATGTTCATGCAGGCCTGCAACTGGGTGGACATTGACAACGATGGAGTCTTGGATGTGTTTGGTTGCCACGACGATGCCCTGAGTCGCATGTGGCAGGGCAACGAGGACGGCACCTTGACGCCAGCTCCCCAGTTCATCGACTTGATGGACTACGACCTTCAAGACTACCCTGGCAACGACCACAGCGGCAACTACGGCACGGTGTGGACGGACTTCGACAGAGATGGGGACATCGACTTGTTCATCGCCAAGTGCCGCCAGTTTGTGAACGACCCCCAAGATCCACGCCGCATCAACCAGCTTTGGGTGAACGACGGCAACGGCGGGTGGACAGAAGAAGCTTTGGAGCGCGGTTTGGTGTTGTACGAGCAGAGCTGGACCACCGATTTCGCGGACATCGACAACGACGGCGATTTCGATTGCTTGGCGACCAACCACAGCTCTACCATTCAACTGTTGGAGAACGACGGAACAGGCCACTTCACCAACATCACTGCAGGCAGTGGGTTGGAGGTCACAGGGTTCTTCTTGCAGGCCAAGATGGACGACTTTGACAACGACGGGTTCGTCGACCTCATTTACACGGGCGGTGCGGACGGATTTTTCCGCAACAACGGCGACATGACCTTCACCGAGGTGCCCAACGTGTTTCCGTGGAACGACACCATGCACAGCTTCGCGTCGGGCGACATCAACCGCGACGGCCAGTTGGATGTCTACGCCAGCTACGGCAACAGCTACGTGAGCCCTGACAACGGGAACCCAGACATCTTGTGGGTGAACGACGGCAACGACAACCACTGGATCGCCTTCGACTTGGAAGGTTTTGAGAGCAACATCGACGCCGTGGGGGCCAAGGTGGAATTGACCGGAGACTTTGGTACCATGGTGCGCGAGGTGCGCGGGGGCGAGAGCTACGGCATCACCTGCACGTTTGCCTGCCGGTTCGGCTTGGGACAGCACGAGACCGTGACGCAGGCCACGGTCAAGTGGCCAAGCGGATTGGAAACGGTGATTGACAACCCCGCCATCGACCAATACCACAACGTCCTGGAGGTGCCTTGCACCGTTGACGTGACCGCGACGGCAAGTGCCGAGGGCTTCTGCCCAGGCGAGTCTGTGACGTTGACCGCGCCTGAGGGCTTCGCGTCCTACGAGTGGTCCGATGGGGCGGAGACGTCCACAACAGAAGTGACAGCAGGTGGAGCGTACTCTGTGCTCGTTTACGACGCCGCAGGATGTGCAGGTTTCAGCAACCTTCTCACGGTCACCGAGATTGTGGGCAACGTTCCGACCATCGCGGTCGACGGAGACGTGAATTTGTGCGACGGGGGCATGCTCACACTGACGGCGTCCAACGCCGACAACTTCATTTGGTCCACAGGCGAAGAAAGCCAGAGCATTGAAGTCACGACCTCTGGGGCGTACGCCGTATACAGCGTGGACATTTGCGGCAATGACGGGTTGTCTGACACGCTCTTCGTGGAGGTGTACGACGCGCCTTTGGAAAACCCAACCGTCACCCCAGACCAAACCATTCCCGCCCCGGCGTCCGTGGATTTGAACGCCACAGGAGAAAACATCACATGGTACGATGCAGCCATGGGAGGCAACGCGGTCGCCATGGGCAACGACTTCAGCCCAATGGTGGACGCCACCGTGACCTACTGGGCCGAAGATGTCCGTGTGAATGCAGGGGGGACCCAAATTGGTGGAGAACTCGAAACCCAACCAGACGGAGCGTACCACTCCAACAGCCAGCGCTGGCTCGAGTTTGACGTTCACGAGGACATTCGTTTGAACAGCGTCACGCTCTACGCCAATGGCACGTACGAGCGCTCGTTTGAGCTGATCAATGAATTCGGGATGGTCTTGGAAAGCACCACCCAAAACGTCACAGACGGCACGTTTGTTTTGGAGTTGGGATGGGACATTGAGCCCGGTGCCAACTACGGACTCCGTTGCACAACGAACGACCCGCAATTGTGGCGCGAAGGGACAGATTCAGATTTGAACTACCCGTACGACGTGGGAGATCTGCTGACTGTGACCAACAGCACTGCGGGCCCAAGCTTGCAGTACTACTACTTCTTTTACGCGTGGCAAGCGGAGCCCCTCCCTGTGGAATGCGCTTCGGACCGCGTGCCCACCACCATCACTGTGGAAGGCACGTCGTCGTTGGGCGAGCAGGAAAACGGCACTTGGACCGTGGGGCCCAACCCCGTGAACCGGGGCGACGTTTTGGCTGTGCGTGGGTTGGCCAGCGGCACGCCCATGACCGTGGTGGACGTGCAAGGTCGCGTGGTGTTCCAGGATTCATGGACCGGGGATGTGCAGGTGAGCTGGCCCGCAGGTTGGTACACCTTGCGTGTGGTGCGAGAAGGCCAGGCGCAACACCAAACCCTTGTGGTCAAGTGACCTTGAGATTGACTTGAGTTGAAGAGGCGGGGCCGAGAGGTCCCGCCTTATTTTTGGCCCATGGGATTGGTCAGTGTGTTGACGAGGTGGGTGCCTCGCACAGTGTTGCAACGCGGGGCGCATTTGGCGTTGCAAAGTGTGGCGTGGTCCTATGCAGGCAACACCTTGGAAGACCCCATCGTCGGCAAATCGTACCGGAAAATGTTGCCCTACGGCCGTGTACGTAGCCGTGCCAACGCCCTGGCCCCGCATTCCTTGAGCCTGGAACGCCACCGTGCCGTGTGGGCTTATTTGATGGATTCGACGTCGTTTTTCACCACCCAAGGAAAAATGCTTCACCTCGCGCCGGAGTATTGTTTCCTGAAGCGGTTCAAGGCTGAGACGTCGCTGGAGTACATCACCGCGGATTTGAACAGCCCTTGGGCTGACCACCATTTTGACTGCCACGACATCCCGTTTGAAGACAACACCTTCGATGTTTTGATGGCGAACCACTTGCTCGAGCATGTGGAGAACGACAGACAAGTGCTGAAGGAGTTTTCCAGGGTTCTTAAACCAGGAGGCTGGGGCATATTGCAGGTGCCTGTGAACTACAATGACGGTGACACGGCGGAAGATCCGAATGTCACAGACCCCATGCAACGAGAGCGTCTCTACTGGCAGCAAGACCACGTCCGCTTGTACGGCCACGAAGACTACCCCAAGCGCTTAAAGGAAGCTGGATTTGAGGTGGATGTGGTGGACATGAAAGATGTCCTCGGGGAGGCGTTGTTCATGCGTTACAGCCTCGGGGAGGAGCGTTGGATTTACAAGGTGACCAAGCCGGCAGTCTAAACGTCGGAGGCCTCGGCGACCCTGGTTTGGGCGACCGTATGCTTGAAGCCGTCGAGGTCGTTCAATCGAACATCCACGTCGAGCGAGCAGCTCAGGTTGAAGTCTGTGGATGTCGGGGACAGGCCCGCCCGTTTGAGCAGCCCCATCACGACGCCCATGTGCTCGTAGGCAAATGCAACACGCACACGTTGGGTCCTGATGCGCTCGACGATGTGTCCGTGGGCCAGTGCATCGGCAGCACCTTCCCTGTACGCCTCAATCAGCCCGCCGACACCAAGTTTGACACCCCCGAAGTAGCGGACAACGGCGAACATGACGTTGGTCAGTTCATGCGATCGAATCACCCCCAGGATGGGCGGTCCTGCGCTGTTGCTCGGCTCTCCATCGTCGCTGGACCTGAAGTGGTCGCCGGTGAATCCAATCATCCAGGCGTAGGCCACGTGCCGTGCGGCATGGTGAGATTTTCGGATGGCCTCAAGGTGCCCTTTGACTTCCGCTTCAGAGTTTACAGGAAACCCGTACCCGAAGTGCTTGCTGCCTTTGGCTTTGAACAACCCTTCGCAAGGCCCTTCCAAGGTGAGGTAGGTGTCCTTGTCTCCGGCGTTCATCCTTCAAAGCAGAAGGACAAGACAAAGCTTCGCGAGCGCAAGAATTCTAAAGGGCTGGCGTAGTTGCTGTCGTCGGGAATGAGGACGTTCAGGAGCCCCTGTTCCGACTTGGCTTGGATGGAAAGCTTGAAAAAGGGCAAGAACAGGTCGACACCAGCTCCGAGGTCGGCTGCGAAGTTGCCGGATTCCAACCGCAAAATGTTGTCCGATTGAAGTTGCTGGTTGACGTTCTCTTGGGATTGAAAGTCCCGCATGTATTTGACCCCAAACAAGACGTACGCCGCGAAGTTGTCCAGCCGGTCGGTGCGGTACTTCAGAAGCAGCGGAATGTCCAAGTTGACCGCCTCGGTGCGGCGCACCACATCGGCTTGGCCCGCAAACCGGTAGTTGAGTGCGCGGTCTTGGAAGCTCAACCCCGGCTCAAAACGCAGACGCATGTGTCGGCTCAGCGTGTACGAGGCCATCAGGTGCATGTTGAATACGGCCTGAGGCAAATTGGAAATGCCACGGACGTCGTCGGCC
>CAJWII010000096.1 GCA_913041065.1 uncultured Flavobacteriales bacterium
AATATGCCACGTCTCAAGCTGCCCGTAACGCCACCGCACAGCTCCAGGCAGCCAATCAGAATGACGGCAACCTCAACCCAGAATTGGACGCGGAATTGCGCCGCCGGTTCGGTGTCTTTGGGCCCGGGGTGATTGGCAGCGACCGCGATCTGGTGATGACCAACGACCAAGTGCGTGTGACATTCAACACCCGAGGCGGCCTTCCTGTGGCAGCCACCCTGCAAGACGGGTACACCCGGTACGGTAGAGACGAGACTGTGAGCCTTTGGGTGCGGGAACAATCCGACATGAATGTGGCCTGGGACGTGCCCGGCGTGGGCCGTATCGGGTTCCAAGATTTGCATTTCAAGCCCCTTTCAGAAGGCCCGACCCAGCTTGTCCTGGAATCGGACTTGGGCGACAACAACGCCATCCGCATCGTCCACAAATTGGAAGGATATCAAGTCAAGACCGACATCAACTTCATCGGCGTTGACCGCCTCACGGAGCGTCAGCGACTCTTCACGTGGAATGCGTTGGGTCAAAGGAATGAAAAAGGACTGCAGTGGGAACGTCAGCACAGCGCCATTTACTACCTAGAGCTCGGCGAAGAACGCGACTACTTGAGTGACGGCCAAGAAGACGACGAGGTCCTTGAATCTGGCTTGTCATGGTTGGCCTTCAAGCAGAACTACTTCTCTGCACTGGTGGGCAGCCCTGAGCCATTTGCGGCCGGTGCCAAAATCGCCAACATCCTGCCGGAGGATGACACGACCTACGTGATGGGGTACGCTGCCGAGATTCCTTACGACGGCCAACAGCTTCACTTTTACTTTGGCCCCAACGACTTGGCTGCGCTGGAGAGCACTGGGTTTGACGAAGTGGGACGCATCATCGACTACGGGTGGTGGATCTTTGGCTGGGTCAACCGGAACGTCATTCTCCCTGTCTACGGGTTTGTGTCCACCTACATCGGGAACATGGGCCTGATCATCTTGGTCCTGACGCTCGTCATCAAGAGCGCACTCTTCCCCGTCACTTGGAAAAACTACATGAGTTCTGCGAAGATGCGGGTGTTGCGTCCAGAACTCAATGAAATCAACGAGCGCCTCAAGGAGGACGCCATGGAGCGTCAAAAGGAAACCATGGAGCTCTACCGCAAGACTGGGGTCAACCCGATGGCGGGCTGTCTGCCCGGATTGCTTCAGATGCCCATCCTGTACGCAATGTTCAGGTTCTTCCCTTCCAACATTGACCTCCGCGGCCAATCGTTCTTGTGGGCCGACGACCTTGGCGCGTTCGACAGCCTGTTGACTTTGCCATTCAGCATCCCGTTCTATGGCGCACATGTGAGTGGATTCACCCTCTTGATGGCGGCGTCGATGTTCGTCTACATGCGCATGTCCATGGCCAACCAAAACATGCCCACCCAGCCTGGCATGCCCGACATGAAGACCATTCAGACCATCATGCCCTTCACCATGCTGTTCTTCTTCAACGGATTCGCTTCTGGGTTGAGCTTGTACTACTTCACAGCCAACATGGTGAGCATCGGCCAGATGCTGACCATCAAGCGATTCTTCATCGACGAGGACAAAATTCGTACGAAGATTGACGACAACCGGTCCAAGGCCGTCGCCAGAACCAAACCCAGCTTCATGGAGCGCCTGCAAGAAGCGGCCAAAGAAGCGGAGAAGAAGCAAAAGGAAACCGAGCGCAAGAAGAACGACGCCCGGACCAAGCGCAAGAAGAAATGATTCGAGGGCTCGCGTTGTCGGTGTTTATGGCGTTGGGGTGCTTGACGTGGTCTTGTGGCACCACCCAAGACACGACCTCCAACGGGACTTCTTCGGAGGTGCTTGTGGGCTTGGAACGAACGCCCTGCCACGGCCGCTGCCCAGTGTACAACCTGCGAGTCCACAGCGACGGCAAGGCAACCCTGGATGTAGGAAGGTTCTGCGACGAAGCATTCGGCCGTTCGCTGGCCCAAGGACAACACACCGCCCGCGTCGACGTGGGTGTCTGGAGCATAGTGGCCGACCAAGCACGAGCCATGGGCTTCGACACACTGGCTGCGTGCTACGACGACCCGAGGGTGATGGACTTGCCCTCGGCCACCCTAACCATCCAAAACCGGTCGGTGATGAACCGCTACGGAGGACCCAATTTGAATGACCTTTACACACGCATCGAACGGTTGGTGGGCCGAATGGACTGGCAAGCCACACCTGAGGACGCACGATGAAACCTAAAAATCCAATCTTCAAACACATGACACGATTCACCACCTTGGGGGCGCTGTTCTTGCTCCTGCTGAACACCGCCCGCGCCGACGAGGGGATGTGGCTGCTGCACATGTTGCAACGCATCAACGAAGCCGACATGCAAAAGTCTGGCTTGCGCCTGTCCGCCCAAGACATCTACGACATCAACAACGCCTCGCTCAAGGACGCCATTGTCCGTCTGAATGGCGGTAGCTGCACCGCGGAGGTCATCTCCAGCCAGGGTTTGGTGTTGACCAACCACCACTGCGCGTACGGAGCCATTCAGAGCTTCAGCACCCCAGAGAACGACTACTTGACTGACGGATTTTGGGCCAAGAGCAAGGACCAAGAAATGCACATCGACGACTTCTACGTCAGTTTCCTGGAGCGCATCGACGACGTGACAGAACGCATCTTGGCCAAAGTCAACGACGACATGCCTGAGGCCGAGCGCGCTGCAGCTGTGGCGGATGAGATCAAGGCAATTCAAGCTGAATACAACGAGGCCGACGCTTCGTTGAGCTACGATGTCAAATCCATGTACTACGGCAACGAGTACTATGTCTTCACCTACCGCGACTACAACGACGTTCGCTTGGTGGCGGCCCCACCCGAAAGCGTGGGCAAATACGGTGGCGACACCGACAACTGGATGTGGCCACGGCACACCGGCGACTTCAGCATGGTCCGCATCTATGCAGATGCGGACAACAACCCTGCGGCATACAACGAAGACAACGTGCCGTACACCCCCAAGCGTCACCTCAAAATCAGCATGGAAGGCGTCAAGCAAGGGGACTTCACCATGGTCATGGGCTATCCTGGCAGCACTGACCGTTTCCTCAGCAGCTGGGGAGTCGAACAGGCGATCAACCTCTACAACCCTTCTGTGGTGGATTGCCGCGACTTGAAGCTCAAGACGATGAAGCGCCATATGGACGCGGACAAGGCCGTGCGCATAAAGTATGCCGCCAAATACGCCCAAACCGCGAATTACTGGAAGTACTACATCGGCCAAACCAAAGGCCTCAAGCGTCTTGAAGTGAAAGCCCAAAAGGAGAAGTTGGAAGACCTCTTCAACCGCTGGGCGGTCAGCACGCCAGACCGCAACACCACGTATGGCGAAGCGCTCGGGCTGATCGAAGCGTACTACGCAGCCACCGACGCCACCGTACGTGGCGAGGTGTACGCACGTGAGGCCGGCCTCTTGGGCAGCGACATCGTGTTGTTCGGACTTCGTGTGGGCTTCCGTGGCGCCGGATTGTTCGGCGAAGACGAAAGTGCAGCGGCAGCCACCAAGGAAATGCTCCAAGGCCTGGCCGAATCCCACTTCAAGGACTACGATCAAGACACCGACCGCGAGCTCTTCGTGAAGATGTTGACCAAGTACCGCGACGACATCGCCCCAGAATTGTGGCCACGTGAATTCCAAGTGGTGGAAGACAAGTACAAGGGCGACTTTGGCGCTTACGCGGCCAAGATCTACAGCAAGTCACCTTTGCGCAGCGGCGAAGCCTTTGCAGCCTTCTTGGAAAACCCCAAGGAAAAGACGTTCGACAACGACTTGACCATCAGCATGGCGATGAGCATCTACGAGCAATACAGCCAAGGCAGCTCCCCTGAAACCCAGGAAAAGTTCGACCGCGGCTACCGCTTGTTTGTGCGCGGCCTGCGTGAATTGATGCCCAACAAGGCGTACTACCCCGACGCCAACTCCACCATGCGCTTGACCTACGGACCCGTGGGTGAATACAAGCCTGCAGACGCGGTTTACTACGACTTCGTGACCACGGCTAACGGCATCTTGGAAAAGAAGGACAACAGCAACCCCGAGTTTGTGGTGCCCGAGCGCTTGGAAGAGCTCATCAAGGCCCGTGACTTCGGACCGTACGCCAACGAACGTGGCGAATTGGTCGTGTGCTTCATCCACGGCACCGACATCACAGGCGGAAACTCAGGAAGCCCTGTGATGAACGCCAACGGCGACTTGATTGGCCTGGCGTTCGACGGCAACTGGGAAGCCATGAGCGGCGACATCGCCTTCGAGCCACGTCTTCAGCGCACCATTTCTGTGGACATTCGCTACGTGATGTGGATCCTCGACAAATACGCCGGATGCACAAACCTCATCGAGGAAATGGACTTCGTCTACGCCTCAGAAGAAGTGGAAGATCCCGCCACTCAAGAAGCCCAAATCAGCGATCCTGCCAACGGCAAGTGACCTCGATTCCCCGCATGAAAAAGCCCGGACCAAATGGTTCGGGCTTTTTTGTGTCTGTGACGGGTGTTAGACCGCGTTGCGGCTGGCGTTCACGATGCCGTACATCGTTCGGATGATCAACTTGCGAAGCATCTCGGGGCCCCACGACGACGCCTCACCTCTTCTCTGACGGTCCATCTCCGTCAACGCAAACTGCTGGATGACCAAAAGCGGCTGAATGATGCTGTCACGAAGTCGGATGCTCTCCTTGATGGCGGGCACGGTCTCCATGAGGTCGGCCTGACCAGTAATGGCCAGCACGAGTACACGGGTGCGCTCGAATTCTTCGTGCACCATGTTCCATAAGCCCCCAAACGTCGGGTGGTCTGAGAGGTGCGCCGTGAGCCGGAAATCGCACTTTGTCATGGATTGCATCGAATTCTCCACGAGGGTCCTGAAGAAGGCATTGCGGCGGTACAACCCCACAGCCTCGTCCAGACGGCCTTCTCTGTCGAGTGCTTCGAGGGCTGTGCCCAACCCAAAGTACCCTGGCACGTTTTGCTTCAACTGCGACCACGACCCCACAAACGGGATGGCCCGCAGGTCGCCAAAATTGATGGCCCCGTCCTTCGCCCGAGACGTGGGGCGGCTTCCAATGTTGGTGGCCCCGTAATACTTCAAGGTGCCGAAGGTGGCCAGGTACTCCGTGAACTCAGGCCGGTTCCTCAAGGCCAAGTAATGGGTGTGGGAGGACTCCCCGAGTTCGTCAAGAAGGGCCGCGTCGGTCGCCGAAATCTGCGTCTCCTCCTCGTCAAACAGACGGTTCTTCACCCCTGCCGTGAACAGCAATTCCAGGTTGAAGCCCGCCGACTTCGGAATGCCAAAGTTGGACGAAATGGTCTGGCCCTGGATGGTCGTTTGGATCTCTCGGTTTTCGATGTCGCGTCCCAACGACGCGTAGAAGCGGTGCGTGTTGCCGCCACCTCGGGCAGGGGGGCCACCGCGGCCGTCGAAAAACATCACCGTGCGGCCGTGTTCCCGGCTGATGTCGGTCAGGCTTTGTTTGGCCCGATAAATCGCCCAATTGGCACGGAGGTAGCCTCCGTCCTTGGTGCCGTCCGAAAAACCAAGCATGACCGTTTGGTCGCCCGAACGCTTGTCGAGGTGGTCGGCGTACACAGGGTGCGTGTAGAGCTTGGCCATCTCGGCCTTGGCCCCGTCGAGGTCTTGAATGGACTCAAAGAGCGGCACGAGGTCCAAAGTCATCGGCCCTTCCCATCCGCTGGCTTTGACCATGGCGTGCAGGATGGCGATGTCCAACGCCCCAGCGCAGTTGCTGAGGATGAATCGGTGACACCCCGCCTCTCCGTTGTGCCGCTGAATTTCCTGCATGGCCCGGAGGCTGTCCAACACATCTTGGTGACGGTCTTCCTCAAGGGTGCCGTTGTGAGGTTGGTCGTAGGCAAACAAAAAGTCCAAGGCCTCCGCTTCGGACATCGACTCGAATGTCGCCAATGCCTCGGCCCCGGATTGCGCTTCGAGCAGCGCCAAGAAAGCTTTTTTCACCACCCGGGCGTCTTGGCGGATGTCCAGCGACGCAAAGTGCATCCCAAACATGCGCACCTTGAACATGAGCTGGCGGATTTGGTCCAAGTACAACCCGTTGAACTCCTCCTCCACCCGGCGCTCCAACCTGCCCAAGCCTTCCAGCAACACCTCCTGCTTGAGCGACAGGTCGCTCGAGTTGAAGATGGCCTCCTCGATCATGCTTTGCAGCAGGTCCAACTCGCCCTCCAGTCCTTTGAAGGTCACAAGGCGCCGCATCTCACGCAACTCCTTGCGGTAGCAGCGCAGCAACGTCAACTTCAATTTGCGTGCCACGCGCAGCGTCGTGTCCGCGCCAACGTACGGATTGCCGTCTCGGTCGCCTCCAGGCCAAAACCCAATGCGCAACATGCCCATGTTCAAGCCCTCGCCGTTGGGACGCCCCAAGGCGTTGGCGACGCGTGCGCCCAAGGCAGAGCATGCTTCAAAGAACACATTCTCGAGGTACCAAATCTGTCGGATGGCTTCCTCGTAAGGTGTGGGGGGCTCACTTTGAAAGAACGGCGTCAACCCGAGTTGGTGCAACCGCTTGCGGATTTTGACCAAATCGTTGTCCTCCATGGCCAAGGCCAAATCCGTGATGATCGCCAGCACATTCCCAGGATAGAACTGGGTCGGATGAGATGTGAGCACCACGCGAACAGCGTACTCCGCCAACATGTCCCGCATCTCTTTTTCCAACCCATGGCGACGCACACGCTGCATCAAACTCTGCAACGACTCCGCCCCGCCCATGTCGTTCAACTGGGCGTATCGCGCGTCTTCAAGTGCGTCCACAAGCACCACTTGACGCTCAATGTATTGGATGATGCGGAACAACAAAGCTGCCGATTCCTCGGTTGAAAGGCTCCCCTGGCTGGCCAAAAAGCCATCGAGGATGTCGTGCGGCGCCTCCCCTTGCTCCAAGCCATTTTCGCACGCCTCTTGCAGCAGGGGCACACGCAAGCCCGTTTGGCGAATGCCAT
>CAJWII010000097.1 GCA_913041065.1 uncultured Flavobacteriales bacterium
GACGACATGCGATCGACAAAGTCGCCCGTGATGGGCTGGTTCACCGTCACGTGGTACTCCTTCTCGTGGCCGTAGCGGGCGCGAAGGATGTCGTTGACGATGTCGCCGTCGTTGGTCAAAAAAATCAAGCCTTCGCTCATCTTGTCCAAACGCCCCACGGGGTAGATGCGTGACGGGAAATTGATGGCGTCAATGATGTTGTCTTTCTCGCGCCTTTGATCTGTGGTGCAGACGATGCCCAAAGGCTTGTGGTACGCAATGACAATGCGCTCCTGGTCGTTGCCGGCCACGGGTTCGCCGTCCACCTCCACCACGTCCCCAGGCTGCACCCGCGTCCCCAGCTCAGGCACCTTCCCGTTCAAGGTGATGCGCCCTTCTTCCAACAACTTGTCGGCCGCGCGGCGCGAGCAATGCCCCACCTCGCTGAGGTACTTGTTGATGCGTGTTCCTTGAGGTGCTTCTGCCATGGCGATGCCAAAGGTCGTGAACTCCATGCGCCGCGACAATGCAGACGCTAACTTCGTGTCATGAACCTCGCGGACAGCGCCACCTCCCCCTTCCAACTGCCTGAGGCAGGTTCACGCCCTGCGTCTGAATCCAAGAGGGAGCTGAAAACCCAAGCCCGCGCTTTTCTGGAGGCCATGGCCGCGGATTCGGTTGCGGGCAAGTGGATTCCAGACGTCACAGAACGCTGGCGTAATATTGAATTAGAGATTGACTCAAAAGGAACTTATTTACACACTTACAAGGAGTTAAGATTTGGAACAAGGCTGGCTTGGCGCAACAGCAACCGATGCATTGGTCGTCATTTTTGGCGCACTTTGCAGGTGGTCGACGCCAGGCAGTGCGACACAGCAGAGGACGCCCACCGCCACCTCGCCAACCATGTGAATGAGGCATTCAATGGAGGCAACATCCAAAACGTGATCACGGTCTTCCCCCAAAGGAAGCCAGGCGCAAAAGATGCGTGGCGCATGGTGAACCACCAGTTGATTCGATACGCAGGGTTCAAACAAGAGGAAGGCGCCACACTCGGCGACCCTGACAGCGTGGACTTCACGGAATACTGCGAATCGTTGGGATGGAACGGCGTGAGAACGCGCTGGACCCCACTGCCTTGGGTCATGGTGAAGGATGGAATTGTCCTGCCGCCCCACGACCCTTTCCAATCCGACGCGTTGACATTGCAAGAAGTCCCCATCATCCACCCCGACCATGGGGCGACTGCCGAACTCGACCTCCGGTGGTACGCGGTGCCGTTGTTGGCCGACATGGCCCTCAAGATTGGCGGCGTGGTGTACCCCTTCGCCCCCTTCAATGGGCATTACTTGGGCACCGAGATTGCGGCTCGCAACCTCACCGACCCTGACCGCTACAACGTGCTTGAACCTTGGGCCAAAGCTTGCGGCATCCAACCGTCCACGCAACGGAGCCTTTGGAAGGATGAAGCCTTGGTGAAACTCAACCAGGCGTTGCTCTCAAGTTTTGACCACGCGGGCATCACGATGGGCGATCACCACGAAATGGGCCGGGCGTTTGAGGGTTGGTGTCAAGCTGAAGCCAAGCAAGGCAGAGAGGTCCCTGGAGATTGGTCATGGCTCACGCCGCCCATTTCTGGCAGCCTGACCCCGCAATTCCACAGGTCCTTTTCCAACGCCGTCGTCACGCACACCAACTATTTCTACCAAGAACCGGTCAAGGTGAAGGGCATGTCCTATCCGTCCAAGGCCAAAGACACCCACCGCCTCCTTGTTGGAGACGCGTTCTCGCAAGACCAACCGCCCGCCACCTGCCCGTTCAGCAAATTGTCTTCCACATTCAAAAACCTATGGTCATGACCAGCCACGAAATCGACTACACCATCTACGGCGACGACCTCCAAGCCGTGGAGGTGGAACTGGACCCGCAAGAGACCGTGATTGCAGAGGCAGGGGCCATGAATTGGATGGAGCAAGACATCACTTTCGAAGCCAAGATGGGCGACGGCTCCACCCCCAACCAAGGGTTCTTCGGCGGCCTCCTCAACGCAGGAAAGCGCGTACTTACGGGGGAATCTCTGTTCATGACGCACTTCACCAACATGGGCGTGTCCAAGCGCCGCGTCGCCTTTTCCTCCCCTTACCCCGGCAAAATCATGCCCGTGGATTTGAAACAGCGTGGCGGCACGCTGCTGTGCCAAAAGGACGCATTCCTCTGCGCCGCCAAAGGAACAAGCGTGTCGATTGCATTCAACAAGCGGTTCGGTGCAGGCTTCTTTGGCGGCGAGGGGTTCATCCTGCAAAAGCTCCAGGGCGACGGACTGGCGTTTCTGCATGCCGGCGGTACGGTGGTGGAACGCCATCTGAACAACGAGACCTTGCGCGTCGACACCGGGTGCATTGTGGGCTTCACGCCTGGCATCGACTACAGCATCGAAGCGTCGGGCGGCTTGAAGAGCATGTTCTTTGGCGGGGAAGGGCTCTTTTTGGCCACGCTTGCCGGAACGGGCACCGTCTACCTGCAAACCCTCCCATTCAGCCGACTCGCAGACCGCGTGATTCGCCACGCCCCCGCCTTGCAAGGCCGTTCCAAAGGCGAAGGATCCGTATTGGGGTCGCTCGGCAGAATGGTCGACGGAGACAACTTCTGACTCAAGGGAAGACCACGGTTTTTTGACCGTGCACAAACACCCGTCCCTCTAAATGAAGCTTGACCCCGTGGGCCAGCGCTTCCCGCTCGCACACCCTGCCCTTGCGCCTCAATTCTTCGGGGCCATCGCGGTGTGACACCCGCACCACCTCCTGTTCCAAAATCGGGCCCTGGTCCAGGTCTGCCGTCACGTAGTGGCAGGTGGCCCCAACCAGCTTCACCCCCTTTTCATGGGCTTGATGGTAGGGCTTGGCACCGGCGAAACTGGGCAAGAAGCTGTGGTGGATGTTCAGCATGCGGCCTTCATGTTGGCCCACAAGTTCCGCAGGCATAATCTGCATGAACCTGGCCAACACCGTCAAGTCCACATCATGCTGGTCCAAAATCCCTTCAATGGCCGCAAATCCCTCTGACTTCGACGGGCGAAACGGCACGTGGTAGAAGGGGACGTCGTACCAAGAAGCGTGCACCCCGATGTGCTCATGGTTGGCCACGACGCACACCACCTCACAGTTCAACTCGCCCGTACGCCACCTCTCGAGCAAGTCAACCACGCAATGCGTTGTCTTCGAGGCCAAAATCGCCACACGTGGTTTGCGTGACATCGGAAGCCACTTCACATCGGCGTGGACGAGCTCCGCGGCAGGCAACAAGGTCTCCGCAAGGGCATTCTCGCCCGACATGCCATGGTGAACTTCAAGACGCATGAAGAAACGCCCCGAAGACTGGTCCGTGTGCTGTTGGGCATCCAAGATGTTCCATCCCTCACGTGCCAAGGCTGAAGTGAATTCTGCCACCACGCCAGTTTGGTCATCGCACGTCACTCGCACGCACCACAGTTCCTCAAGGTTGTCGTTCATGCCTATGAAAATACCGCTTTTGGGGGAATTCGTTCCATTACCTTTGCGGCAAAACCAAAATCCCAGTCTCATGAATAAAGCAACATTCATCCTCGGCATGGTGGCCGCTGCAGCCGCATTCACTGGCTGTGAACAGCCACTGGCTTGCGAAGAAGGCAACAAAGCCATCTTGACCGTCTTCAACAACACCTTGTGCACCCCCATGATCGAAGCCAACGGAGACGACATCGTGGAGATCGAAGCCCTCGGCAGTGCCGTGATCGAGCTCGACGCAGGCACGTACGACATTTACGCAGACCTCGCACTCATCACTGCATGCGTGGAGGCTGATACCACCATCGAGACCGTGTGTGGTGGCGAATACACTTGGACTTTCGAGTGATTCACGCTTCAAAGCATTGAAAAGGCGCCCCCGGGGCGCCTTTTTTGTTGCCCTTCATTCGATGGGGCAGCCGATGGCCTGCGTCACGGAATCGCGGGGGGCTTGACCTGACAACAGGGCGGCCATGGCATCTCGAAGGTCGTGCCTTTTGGGCTTGGGGCGGTGCTTTCCCAGCGAAACATACAGGTCGTTGACCCGGCCGCGGTAATGCACCCGGCCCAGGGAGTCCAGAACGAACACCTCTGGGGTCCACTTGGCCTCGAGGTCGACCGCCACCCCCTCTTGGTCCAACTGCAAAGGCCAGGTCACTTCGTAGGTGTCTGCAAACCCTTCGATGTCTTCGTGAGAGGCGCTCCCCTTTGGAAAGACGCCCACCATCTCCACAGGAACTTCCGTCGCCGCCCACTCGTTGTGGAGCGCGTTGAGGAAATACGTGTAATCCTGGCAAATGGGACAGAGCGGCGCCAAAAACACCACCACTTTCCACACAGGGCTCACTGAGGCAGCACTTGCAGTTGGGCGCTGCGCACCGTGCCCGTGGACGTAGTCAGCGTGTAGAGGTATTGACCGGCCGGCAGCGCCGACACGTCGAAGGCCTCCAAATGGTGACCTGCCGGGAGATTCTTCCCGTCCATCCAGGTTTTCACAACACTTCCCTGCATGTCTCGCAACACGAGTGACGCCTTCGCTGGTTGGTTCAAGTGAAAGCCCACACGGACTTCGTCGGAGCGGGCAGGATTGGGCCACGCCGGGAACAAATTGTCTTGGCTGTAGTGCAAAACCGTGTTTCGGTCAGGCACCGACAAGGAGATGTCCTCGTCCCCCTCCTCGTAGGGCACGCCTTGAAGGAACAGCACGAACATTTCCTCAGTTGTGAAGTCTCCCCAGGACATCCACTGGGGTGGATTATGGGGGTTGAAGGGGTTGTCAGCAGTGTTGTCGTAAGCGCAGAACGACTCAACCACATATCCTGCCGGGATGTGCACCAATTCAGGGAAGGTGAAGATGCCATGCCAATTGAAATCCCACTCTGGGATGGAGATCAACGGAATGGTGTCTTGCCCATTGGCACTGCGGGCAAACACTTCCCACGACTTGCCGATCAAATGGCAATGGGGCGTGATGGACACCAAGCTGATGTCGTCGTCGACAGGAACAGTGGAATGGAACGTGGTGACTTCGTTGGGTGGAATGACAAAAGGTTCTCCCAAGGTTTCCGGGCCTGCAATCACCGTGACGACCTCCCGCTGGATGGGTGCGTCGTGGAAGAAAATGTTGATCTCGGTTTGGTCCACTTCTTCAATGGGTGAAGGTCCATAATGCATCTGCAACAGCAGGTGGCTTCCAGGCTCCATCACATGGCCAATGGTCGGGGGAAATTCGATCGGAGGCGTGCCAGGCACCCAACCGCCAAACAAGTATTGCTCTACATCGACGCCATAATCGCCAAAGCTCTCGTACCCCGGGTTGGGGTCGGCCGCATCCAAGGCTTGGGCTTGGGCAATGACATAAGGCACGTTGGTGTACGCCACCAGGGCGTGGTGGTCGACCGCGTTGTTGCCCGGCCTGATTTCCACCGCCTTCACTTCCTTGGCCTCGGTCACGCCCGTGGGGATCACGAAGACCTGGTATTGGTCCAGCATGTTGCCTTCATGCACGAAGGGCTCGGGCATGCCCAACACCAAGTCGGGCTCGCCAATCTGACTGTCGTCGGGGTACGACGGCAACCCGGGGTTGTCTGCGGGGTTGCCCTCTGGCATGCCGTCCGCCACCCACGCGCTGATGAGGTCCTTTTGGACTTGGGTCAAAAACCGCTCGCCACGCAGGGAACTGTAGTTGTGGTCCGGGGTCCAAGGCGGCATGTAGCCCGTCTGGGTGACGTACTCGATGAAGTTGCCGTAGGCTGCGACTTCCGCGTACGTGGTGAACGGCATGGGGCCGATCTCCCCCACCCGATGGCATTGGGTGCACTCGTTGTAAATGATGGGGGCGATGTCCGCGTGAAACGTGACAGACTGGCCCAAGCAGGCTGCCGAGGAAAACGCCGCAACGCCCAGAACAACCCAGGTGGAAAACAACTTCATCCCACCAAGGTAGGCCTTGAAGTTGGATTCGAGCGAACAACACAATCAAGTCACTCGCACGACCCTCCGTCGCTGAAGATGTCCGAACTTCAGGGCATGCGAACATTTCTGACCTCCATTTTCCTCGTCGCTTGCACGGGCCTCTCTCCTGCATCTGCCTCTGCGCAAGCCGCAGGGCCCGACGCCCGTGGATTCATCGTGGCCGTGGGCGACGACGTCCCTGACTTTGAATTGACCGACTTGACAGGCGCGGTCCACAGCCGGGCTTCCCTGCTCGGCTCTGTCTACGTGCTTCAATTCACCGCGTCGTGGTGCAGCGTGTGTCGCGCGGAAATGCCCCACTTGGAATCCGAGGTTTGGCAGACATTCAAAGACCGGCAGGCCGGTTTCACTCTCCTCGGTGTCGATCTGGACGAACCTGCAGAGAAGGTGGCGGACTTCGCGGCCAAGATGAAGGTCACCTATCCCATGTGCCCTGATGCCGGTGGCGAGGTGTTCTGCAGCATTGCTGGCAAAAAAACCGGCGTCACACGCAACGTGGTGGTGGACCAAGAGGGACGCATCGCGATGCTGACCAGGCTCTTCGACGAAGAAGAATTTGCCCGCATGATTGAGGTGATCGACGGCCTCACGACCTCAGAGTGACCCTTCGCGGTGAAAAGAAAAAACCCTGACCGTCTTGCATTCGAACGATTGCAATTCAATCAGGGCCCAGATCAAACCTGGATAAACCTCTCACCTTGCGCCGCCTCTTAACTCAGCACAGATGAAGTGACACATTGAAGGTCAACCATTTCCACGGTTCAAAGTGCAACTTGGGTTACTCAGACGTCTGAACCACACTTTTCATTGCGGCTCCCAGGCGGCCAACTCGTTCAACACGAACGCCCACTTGTCGGCTTGCTCGTCCAAGATTTTTCCAATCGGGTTGCCGAAGGACGCGCCCGTCACCGTGCTCGAGTCTCCATTGACGCCATGC
>CAJWII010000098.1 GCA_913041065.1 uncultured Flavobacteriales bacterium
TCGGCATCGCTGCTGACTTTCATTTCTACGAGGTCGACCGCGGGCGTGTCTCCATTTGGGAGGTCTTCAAGGCCTTGAATGCCCGTCCAATCCTCGAAGTTGCCGTCCAGAACAATGGGCGCCACTTGGGCTTCGGCGAGGAGTGCTGTGCTCAGCATGACCACCACGGCGGCGACGTGTTGAAGAAATCTCATGTTACCCCAAGGTAGGCGTCAGAGGGAGAGTCTCCGAAGGCATTTTGGTCAAGGGACGCCACCAGTTGATTGGAGCCTGGCATGACCAAGTTGGCGAAGTCATTGGATGACACCTTCCTTTTGAAGACCCAAGATGCCCGTGACCGCCCACCCCCCAAGTCCCCACATCCCCACATCCAGCATGTCCATGTCGAAATACAAGGCGAGGCCAATGATCCCAACTGGCCTGTCAGTTGCTTCGACGAAGGCTTGATCGACCCCAACGTGTTTTGCCCTCTGCTCTATGCACCCGTGTGTGGTTGCGACGGGGTGACGTACGCGAATTCTTGTGTGGCAACCCACTCAGGCGGCGTGACCTCGTGGGAGGAGGGGACGTGTCCCACAGGCGTAGGCTGCATGTGTCCATGGGCGTGCAATTTTGACGACCAAGCCACCTCGGAGAATGGGTCGTGCGACTTTCTGTCCTGTGCAGGATGCACCTACGCTTGGTCTTCCAATTACAACCCAGATGCCCTATACGACGACGGCAGCTGCATCGAGGACATCGTTGACGATCTCTGCCAAGCTGACATGAATGGAGACGGTATTGTCAGCACCGCAGACTTGTTGCAGTTTTTGACCGCGTTTGGCGAGGAGTGCGATTGAGCGCGGACTGCGTACTTTGCATTCGAACCAACCCCCAGCTTATGAACCGTTCACTTCTTGCCCTCGCCATGTTGGCGTCTTGGACGTCCTATGAAACCCACCAGCCGCAGCCGAAAGCTGTGCAGAAGCCTGCGAAGGAATTCACCACGGCCAGGTTGTTCGTCACTGCGGAGAACACCGACAAACGCTTGTCCGAGGACGGCGTACTCGAATTTGAGTCTGCCGACCAGACCTTGGAAACCGAGGTGGCCATTTTTGTGAACCCCGCCAAGAAATTCCAGACTTATCTGGGAATTGGAGGGGCGATCACGGACGCCTCTGCCGAGGTGTTTTCCCTGTTGAGTGAACCCCAGCAACAGGCCTTGTTGGACGCCTATTTCGGTCCTGAAGGCATTGGGTACAACATCATCCGGACCAGCATTCATTCGTGCGACTTTGGGTTGGGAAGCCACACCTACATCGACGAAGGCGACACATCGCTGGCCACGTTTTCCATCGCGCCGGACAAGGTCAAGCGCATCCCTATGATTCAGCGGGCGGCCGACATGATCGGAGATGATTTGGTGTTTTACGCCAGCCCATGGAGCCCGCCGGCGTTCATGAAGACCAACCAACACATGCTGCGGGGAGGCTCACTGCTCCCTGAATTTTACGGCGCATGGGCGCAGTACTTCGTCAAGTTCATCGAAGCTTACGAGGCCGAGGGCCTGCCCGTATGGGGGGTGACCATCCAGAACGAACCGATGGCGACCCAGCGCTGGGAATCGTGCATTTACACGGCGGAGGAAGAGCGCGACTTTTTGAAACATCACTTGGGACCAGCCATGGCGGAGGCAGGCTACGGGGACAAGAACATCGTGGTATGGGACCACAACCGCGACTTGATTACGCACAGGGCCAACACCATCTTTGAAGATTCTGTGGCCTCGTCGTACGCTTGGGGGACAGGCTTTCACTGGTACGAGACTTGGACAGGCGGGGCGCCCAAGTACGACAACCTCAAGTTGATTCAAGAGTCGTACCCTGACAAGAAATTGCTGTTCACCGAAGGTTGCCAAGAAGGGTTTGACAGCCAGCATTACGAGCGCTGGTCCAATGCAGAACGCTACGGCAACAGCATGATTCAGGACTTCAACAGCGGCACCGTGGGGTGGACCGATTGGAACATCTTGCTTGATGAGCGAGGCGGGCCCAACCATGTGCAGAACTTCTGTTTTGCGCCCATCCACGGGGACACCCAGACTGATGAGCTCATCTTGACCCCGACGTACCACTACATCGGACATTTCTCCAAGTTCATCGAGCCAGGCGCCCGACGTGTCAGCACGTCTGCAAGTCGCAGCACCATCGAGAGCACCACGTTCGAGAATCCTTCGGGGGGACTCGTGACCGTGGTGATGAACCGCACCGACAACCCCATGACGTACGCCCTGGTGGTGGGGGACGAGGAAGTCCACGTGGACATTTTGCCGCACGCCATGCAAACACTTGTGTATTGACCGCGATGCGGTTTCACCTGTCGATGTTCATGGCCTTGCGCTGGCAATATTGGCCACGTGCGGTCGTTCAAGAACCATGAACAAGTTCGTCATCTCGTGCATCCTGCTTCTGGGGGGTGTCGCAGCACATGCCCAAACCGCGCTCAAGATCAACGCCACGGATCCTCTGCTGGGCAGGTGCGGATTGTCCGTGGAGCGTCGCCTGAACGACGCTTTTGCTGCAGGTGCAGAAGTGGATGTGCTGTCACGTGAGGTTTTCCTGGAAGGGTCGTCTTGGTTCATTTCTCAACATGCCATGAAGCGAGGCATTGTGGCAGAGCCTTTTGTCCGATGGTACCCTGCAGGCGCGGAAGACCTGTCTGGGGTGTATGCATCTCTTGGGGGCTTCTTTGGGTTCGCCAATTACACCTTGGACGAGCCCGATCAACTTGGCCGGCACACATGGTCTGCCAACGGGACTTCCTTGCATCTCGGGTGGCAGAAGTGTCTGGGACGGCTTGCCTTGGATTTGTTCATGGGCACGACATGGGCCAACGACAGGTATCCCAGCGTGTACGTGGAGGCAACTGCGCTGTATCCGCCACCCCAAGGTTTGAGGGCATCTGGCGGCTTGCGCTTGGGATGGGTTTTCAAGGCCGCTGAGGCTGCTTCAAAACCCTGACACCAGGTTCAAGGGCGGCTGGGGGCTTGCACTGCATGGTGTCTTTGGGTTAATTTCCAGAAATGTTGTGAGCACTCCCTTTCCTGCTGGCCCTTCTCGTGGGTCAAATGCACGCTCAAACACCATGCGACGTGTTCGACCACGACGGGGACAACGTAGTCGGGGCCAACACGTGGTTGCACGTGCTGGGTTCTTACGGCATGGAAGGGGCGGAGCCTGACGTGGACGGGTCGGGGACGGTGGACGTCGCAGACCTTTTGGCGTTCATTCCACATGTTGGCATCCAGTGTCCAGGAACGTGGCTTCCCATGTCGTCGGGTCATGTGCTCGGGGTGGGGTTGATCGAGGTGGCGGTGCACGAAACCGAGCTCGCGGGGTTGTTAGCAGACCTGCCTGTGGGGGCAGTCACGTACCGGTTGTACGCTGTTCTGAGTGAGCCCAGCGACCGGGTGCTGGCTATTTACGGCGACAACGATCGCCCCCTGCAGCTGAACACGGCCGGAGAATTCTATGGATTTGGTGGAAGCATTGGGACAACGCTTCGGTCGGATTACCAGCCCCTGTTTGACGGTGCGTTTCCGGCCAACGCTTATTCCACTTGGTTCTCCACGGGCATTGAGTCGGAGTGGATGTCCGATTGGAGCATCAGTACGGGCATGCAATATGTGGACGGCACGGGGCAGGGGTTGCAGGCTCAGGGCCCAGGCGAGATCACGATGAACGACGCCGTGGGCGGGGCCATTTTTGGACAGGACGTGATGCTGGGCAATTGGCCTGACCACAACGGCTTGTCCCTGCTGGGCCAATTCACGGTGACCGACCCTTCCGAGTTTGATGGCACGGTCAATTTGATGGTCTTGACAAATGGTGGAACAACCTTGGAAATGGCGCAGGGGTTGACCTTCCAAAACGGCAACCTGCTTGTCACCGGGTGCACCGACGAATCTTCGTACACGTACAACCCCGATGCGACCGTTTCGGGAGCTGAAGATTGTCTGTATGCCGGAGATTACAACGGCGACGGCGTGTTCACCGTCGACGATTTCCTGCAATTGCTCAGCCAGTATGGCTGTCTGGGGTGCCCAGAGGGCGACCTGGATGGAGACGGCGCGGTGACGGTCTCAGACATGCTTGCCTTCTTGGGCTTGCTGGGCGGCTGAAGCGCCCTTTTTCAATGGACCACCACTTGGGTGCGCAGCGCCGGAAGACCTGCTTCCATGACCTCCACCACATACGTGCCGGCAGGCAAGTCGCCCAGCTCGAATTGCACCACGCCAGCAGAAGCGATGTGTTCCGTGCGCAGTACTTGTCCAACCAAGTTGGTCAAGCAAACGTCGGCACTTAAGGAAAAGTCAAGTTGAACGTGGATGCGGTCTGTTGCGGGGTTGGGGTAGACTGTGAGCCTTGACGCTTCGTGGGTCGTCACGTTTGACGTGGGGCATTCCAATTGGGCCATGACATACAAAGCCCGATTTGTGACAAACGACTTCAACCCGTACGTGGGGCCTCCGCCAGGTCCGCCGCCACCGGGTCCGCCGCCGACCAGGTCGGACGAGAGGTTGGTGTCGAAGTCGGCGTTGGAGTACATCTTGTGGCCGTCTGCATAAACGAATTGCGCAATGAGCTCGGCCGTGGCGTCGATTTGGGCGTGCATGTGCGCTTCGTTGAACACGTGGTCCATCAGGTCGCAGACGTGCTCGATGTACCGGGCATAGAGGTCGGGGTGGCCCAGCATGTTCTCAAGCAAAGGGCGGGGGGAGTCTCTGTAGTCGATGGCCAAGGTCTCCATGTTTCCGGCGCCGTTGGCGTAGGAGCCAAACGCCTCGTTGCCGTCCCACTTGATCCACTGCCACATGTCTGTTCCCATGTTGTGATAGATGTAGTAGTTCCGCGCTGAGCCCGTGTACGTGTCCAAATTGCTGAACAGCATGTCCAACGCCGCGGACCGCAGGAAACCATCCACGTCCATCCTGAAATCAATGCCTGCCGCGAATCCATCTGACGTGGTGTTGTTGACGAAGTCGAGGAATGAAATCAAATCGCTCCAATCGTTCTCGTCCTCGTTGCTTTTCAGCTCGTAACGCTCCTCGTAGGCTGTCTGGTCGTTGCCGTAGTGAACGAGGTCGGCTTCCGCACCGCCACCGCCGCCACCTGGCCCACCTCCGCCAAAATTGTCGCCTGCCTTGAATAGGTTGCCGCTGTCCTCCAGGATGTTCCAGTCGAGAAATTGGTCGTCAATCTGCTCCACCACGGTGTAAAACCCCCAAGGCTCGCCATTGAACGTCACCTCGGCGAAGCTGGCCCGTGGCGCCGGAACGCCCACCTCTCGGCACACGTCGAAGAACAGCTTTTCGCGCATGCAGGTCGGATCCTTGAAGCCGTTGCTGAAGTTGAGTTTCTTGAGCCCGTCGTAGTTCTGGCCCGAGATGAACTTGTTGAAGTCGATTTTGAAGGACTTCTTCTCACCAGGGTGCATGTAGCTGGAATTGCCTTTCAACCGAACCCCCACGCTGTCCATGACATGCGTGCCGCTTACGTCCGTCAAGGTCAAGTGCGAGGCGATGTACTCGTTCTCATCTGCGTCGTAATTGGCCTCCAACAACGACCAAAAGTCCGCTTGGGGAAACGCCAAGTCAATGGCAATGACTTGGTCGACAGAGAAAATGTTGTCGCCATCGATTTGGCCAACCAGCCCCAACGGAAACAGGGCCAAGAAGGAGAGAAGCACGCGAGAGATCATGGGAGGATGTTTTTCAGGGACAAGACGACAAATCTCGTGAATGGTTGCGCGCGGGCGGAGGGTTCAGTTGCCATGGATGCAGATGGCGTTCTCCTTGGTATGATTTTGAACCATTTGGGCTTCAGCGGAGTTGTGCAGGCATGATCTCATTTCGCCTCCTTTCTCTGACCACTCTGTTGACCTTTTCATCTTTGTTCTGGGCCCCGTCCGCATTGCATGCCCAGTGCAATTCCAGCGACTTCGATTTGCTGTGCAACGACGGCACAATGGTGAACGACGCGGTGTTCGATTGCGGTTTCTCGTGTTTTTTGAGCAGCGACATCAACGCTTGTTTCGAAGGGTGCATCGCAGAGGCGTTGCCAGAGATGAGTGCCGGATGTGTCGGATGTTTTGCAGACCAAAGCACCTGCGTCTCCAACAACTGTTTTTTTGCCTGCGCCTTCGGATCTGAAGCGGATTGTGAAGCGTGCGTCGCCCAAAATTGCCAAGCCGATTTCGAGGTGTGCGCGGGCATCGTGGATTTCGACCAGGACGGCGAATCCACCATCTGTGACTGCGACGATTCTGACGGAACCGTCTACCCTGGAGCGCCAGGAACCGCGTCAGGCGTGGACAACAACTGCGACGGCATTTTGTCAGAGAGCGAGGCGGCGTGTCCCTTGGACCTCGACGGAGATTTGGCCGTGACCGTGGCAGACGTGTTGAGCTTGCTGTCCGAGTTTGGTTGTGAAGCGGCGTGCTCCAACGACGTAGACGGAGACGGGCAAGTGAGTGTCGCCGACGTGCTCACGCTGCTCAGCGGCTTCGGCACCGTATGCTGACCGGCTTGGGCCTCAGTTGAGGAGCACGCGCATGCCCAGAAATCCTCGCACGCCCTGGTTTGGCCCGTAGACATAGGCCGGGTCAAACACCAGTTCCCCCTCTTGTGTGTTCATTTCAAACGGGTCTGCCGTGTTGCCGAGGAAACGCACGCCCTCAGGCATGTGTTGCCAAGGCGTCCAATTCAGCAGGTTCTTCCCCCCGCCGTACCATTCCACCTTCTCACCACAGTTGTGGGTGAGCTGGAGGTTCT
>CAJWII010000099.1 GCA_913041065.1 uncultured Flavobacteriales bacterium
AAATACACCAACCCAGGCATCTTGGACTTGCTGGGCATGCGTATGGAAGACGAGGTGTACGACGTGGAGTTTGCCACGCTGTTCCACGAAGACGATCAGGCGGTGCTTCGTGAGGACATTCGCTTGGTGGAGATGGGGGAGAGGCCGCCTTACCGAGAGGTGCGCATGATGCAAGGTGACACAGTGGTGGAATTGGGCATTCGAATGACGTTGTCGTTCCACGACCGTTCGGCTGCCGTACAGGTGACGTTGTCGGACCTCAGGACTCGAGTGGCGTTGGTGCGAGAGCAAATGCGTGCAGCGCTTGCCGAGGAGTCCAACCAATTGCTCAAGGAGGAAATCGAGCGGCACAAGCAAACCCAAACCCGATTGGCCGACGCCGAGCGGATCAACCGATCCATCATCGAGTCGTCAATCGACATGATCGTCGCCTTCGGCCCGGATGGCATGCTTTACCAATACAACCATGCGTTTGCGGTGGAGTTTGGGTTGGACATGGGTGACGACCCCAAAACCTTCAGCTTTCGGGAGTTCATCGCCGACGTCAAGGAGGCAGAGCGCGTGCGCGAGGCATTGGTTCTGAATCTGACGTTCTCTGGAGAGACCACTGGACGTCGTCAGAACGGAGAGACCTTCCCGATGTACCTCACGCTCGCCCTCATGAAGAACGAGGAGGACGGGACGTTCGGGGCCATGGCAGTGGGACGCGACATCACCGAAGCCAAAATTGCCCAACAGGAATTGGAGGCCAGCGAAAAACGCTACAGGAACATCTTGGAAGGCGCGAACGACGCGATTTTCACCGTGGACGACCAAGGGTATTTCACGTACGTCAATCCTTCGTTCAATGAGTTGTTGGGGTATTCGGAACTCGAACTGTCGAAGCGAACCGTGCACGACGTGATGCAGGGGTTGCCCAAGCGCGGCAAAACTTGGATGAGGGCCCTCGAGGGCGCTCGAGAAGAGCGGAAGTTTGTGGCGGCTGACGGCCACGTGCTCACCATGTTGGGGGGCGCAAGCGTGCAGAAGGATTCCAAAGGAAAACCCAAGAGCGTGCGTGGCATTTTCCTCGACATCACGGACATGCGCTTGCACGAGGCTCAAGCGAAAACGCAAAGCGCCAAGCTGGAGTCCATTTTCGACTCCACCGAGAACATGATCATGTTTACCATGGACGGCGCGGACCAGGTGACGGCTTACAACAAGAATTTCAAGTCCATTTTCGAAGACGAATTTGGGTTGTCATTCGCTGACAGCCCCTCGTTCATTGAGACCATTTCCAAGGTGGTGGACGAGAAGCCATACCAAGGTCAATTGAGGTTGTTTTTGAAGGCTATGGAGGGCATTGCCCAATCGTTTGAACTGCCGCTGAAAGCTGCAAGCGGGGACGGGCGCTGGTACCAAGTCTTTTTGAACCCGGTGTCGCTGGGAGATGAACGACGTGAAATCAGTTGCATCGCCTACGACATCACTGAGCGGAAAGAGATCGACCGGGCCATCCGAAGCGCGCTGAAGGAGAAGGAAGTGTTGCTGCAGGAAGTGCACCATAGGGTGAAGAACAACCTGCAAGTCATCAGCAGCATGTTGAACTTGCAGAAGTCGTTCGTGGAAGACCAACAAACCCTGGATTTGTTGGAGGAAAGCACCAACCGGATTGCGACCATGAGTTTCATTCACGAGTCGTTGTACCGCGACACTGACTTCGCCAACATCAGCTTCTCGGAATACCTCCAACGGTTGAGCACCAACCTCACCCAGAGCTACGCGCGGGCAGGATGCGAAATTATTTTGGAGACTCAATTTGACGAGGTGCTCCTCAGCCTGGATCAAGCCATTCCTTGCGGCCTCATCACCAACGAGCTTGTCTCCAACGCGTTGAAATATGCGTATCCAGAGGTGGACCGCGGGGTCATCATGTTGAGGTTCCAAAACGTGGTCAACGGCCAGGTGGAGCTTGAGGTGAGCGACGAAGGGGTGGGGTTGCCGGCGGACATGGACTTCGCCAAAAACGATTCGTTGGGGGTGTATTTGGTCCAAGCGCTGACGGAACAAATCGACGGGGAGCTGGTGGTAACCAGCACCAACGAAGGGCGAAGGGGGTGCAGCTTTTTGGTTAGATTTACTCCAACCAAGTGACGATTCGTCGCGCGGTAAACCATTCACAACGAAGATTCAAGACCATGGCCATCGACATTTTGGTGACGGAAGACGAGAGCATTGTTCGCAAAGACATAGAGCGGTGCTTGAACAAGCTGGGGTACAACGTGGTGGCCACGGCGGACAACGGTGACAAAGCCATCGAACTGGCCAAAAAACACAAGCCCGACCTCGCGTTGATGGACATCATGATCAAAGGCGACATGACGGGCATCGAGGCCGCAGGGGAAATCAAGAAGCATATGGACATCCCCGTGGTGTTCTTGACCGCCTACGCCGACGAGAACACCCTGTCGAAAGCCAAGCATGCGGAACCTCACGGATACATCCTCAAGCCGTTCAAGGAAGTTGACATCCAGACTGCGGTGGAAATGGCCTTGCACAAGCACAGCAAGGAATTGGAGTTGAAGACGGAGGCCGATTTCCTTCGCATCATGGCCGAGCACAAGGAAGACGCGGAAGTGATCTTCGTGAAGAACCGCAGTCGCTTGATGCGCGTGAAGAAGGAGGATTTGCTGTTTGTGGAGGCGCTGAAGGATTACGTGGTGGTCCACACGCGGGCGGAGGCGTACACCATTCACAGCACCATGAAGGAGGTGGAACGCAAACTGTCAGACCCACGATTCATACGCATTCACCGGAGCTACATTGTGAATCTTCACGCCATTGAGAGCATTAAGCACGGCAACATCACTGTGGAAGGCATCGAGATGGAGATCCCTGTGGGTGGCTCGTACAAGGACACTTTGGCCAGCCGCATCAACTTGCTCTGAGGGAGCAATCAGGGTTGGGCAGGGTCCAGCCACGGAAGTTGGCGCCGCAATTCGCGCACCCACACATCGTACCCCATGTTGTTGAGGTGAAGGCGGTCCGCGATGAACAACTCGTCCCTCAATGTGCCGTCGTCGCGGTGTTGAACCTCCCAGAAATCCACCCAATGTGCGCCGCGATCCATGGTTGTCAAACGGAGGGACGTGTTGAGCGCGAGGTAATCGGTTTTCAGGTGGTACCTCGCGGGGGACGCCTTCGGGGCGACCACCACCACCTCGAGGTTGGGCATTCTCATGGACAAGTCCTCAAGCAACAAGGATGCAGTGGTCACGATGTCGTCAACGGGGATGCGGTCGTGCACGTCGTTGTCTCCTTCGTAGATCAACAACAAGTCGGGGTTCAACGCGTAGATCAAGGTGTCGCGCAGCCGCCACGCGTCCTGAAAACAGGACCCGCCAAACCCTGCGTTCACAACCTCAAAATGGCTGAACACCGTGTCCGTGGCAGGCCAAAACCGAAAGGACGAACTGCCAAGCAGAACGAGCCGTGGCTTGTCACCGCTCAACTGGTCTGCGCGGGCGTGGATGGCGGCAACTTGGGCGTCGTAATCTTGGCCACACAACTGGGCGCAGAGCTTGGGAGCGCAACACAACACCCCCACAACCAAGGCCAACATCAAGCGAATCATCCGCCCTGGCCTCGCACCAGTTGAATCACCCACAGGGCGACGCCCACGACCGTCAGGCCAACCCCGACGTTGAACAGGGTGTGGGCGCCCATGAGGTGGTTGAGTTTGAAGGTGACGCCGAGCAAGATGCTGGCAAGGCCCAACAAGAGGATGGCCAGGTTTCGAGGGGTTGGTCGCATGTCCAAAGAAACCAAGAAAACACGAAACCTTGGAGAAGGCAGGTCACACCAAGAAAAACGCGCCCTGTTCCTTTGTAAAAACACCTTAATCTTCTCTGGGGCAAATACCCATTGATTTTGTGTACTTTCTAACCCACCAACCTTACAACTCATGATTTTTTTGCAAGCCACTGGGGATGTGTACAATCCCACCGCCGGAGACCTTGTGTTGATGCTCACAGCTGGCATCGCGTTTTTCATCATTCTGTTTTGGCGTCGCTTGGCACCCGGGGCGTGGCGCTCCAAACTTGTGGCAAGCCAAATCAAGAAGGCTTGGTTGCGCATGGCCACAGAGGAGCAGGAGGTGGCGTTCACCAAACTCATTGTGGAGGCCGCGAAATCGGATGGCAAGGTGACCGGAGATGAGGGTGAGGCCATGTTTGAGGAGATCAGCGTGGCACATAAAAAAGCCGCTCAGAAACTCAGCCAAGACGACATGTACGAGGTGTTGAACCAGTTGGATTCGGGGTTGAAAAAAAAGGTCTTGGGCGCGGTTCAGGAACTGCTTAATTCTGACGGAGAGTTCGCACCCAAAGAGGCCGAGTGGTTGGCTGGTGTGGTGAAGCGGCTGTCGTAAAAACCTCATCATGTTCCAGAACAACCAGTACGGCAGGTTTTTGTCGGGGTTCATTGTATTCACAATCACCCTGTTCGAGGCGGCCGCCATCGTGGAAGATCGGTTCGACGTGCATGTCGATTCGTCGTGGTTGGTGGTGACCACAATGGGGGTGCTTTTCCTGAGGTTGGCGTCTTGGGTGTGGCTGTGGTCTCAGACCCGCGGGCAAGGCCGAGACAAGAAGAAAGAGCGCACAAACAAACCTTCAAACAACGTGTCCAAGGGGCTGAACGTCGTCCTTGGGGTTTGTGTGGTGGGCTTGGTGTTGTTTTACATGGTTGGACAAGACGATTCAGAGGCCATCCTTGAGGAAGCCTTGCCGAGGATGGAGGCGGCCCTGGACAGAGAGGACGTGTTTCAAGTGTACACCACCGCGCGTGAGTTGCACCGCAAGACGAAAAACCCCCTGTTTGAGTCTTATTTGGACAAAGTGACCTCCCGGGGGGATGTTTTGGCCAATGTAGAGGGGGCCAACGTGTCGTTCCGGTTTTACCAAGACACCTTGGAAACATGGTACGATTTGGGCGTTACACCGGTGACCGATGTTCGTCTCCCATACGCCTACCTTCAGTTGAAGTTTGAGAACGACGGGGAGGAGCACACAACCTGGACACACCCTTATTACATCTTGGAGGGGAGCAACAAATTCATCTTGCCACCCCCAGGAACGGAAGGGCCAAGCTTGCAGTATGTTCAAAAGATGGGGGCCAAATCCAGGCTGAGTTTTCCTGGACTGGACCACCTGGACCACGTGGAGTTTGCGCCGTTTGAATTGGCCAAAAAAGAGGTGACCAACCAAGAATACCTCGAGTTTGTCCACGCGGGTGGCTACACCCAAGATTCGTTGTGGGATTGCCCCACAACCATTCACGGCGAGGAGTGGAGTTGTGAAAGGCTTCGCGCTGCGATGTTGGACAAGTCCGGCAAACCAGGACCATCCACGTGGAGTTACAGCAAACCGTTGCGCGGACAGGAACAACACCCTGTATCCGGGGTGTCGTGGTACGAGGCAGACGCCTACGCCCGGTGGAGCGGGCAAAGCTTGCCCACGGTTCATCAGTGGGCAAGCTCCGCAAGTCTGGGGGGTGCAAGCCGGTTTGTGCCCAAAAGCAACTTTTCGAAAAACCAACTGCAAGACGTGGGGGACTCATCTTCTTTGAATCCCCAAGGACTCTTTGACATGGCGGGCAACGTGAGGGAGTGGGTGCACAACAAAGCTTCTGGGGAGGAGCGTGCCATCTTGGGGGGGTGTTACTTGGACGACGACTATTCGTTCAACGATTATTCCAGCCAACACGCGATGGATCGGAGCTCAGGCAACGGTTTACGGGTGGCGCGCATCTTGGACGAGGGCGCGGCGTACGCAGAATCGTTCTCGCCGGTCTTTGTTGAAGCCAGGGACTTCAGGGCTTCCCCCAAAATCAGCGACGACGTGTTTGGCATCTATCGTGCAGAGTTTGACAACTACCACAAACCCTTGCGCCCCGTGGTGTCGCGGGCCAAGGTTCCAAGCGCAGGAAGCGTGGTGGTGGAGCGCGTGGAATTGGCTGACATTGACGAGGGCAGCGGAGAGGTGTTCCCGTTGTATGTCTTCTATGATTCGCTGCAGCCCCCACCTTACAAGCCGGTGGTTTTCTTCCCGGGATCTGGGGCCATTCACATGACGAACACGTCGGTGATGCTGAAGAACAGGGCCGCAGACCTGGATTACCTGTACGCCAACGGTTACGCGCTCATCCACCCCATTTACACAAGCACGTACGAAAAAGAGGATGAGCTCAAGAGCGACTATCCCGAGGTGACAGAATTCTACACAGACCACGTGTTGGCGTGGGGAAAGGAGTACAAGAAAACCCTGGACTATGTGTTCAGCCGAGACGATTTGTTGTCAGAAGCGGTGTCGTATTACGGGGTAAGCTGGGGGGGGTTCATGGCCAACATTCTCTTGGCCATTGACGACAGGATCGAGGCCGCGGTGTTGAATGTGGCGGGCTTGTGTTTTCAGGCGTCGGAACCCGAGGTGGAGGCCCACAACTTCACACAAAGGGTGACGTGTCCTGTCCTCATGCTGAACGGGAAGTACGACGTTTTTTTCCCCTTGGAAACATCCCAAAAACCGATGTTCGAATTCCTCGCCACCCCCAAGTCCGACAAAAGGCACTACGTGTTCCCCTCAGGCCACTACGTGCCCAGGGACAGCCTTGTCAAAGAGCATTTGGGGTGGTTGGACAAATACATCCGCGTAGACAGCCTCGACGCAGCGATTTAAGCCCACATGCACCAACCCAACTCCAATCCTGCGGGATTCAAATCCATGCTGCCCAGGTCCATCCTGGAGTTTGTGG
>CAJWII010000100.1 GCA_913041065.1 uncultured Flavobacteriales bacterium
GCACGCTTGTTTGGTCCAGCCGTAGGGCGATTCTGCGCGTTGGAACGGGGCCGATTCAGCCACGGGCATGTCCTCTGGTTCGCCGTAAACCGTGCAGCTCGAGGAAAACACGATGTTGTCCACCTCGTGTGTGCTGGCCACTTCGAGCAGCACGCCGAGGCCGCCGACGTTGTTGGACGCGTACATCGCCGGCTTGCCCATGCTTTCGCCCACAGCTTTGTGCGCAGCGAAGTGGAGCACCCCGACAAAGTCATGTTTCCCGAAGAGCGCATTCATTTCGGGAGCATTTCGGATGTCCAAGGTTTCGAACGGGACGTCGTCGCCCACAATGGCCCGAACCCCTTCCACGGCCGAGGCCTTGGAGTTGTGCAGGTTGTCCACCAAGACAGGCATGAACCCTGCCTCGTGGAGGGCCACGGCGGTGTGGCTTCCGATGTATCCGGCGCCACCTGTGACGAGCACCTTGGGTCGTGAAGAATTGGTCATGGCGCAAAAGTAGGAGCACAATGCGAAGACAGTGAAACCTTTCGGGTTGTCCCTGCGTACGCAGAAGCATGGACAAGCACTATGACCTCACGTACCTGCATCAAGTGTTCCACGGCCAGGAGGCCAAGGTGCGCCGGATTGTGGCGTTGTTCGTGGCCCGTGCGGAGGTGCTTGACCGGCAAATGATGTCCTGCATCCGCCAATCGCGGTTGTTCGACTTGCATCCTGTGGCAACCACGCTGTCTGCAGGTGTGCGCATGTTGGGCCTCACAAGTTTGGAGCCCCTCGTGCAGGACATCGAGCGTTGCAGCAAAGAGCGCGTGGACATGCACAGGCTTCCAGCTCTGGTGTCCCAGCTTCATGGCTCGCTGAATGCCGTGTGCCAATCCATGAGCCAAGACATGGCCCGTTCGTGATTTGACGGCGGGGAGGACGTTATCTTGGGGGGATGGATTCCCGACCAAGATCCCTCATTGAATTGTCACTTGACGAGTGCCGCGCGCGGCTCTCTTCCCCCCAGCCCAAGACAGCGATTGAACGCCCTTGCACCCCAGGCGATGGGGTGGAAGTGTGGTCCGAGGAGGAGCTGCTGGAGAAGGCCAAGCTGTGGGACGCGGCCCCTCCCGACGCGGAGACTTTGGGGTTGTGGGTGCCTGCATCAGGGGCCGCCACACGAATGTTCCGCCCCTTTTACGAGAAGGCCCAAGCGTGCGAATCCTTGTGGTCTGCCGTGGACGACTTGGCGTTGGGTCGAGCATGGCTTGCGGCCGTCGAGGCGAAGGGCCTGGACCCCAAGCAGTGCTCAGCCTCAGAAGCGACTTCGGTTTTGTTGACCCTCATGAAAGAAGGCACCATCCCCAAAGGATTGGTGTCTTTTCATATGCAAGACGGGGGAGAAGGCACAGAGACGGCGTTTGAGGCCCACGTGCGAAGTTGGGCGCGCCTGGTGGACGAACCCGCGGTGTGGTTCACCGTGCAAGAAGAGCATGTGATGGACATCGAGGCTCACCTACACGGTTCCTCAGTTTCTTCCTTGAATCCCAGACTTACTTTCGAGGTGCAAGACTCAGCCACTGACATGCCGGTCCTGGACCAAGAAGGGAGGTGGTTGACGACCGAGGATGGCGCACCGTTCAAGCGGCCGGGAGGCCATGGAGCCTTGTTGCCGCTTCTGGAAGAGGTGAGCACGCCCATGTTCGTGATTCGCAACATCGACAACGCCCCGTCCCCCGCCCGCACAGCATTGCGGGAGCTGTGGACCAAAGCCTTGGTTGCGGAGGCCCGTGCTTGGGCTGAAGAGCGAGATGCCTTGCTGCGTGAATTGGAGTCGAATCCCGAGCGCGCCGCAGCATGGCTTCAGGCCCAAGGCGTGACGTGTGACGCATGCGACGAGTCAGGGCTAGAAGCTCAGATGGCACGGCCCATGCGGTTGGTGGGTGTCGTGCGCAACGAGGGCCAGCCTGGAGGTGGACCCTTTTGGGTGCGTGTGGCGTCCGGCATCGATGCAGGGTCGGTTCGGCCCCAAATTGTGGAGGCCGTGGAGTTTGACGAGGACAACCAAGACGTGCTCGAGAAGGCCACGCACTTCAACCCAGTCGACATGGTGTGTGTGGTGGAGCCAGGACAGTCTTTGGCCCCTTTTGTGGACGAGAGCCGGCACCTCCTTGCAGAGAAGAATGTGACGGGGAAGAGCGCCAAGGTGCTGGAGCATCCAGGGCTTTGGAACGGCGGGATGTCGGGATGGCTGACCCGTTTTGTGGAAATCCCAGCGGCATGTTTTCAGCCGGTGAAGACGGTGATGGATTTGGTGGGAAGGACATGACTGGATACACAAAAGCGGCCCGGACACAATGTCCAGGCCGCTTGGGTTCAATGTCGTTCTAGGGGCGGGGGATCAACGCTTCAAGACAGTCACGTTCTTGATCTGGTCGCCCTGGATGATGCGCAAGGCGTAGTAGCCGGCGCCTTCGATGTCGCGGGTGTCGAAGCTGATGTTGCCTTCAGCGTCCTTCACGATCACGGTCTCTGTGCGGATGATGTTCCCAGAGAAGTCGAGCAACTGGACAGTCGCAGGTCCTTTGGGGGCATTCTCCATGCGGACGTTGATGCGGTCGTTGAAGGGGTTGGGGAAGGTCGTGATGGCTGCAGCGTCGAGGTCTGCGTTCTCGCCGACGTGTGACTCCTTGATGTAGGAGGTGAAGTCGAGGTTGAAGGCCATGTCCACACCGTTCAACTTGCAGTCGCCGACGTTGGCTTGCGTGTTGCGCTTGATGGCGAACTGAGAGTCAGAACCAAGCTTCACAGAGAAGGTCAAGGTCTCACCGGCAGTCACTTCAGCGTTGACAGGCAACGTGATGGCGTCTTTGACGATGTTGGTGCGGTCGAGCTTGTTGTTGATCAACACGTCACCTTCTTCGTTGATGACGCGAAGACGTCCTTCGAAATCGGCAGTGTAGTGGGCGAGGTTCAAGGCCAAAGAAGTCATCGTACCGTTGGCGCACGCCGTGTACGACTGGGTGATGGTGTGTCCAGGAGCCGTCAACTTCACCTTGCCGTCAAACAAACCGGTGCTGGTCTTGCACTCGTTTTCCAACGCACGAGTCTCGGGCGTATCGCTGTTGCGGCTGGCGTACTCAGACTCCACGTTCTGGGTGTTGTCGGTGTTGAAGCCAAACGATGCAGTCAAGGTGCCGCGCACAGGCTCGCCGTCGAACCACATGCTGCCCATGCCAGTCAACTGGTAGCGCAAGGACATGTGCCCTTCCGCAGGAGCGGTCAATTGAAGGGCATAAGTGTAGCCTTGCTCCACGTCAGCCATCAAGTTCAGCTGCACAGTTTCGTTGATGATGTTGCGGTGGGTGAAACGGGTGTCGTCCATGACTTCGCCGTAATTGTTCACGATTTCCGCGAGGTACCACACGTCTTCAGTCACACCTTTGAGGGAGACTTCGACTGCCGACAATGTTCCGCTTGTGCAAGCAGTAAACTCTTGGGTCACCACGCTGCCCTCGAAATCCAAGGTGCGGTTCTGGCGGGTGTTTTCTTGAACGCAGTCAAAAGCTGAGTCGGCGTTCGGGGTGGTCAAAGCGGCTTCCTGAGCGAAGAGGTTGCCGGTACAAAGTGCTGCAGCTGCAGCGAGGGGGTAAATAAACTTGTTCATCGTTGAAGAGATGAGAGGGTTGAAGATTTGACCCCTGTTACGCGCCCATTTCAAAAACGGTTACATCTCTGGGCAATTTTTTACCCGATTCTCAGCAACGACGCGCCTTTCAGCCCCTCTTTTTTTTCATCGTTGGTCGCCACAACCACGGTTGAAAGCGCTTGGACGGCGGTCATTTGGGCTTTCATCCATTGGATTCCTGCCTCGTCCAGGTTGCTCGCGGGCTCGTCCAAGAGCACCGCGTCGGCCTCGGTGCCCAAGGCCAAGGCCAGCATCAAACGCTGCTGTTGTCCCGAGCTCCATTGCGACACCGGCAGGCTGGGGTCCACGCGCAGCCCTGACGCCTCAACCAAGGAGGCCCAGTGAAGGGCCCCGGTCCGGGGCGTGCGATACACGCCGTGAAACGACATGGCTTCGTCGAGGGTGAGGTGGCCGGGCAGGTTCAGCCAAGGGGCGGCGATGCTGCAGCGCGTCATCCAAGCTTCGACCGACACCTCGCCGTCGGCCGCACGAAAGGACAAGGTTCCGGAATTGGGCGCCAGTTGGCCGGCCAGCATGCGGAGGGTGGAGCTTTTGCCTTGGCCGTTCGCCCCGACCACGGTGGTGGCGCCTTGCACGCTCCAGGAAGCGTCTTCCCAAATCAAGCGTTGTCCCCGCCGAAGTTCCAGGTCGGTGGCGAGAAAGGACGCGAGGGGAGACGGGCTGGACATGTTTAGAACGGGCCGCGGATGATGCCTTTGTCGGATTGACGGATGAACGACAGCACCGTGTCTTTGTCGTCGGACGTCGGCAGCTCGAGTTCAGCCGCCTTGACCGCTTGGGTCATGTTGTTGTTCAGGACGTACAACGTGCGGTAGATGTCCTCGATGTTTTGGATGCGATCGATGTCAAACCCTCGACGGCGCAATCCAATGCCGTTGATGCCGATGTAGCTCAAGGGCTCGCGTGCGGCTTTGATGTAGGGAGGGACGTTCTTCCGCACCAGCGATCCGCCTGCGATGAAGGCGTGCTTGCCAATGCGTACGAATTGCTGGATGCCCACCATGCCTTCGATAATGACGTGGTCTTCAATGGCCACGTGGCCGGCAACGTTGCAGGAGTTGGCCAAAATCACATGGTCCCCCACTTGCACGTCGTGCGCAATGTGGACATACGCCATGATGAGGCAGTCGCTTCCCACGCGCGTCACCATCTTGTCGGTGGTGGCTTTGTGGATGGTCACGCATTCACGGATGCTCGTGCGCGCGCCGATTTCCACGGCGGTGGGTTCCCCTTTGTATTTGAGGTCTTGAGAATCCGCCCCGATCACGCAGCCTGGAAACAGCTTGCACTCCTCGCCGACGGTGGTGTCGCCCAGGACGATGGCGTGGGGTCCAATCCATGCGCCCGCGCCCACCGTCACATTGGGTCCGACGAAGGCGAACGGCGCCACCTCGACGTTGGCCCCAATGTTGGCCTGCGAATCGACGTGCGCGAGGGGGGAGATGTTGGCGGTCTCGTGGATCATGGTTCAGTCTTGGGGTGCGCGGTCACGAACGACTTGGGCGAGCATCTCGGCTTCAGAGACGAGCGCCCCGCGCACGTAGGCGCGTCCTTTCATGTTCACCAACCCGCGACGAATGGGCGACATCAAGGTCAAGTGGAAGACGACGGAGTCGCCGGGCAGCACCTTTTGCTTGAATTTGACCCCGTCGATTTTCATGAAGTAGGTGGAGTAGTTCTCGGGGTCCTCCACCGTGGACAACGCGAAAATGCCACCCACTTGCGCCATGGCCTCCACCTGCAACACGCCCGGCATCACGGGGTTGTTGGGGAAGTGGCCTTGGAAAAACGGCTCGTTCATCGTGACGTTTTTGACGCCTGTGATGCTGCGGTCGTCCATGTCCATGATGCGGTCCACCAGCAAGAAGGGGTAGCGGTGGGGCAGCGTGGCTGAGATTTCGTTGATGTCCATCAGCGACGGACGGTCGAGCCTGAAGTCCGGCAAGTCCTCCTGCGCCTTGATGGCTTTGGCCAGGACCTTGGCGAACTCGACGTTGGCGGCGTGACCAGGACGCGCGGCGAGCACGTGTCCTTGGATGAAGCGCCCCGTCAAGGCCAAATCCCCGACGATGTCCAACAGCTTGTGACGCGCGGGTTCGTTCGGGAACCGCAGGTCTGGCGGATTCAGCACGCCGGGCTTGTCGGCGGTGCCGGCCAGGGCTTCGCGGCCCAGGGCCTTGGCGATGCTTGAGACTTCCTCGTGGCTGTATGCGCGCTCGGCGAGCACGATGGCGTTGTCGATGTCCCCGCCCTTGATCAGCCCCTGCTCGGCCAGGGCGGCCACTTCTTTCAAGAACACGAACGTGCGGCAAGGAGCGATGTGTTCGTTGAATTCGGCCAACGACTCCATGCGCGCATGCTGTGTGCCGAGGATGGGGCTGTTGTAGTCCACCATGACGGTGGCCTTGAATTCATCTTCTTCCAGGGGCACCACCATCATCTCGACGCCCTCCTCGCCTTTGAGGCTGAGGTTGCGACGCACCTTGAAGAACTTTCGGTCGGCGTCTTGGGCCACCGTTCCGGCGCCTGCGATGGCCTCCATGAACGGTTGGGCCGACCCGTCGAGGATGGGCACTTCCGGCCCGTCGATGCACAAGCGGGCGTTGTCTACACCTGAGGCGTACAGTGCGGCAAGCACGTGCTCCGTGGTGCAAATCTGGGCCTCGCCCCCTTGGAGCGTGGTGCCGCGACGCGTCTCGCACACGTTGGCCACCAGCGCGGGGATTTCGGGGGCGCCTTCCAAGTCGGTTCGCACGAACACGCAACCGGTGTTGGCCTCGGCGGGCTCGACAAGCAGGGTGGACGTCACGCCGGTGTGCAGCCCGATGCCATGGAGCTCGAAGGAGGCGCCCAAGGTGTGTTGTTGATTCGACGAAATCATGGCTGCAAACCTACGTCAGCGCGTCGGATGCTGCGGGGCTTGAAGCGCATTTTCAATGGCCTCAAGTCGTTCTGTCAGGGGCATGCGAACCAAACGGCGCAATGCAATCTGGAAGGTTTGGAATTGCTTGACCGGCACGGCGGGGTTGCCTTGGTAGGTCAGGCCCTCTTGGATGAGGCTGGCGCTGACGCCCGACTT
>CAJWII010000101.1 GCA_913041065.1 uncultured Flavobacteriales bacterium
CCCCCTTCGCACCCCAACACGTTGGACGTGCCCGGGCTGAGGGCCTGCATCACGAATTGCTGGTCCAGGGCCGCGCCACCATCTGGCACGCGCGACAGCCCGTCCGACCCCGCGTTGACGCCCTCGCCCCCTTCGTAGATCGTGGTGGTGGCGTCGGGATTCACCACTCCCGCGATTGCCGCCATTTGAGGGTTGGTGAC
The DNA here is from genome assembly GCA_913041065.1 of uncultured Flavobacteriales bacterium. Lineage (GTDB taxonomy): Bacteria > Bacteroidota > Bacteroidia > Flavobacteriales_D > Sanyastnellaceae > UBA11663. The sequence goes on from CAJWII010000101.1 coordinate 201, forward strand.
CGACGTGTTGCCGTAGAGCACAGCATCCACGATGCTGGTGAAGGAAGGCGACGCATTCAGCTCAAACTCCGAAGCGGGCTGGGCCGCGAGAACCACGCCCGCCACGGTGTTCTGCCACCCTTCACCTTCCAGAAGGAGGAATCCATTGTCGTCCAAGGCCAGGCCCTGAAGGTCGACCATGTCTTGGACCGTGGCAGTCCAATTGCCTCCTGAAAACGACGACTTGACAACTACCAAGGCGTGGCCATCCACACTCTGGTTGGCAAGCCCGTGCAGCTCGACAAACTGACCCGAATTGGGGCCGGTGACGAGGTTGATTTCGTTGAGGACGACTTGGGCCTCCGTGGCGAGAGACAAACCGCAGAATGCGGCGAACAGTCCGAGAAGTTGGCGTTTCATGGCGAACGTTGTGAATGGGGTTCGAAGGTAGCGTACCTTTCAAGTTCGAGAGATGACGGGAGAGATTTCACTGATCCAAAAACTGGACGCCTTCATCCGAAGGCACCACAGAACCAAAGTCCTTCGAGGGCTTTTGTTGTCTTTTGTCACCCTGTCCGTCGGCGCGCTGTTGTTTGTGGTTCTCGAGGGGGTGGGGCGGTTTGGCGTCGCTGGGCGAACGGTGTTGTTTTACACGTTTGCAGCCGCGTCCGCCGTCGTTTTGGCCACGCACGTGCTTTGGCCCCTTGCGCAATGGGCCCGCCTCAGCCAAGGGTTGAGCCACGACGAAGCCGCCCGCATCGTGGGCAACCACTTTCCAGAGGTCAAGGACAAACTCCTGAACACCCTCCAGCTTCAGCGGCAAGTCGACAACGCCCAAGGTGCCGACGTTACGTTGCTGGCGGCGAGCATCGACCAACGCACAGCATCGCTTCGACCACTGCCCTTCACGAGCGCTGTGGACGTGTCCGGCGCCCTAAGAATGTTGCGGTGGGCCGCGCCCGTCGCCGTATTGGTGTTGGCAGGCGTGTGGATGCAGCCCGATTGGGTGACCGCACCCGCCACCCGCATCGTGCAACACCGGACCGAGTTCATCGAGCCAGCTCCGTTCGACTTCGTGTTGGTGAACAACCGACTGGAGGTCCCTGCAGGAGACCCTTTTGTGGTCACTGTGGAAACGAAAGGCGACGACCTGCCCGCTTCGGTGACCCTGGAGTCCGGCAACGGCCGCTTCCGGATGGAGCGTGTGAAGCCCCACGTGTTCCGGCACACCTTTCCGGCAGTGCGCAACAACATCGACTTTCAATTTTTGGCCAACGGCTGGCGATCTGTGAACCACACCGTGAAGCCCTTCGCTGTGCCCATGTTGGCCAACCTGCGCTTGCAGGCCACGCCCCCTCCCTACACGGGCCTTTCCAACGTGGACACCCAAAACCAAGGCGATGTGACGGTGCCTGAGGGCACGCCCATCCAATGGACCATGCAAGTCAAGGATGCAGACTCCCTCCGATTCACGTGGAACGACGAGTGGCTGCAGACCGCGCGAACCACGGGCAACACCTTTTCAGCCCACGCCGTGGCCACGACGAACAGCACCTATTGGATCACACCCATCAACGACCAATTGACGGGCGATTCTCTCCGTCACCGCGTCCGGGTGGTCCGGGACGGAAAGCCTTCCATCCGGGTCGAGGAGTCGCAAGACAGCACGTCCAGGAGGAAGATGCACTTCACCGGTTCTGTCCAAGACGATTACGGCTTCAGCCGGCTGACGTTTGTTTGGGAGGTTGTGGAGCGCGGAGCTGGACCGTCGGGAGAGCTGTTGGCGGCCGCAGGTGGCACTCCTTCCTTGACCAGCGGTCGGGTGGAACTTGAGGCTCCCCAGGGTCGACGCGGAACGTTCTACCACATGTGGGACTTGCGTGAGCTGGATTGGCGAGAAGGTGATGTGCTGGAAGCTTGGTTTGAGGTTTGGGACAACGACGCGGTGCATGGTGCCAAAAAGGTGAGGTCCACCACCACGAGGTTGGAAGCACCCTCCCTGGGAGACTTGAGGGAAGAACGCATCAACGCCGCCGAATCCATCGAAGAAAACTTGAAAGACGCCGCCCAGGAAGCCGCTGAGCTCCGGGAGGCCATGGAGGCCATGCAAGAGCGGCTTCGTGAACAAGGCGAAATGACGTGGCAAGATCGCCAGGCCATGGAGAACCTGTTGGAACAGCAGCAGGCTCTTCAAGAAAAACTCGAGGAGATGCGTCGCGACAACACCAAGAAAGACGAGCGCGCCAACGAATTCTCCCAACAAGAAGAGCGCATGTTGGACAAGCAGGAACAGCTCCAAAAATTGATGGAGAACCTGATGAGTGAAGAAATGCGCCAGCTGTTTGAGCAGATGGAAGAGCTCATGCAAGAGATGGACCCTGAGAAACTGCAGGAGCAGTTGAACGAGATGGAGCTCAACCACGACGCCATGGAAAAAGAGCTCGACAGGGCCCTTGAGCAATTCCGTCAGCTGGAATGGGAGACCAAAATGAACGAGGCCATCGAGGACCTCAACCGCCTGGCCGAAGAACAAAAGAAGTTGGCGGAGGAAACCGAGTTTGGGCTGGAGGTTCCTGAGAAGCTCAAGGCCAAGCAAGACAGCCTCAACGCGGCGTTTGAACAGGTCCAAAAAGACTTGGAACAACTCAAGAAGGACAACCAAGAGCTGGAAAACCCCAACCCCATGATGGACAGCTCCGGCGAAGAGGAGTCCATCCAAGAAGAGATGGAAAAAAGCTCCGAGCAGCTCGACAAGGGCAAGGAGAAAAAGGCCTCCGACGCCCAAAAGAAAGCTGCGGAGCAATTGGATCAGTTGGCCCAACAAATGGAAGCTATGCAACAGCAGTCGGAGTCGGAGTCGGCCAGCGAGGACATGGACGCGCTGAGGGCGCTGTTGGAAAACATCCTCACGCTGTCGTTCGAAGAGGAGTACCTGATGTCTGAGCTGAGGGGCACCAACGAACAAGACCCCCGCTACGTCGGCCACGGCCAAAACCAGCGCAAACTGAAAGAGGACGCCGTCATGGTGGAAGACAGTTTGTTTGCGTTGAGCATGCGCATCCCCCAGTTGGCGTCTGCGGTCAACCGTGAGATTGGGTTGGTGAACCGCCACATGGGCAAGGCGTTGGAAGGGTTTGGCGACCGGCTCACGGCCGACATCGCCATGAACCAACAGTACGTTATGACCTCCTTCAACAACCTCGCGTTGCTGCTGGACGAGGCACTCCAGCAGATGCAACAGCAACAGGCCCAAAAACAGCCCGGGTCAGGCAACTGCGAAAAGCCCGGCGGATCTGGCAACCCCTCCCCCTCCCCCAAGGCGGGCGACATGAAGAAAATGCAGCAGGCTCTTGGCAAGAAACTGGAGCAGATGAAGGAGAGAATGGGGGAAGGTGCCAACAAGGGCCAAGCCGGACAAAAGAAGCCTGGTAGCATGAGCAAAGAGCTTGCCCAAATGGCCGCCGAGCAAGCCGCCCTTCGAAAGATGGCCCAAGAGAAGGCCAAGAAGTTGAACGAAGACGGCTCTGGCGACGGCAACGGCATGAAGGAAATCGCCAAGCAAATGGAGGAGCTCGAGCGGGATTTGGTGAACCGGCAGGTAGACGAAGCCACCTTGAAGCGCCAACAAGATTTGATCACGCGGTTGTTGGAAGCCGAGAACGCCGAGCGCATCCGAGGCGAGAAAGAAGATCGAACTTCGCGCACAGGTGACGACGTTCTCAAAGCCGATCCCCCTCAAGCCATCGAGTACCTCCGTCGGAAAATGAACGAATTGGAGTTGCTGCGAACCGTGCCTGCGGAACTTCTGCCTTACTACCGGGAGCGCGTCAACGAATATTTCAATACTTTGGAACTCGATTCCGAGGAACAACCCGACCTGAAGCCATGACGACCACCCTGCCAGAATTGCGATTCGACTCCAAGCCTGAGAACATTGCGGTGGTTGAGAAGCTCATCGACAAAATCAGTGCCGACCACGGCATCGTCGCAGAACACTACGGCAACGTGCTCATCGCCATGACGGAAGGGGTCAACAACGCCATCGTCCATGGAAACAAACTCGACGAAACCAAGTCGGTGAGCGTGTCGTGCGCCATCGATGAAAAAACCTTGGTGTTTCGCATCACGGACGAAGGCCCCGGGTTCGATTACGACAACCTCCCCGACCCCACTGCGCCAGAAAACATCGAGAAGCCCCACGGCCGCGGTGTGTTCTTGATGCGTCACCTCGCTGACGAATGTGCCTTCGAAGACGAAGGTCGCATTGTCGAGCTCACCTTCACCGACGTCCTGGCTTGACATGGTGGTGTTCGTGGACGGAGACGTCCCCTGCAACGTCGAAGGCCGCCGACGCGTCAAATCCTGGCTGGCTTCCTTGGCCAAGTACCACAACCGCGCCTTGGGCGACCTGAGCATCGTCTCCTGTTCAGACAAGGAGCTGCTCGCCTACAACCGTCAGTACCTGGACCACGACACATACACCGACATCATCACGTTCGACCACACCGAGGGAAAAACCCTGTCCGGGGACCTCTTGATCTCCTTCGATCGTGTGTCAGAAAATGCTGAAAATCATGGTGTTATGTTTCAAGAAGAGCTGCGCCGTGTGATGGCACACGGCGTGCTTCATTTGGCCGGATTCAGGGACAAAACCACGGAAGAAGAAGGCGCCATGCGCCAAGCAGAAGACCACGCATTGCAGATGTTCCACGTGGAACACACGGGCTGACCCCCGCAATGGCGACCTTTGCCGCCATGATTCAGTCGTACGATGTCATTGTGGTCGGGGCGGGCCACGCCGGGAACGAAGCAGCCGCAGCCGCAGCCAACTTGGGAGCCTCCACCCTGCTCATCACCATGAACATGGGGGTCATTGGCCAAATGTCATGCAACCCCGCCATGGGGGGCATCGCCAAAGGACAAATCGTACGTGAGGTGGACGCGCTAGGAGGCTACTCCGGCTTGGTGTCCGACCGCAGCGCCGTCCAATTCCGCATGCTCAACAAGTCCAAGGGGCCTGCCATGTGGAGCCCACGAACCCAAAACGACCGCAACCTCTTCGCCCAGACTTGGCGAGAGATGCTGGAAGCCACACCCAACCTCGACTTCTGGCAGGACGGCGTCGTCGGGCTCTTGACAGAACAAGGACGTTGCGTCGGGGTCAAAACCCAACTCGGCGTGGAGGTCCGCGCCAGGGCTGTGGTCCTCACCAACGGCACCTTCCTCAACGGATTGATGCACATCGGCGAGAAACAATTCGGGGGCGGAAGAGCAGGCGAGCGAGCTTCCTTTGGCATCACCGAACAATTGGAAGAGCTTGGGTTCAGGAGTGGCAGGATGAAAACCGGCACACCACCGCGCGTGGACGGCCGCTCCCTGGACTACACAAAAATGGAAGAGCAGCCTGGCGATGGGTCGCCGGGGCGATTCTCCTACCTCCCCTCCTACCCCATTGGCAAGCAACTCTCGTGTCACATCACCTACACTTCTCCCGAGGTGCACGAACTGCTTCGTGAAGGGTTTGACCGATCTCCCATGTTCAACGGACGCATCCGAGGCCTCGGCCCACGTTACTGCCCAAGCATCGAAGACAAAATCGACCGCTTCGCAGACAAAGACCGGCACCAAGTGTTCGTCGAGCCTGAAGGTTGGAACACCTGTGAAATCTACGTCAACGGCTTCAGCACCTCCTTGCCTGAGGACGTCCAATTGACGGCCATGCGCAAGATCCCGGGGTTCGAGCAAGCCAAGATGTTTCGTCCTGGCTACGCTGTGGAATACGACTACTTCCCTCCCACACAACTTCAACACAGCCTTGAAACCCGGTTGGTTCAAGCCTTGTACTTCGCTGGCCAAATCAACGGAACCACGGGCTACGAGGAGGCCGCATGTCAAGGCATTGTGGCGGGCATCAACGCGGCACGTTCCACGTGGAACCTTGAGCCCATCACGTTCAGCCGAAGCCAAGCTTACATCGGCGTGTTGATCGACGACTTGGTCACCAAAGGCACGGAAGAACCTTACCGCATGTTCACCTCGCGTGCCGAATACCGCATCTTGTTGCGCCAGGACAACGCCGACGAACGCCTGACGCCCTTGGCCCATGGGCTCGGGTTGGCTTCTGACGAACGCATGCACACCCTCGACGCCAAACAATCCGGCGTCAAGAGCCTCCGCAAGGGGCTTCAACAATTGAGTGTCACCCCTAAGGACGCTTCTGCCCTGCTTGAACACGCCAACTCAAGCCCCCTCAAACACGCTGTTCGTGCGCAAGAAATTTTGGCCCGCCCCCACGTTAAGTTGGACAGCATGGTTCATCACATTCCATCCGTGGCGGAGCTGTGCAGCTCCATCGCGCCTGAGGTAACAGAACAAGTGGAGCTCCAGATCAAATACGAGGGCTACATCGCCAAGGAGCAGGAAATGGCTGACCGTCTCGGCAAGATGGACCACCTTCAAATTCCCGCTGACTTGGATTTTCAAAGGCTGACAAGCCTCAGTTACGAGGGCCGTCAGAAACTCGCCGATCGCAAACCCAAGA
>CAJWII010000102.1 GCA_913041065.1 uncultured Flavobacteriales bacterium
ACGGCCGCCGCAGCTTCACAACCGACGGCTCGCTCACCCTGGGCCTCCGGCCTCGCCTCCAAAACCAGGACGCGTGCCTTTCACTCTGCGAAAGAACTCTCGCGCAACCAAATCCGAAGCATCGACAACGCGGTGGCCAACATGGAAGGCAAGCTGCTTCGCCAGCACCGCCACGACATCGAATGGCACCGCAAGTACATTTTGGCCTTGGGATGCATGGTGCTCTTCTTGGTGGGGAGCTCGTTGGGGGCCCTCGTGGGCAAAGGCGGTTTGGGCCTGCCAACGCTCTTGGCCCTCTGTGTGTTTCTGTTGTACTACGTGATGTCCATGGTCGGGGAACAATTGGTAAAGTCTGGAACTCTGGAGCCCTGGTCGGGCATGTGGTTGAGCACGCTTTTGCTGACTCCGTTGGCGGCACTTTTGATGTGGAGCACGTTGAAAGAACGACGCTGGCTTCCATATGCAGGCAGGTGATTGAAAACTACCTTTGCTGCGCCCATGGCCAGAACCCTTCGCATCCTTCAACTCTGCCATAAGCCACCACGCCCATCCGTGGATGGAGGCTGCCTGGCTATGGACAGCTTGACGCGAGGACTCTTGGACATGGGACATCAAGTGAAAGTGGTCTCCATCCACACGGACAAACATCCTTTTCTGCCAGACCAAATCGAAGCTGACTACCTCGAGCAAACCCAAATCGAAGTCGCCTACGCCGACACCGAGCTGAACGTGCGGGACGCCCTGTCCCACCTCCTCACCGGCGAGAGCTACCACCTGTCCCGGTTTTTGGTGCCGGAAATGGAGCGGACCGTGGAAGACGCACTTCGCGAGCAGGTGTACGACGTGGTGCTTTTGGAATCCCTGTTCACTACGGCTTACATCCCGGCCATTCGCCGTTTGAGCGACGCGGACCTTGTGCTCCGCGCGCACAACGTGGAGCACGCGTTGTGGGAGGAGGTTGCGGAGGACATGACCTCCCGCCCCAAGCGCTGGCTGCTCAACCGGTTCAAGTCCAAGCTTCAATCAGAGGAAATCAAAGTGCTCGCCGCGCTGAACGGGGTCGTGACCATCACCCGCGACGACGCCGCATGGTTTGAATACACCCTCCAACACGTGCATCCAGAGTCGACCTGCCAGGTGGAGGTTGTTCCCTTCGGGATGGACGTGGACAGCACCCCACACACGGCCTTGAACGAGGCACCTGTACGGGTCTTGCACCTCGGGGCTATGGATTGGGCCCCCAACCAACAAGGCGTTTCGTGGTTTGTGCAAAACGTTTGGCCCTTGGTGCGTCAGACACTCCCCGAGGCCCAGGTAGCCCTGGCCGGCCGAAACATGGGGCCTGAATGGACGTCCGACGAAAGCGCTGGGGTCCATGTGTTGGGCGAGGTGGACGATGCCGCCGCCACCTACGACACCCCCAGCGTGGTGGTGGTTCCCTTGCATGCCTGTTCAGGCATGCGTATTAAGATTGCAGAAGCCTTGGCCGCAGGGCGCCCCATCGTAACCACCACCAAAGGCATGACCGGGCTCCACCTGGAGAACGAGGAACATGTCATGGTGGCCGACACCGCCGAACACTTCGCAGCGGCGCTGGTCGACCTGCTGTCCAACGACGACAAAGCTACGGCCATGGGCCAACGCGGCCGAGCCTGGGCCCAAGTCAACTTGCAGCACCGCGCCAGGGCAGAACGTTTGACCGCGTTCCTCGAACAATTGGTGGCCTCGTGAACATCCTGGTCATCGCTTCCCGGGTTCCCTTTCCCCTCGAAAAGGGAGACAAGCTGCGGCTCTACCACCAACTGAAGCACCTGTCATCCAAGCACACCCTGACGCTTTGCGCCCTTCAAGACCACGCGCTGACCGAGGCGCAACAGGAAGCCCTTCGCTCTATCGCCCAGCACACCCACGTGCTGCGAACCCCCATCCTGAGAAAGCTGTGGCGCATGATGTGGGCTTGGACGTCGGAATTGCCTTTTCAAGTGACCTGGTTCACCGACCGCAAGGCCAAACGACAACTCGAACGCATCGTCGTAGACACACAACCTGACCTCATTTACTGCCAACTTGTGCGGTGTGCCGAATACGTGAAGGACTTGCACGCCTACCCCAAGGTCTTGGATTACATGGACGCCTTCAGCGCGGGCATGCACCGCCGAAGCCATCAGAAAAAAGGTCCTCTCGGGCTGTTTCAACAGGCCGTGATGCGGGCAGAGGGCACGCGCTTGGCGAGGCATGAGTCGCGGACGTTTGACTATTTCGACACCCATACCATCATTTCTGAAAACGACCGGCTTCTGATTCCTCACCTGCACCGAGATACCATTCGCATTGTGCCCAACGGCGTCGACCTAGACGCGTTCGGCGCCTCGGAACCAGCGCCCCCCGACGTACCCACCCTGTTGTTCACAGGAAACATGTCGTACGCTCCCAACGTGGACGCGGCAAGGCATTTGGTGAAGGACATCCTGCCCAGGATTCAAACGCGCCCCATCCGTGTGGTCCTAGCCGGTGCGGAACCCGCTTCAAGCGTGACTGCCCTCGCCAGCGACGAGGTGACGGTCACGGGATGGGTGGACGACATCGCCGCAGAATACAAGCGCTCCACGTTGTTTGTCGCGCCACTTCGCCTGGGCACCGGTCTGCAGAACAAGGTGCTTGAGGCCATGGCCTCCGCCTTGCCCTGCATCCTCTCGCCGCATGCCTTTGCACCCTTGGGGATGCCTGCCCACGGGCATGCGGAGATCTGCGACCAGCCTGGCGCGTTTGCCGCGGGCATCGACCGACTTTTGGCCCACCCTGAAGAAGCTCAAAACATGGCTCGCATCGCGCAACAGGAAGTGCGACACAAATTCGCATGGACCACCCATGGCGAGACACTCGACCAAGTCCTGCAAGACGCCCTGTCCCCACATTGACCCAACTTTCTCGACCTTAGAGTTATGAAAAACCCTCCTGCCAGCCTCGCCCACCTCGACTTCGTCGCAGGCATCCCGTCGCTCGACTTGAGCCATTTTACCCAGGGCACCGAAACCCAGCGCATACAATTTGTGCACGACCTCGGCAGAGCATACCGGGAAGTAGGGTTCGTGGCCATCGGAGGCCACGGCATTCCCCAAGACGTGATTGACGGTTTGTACAGCGAAGCCGAAGCGTTCTTTGCGTTGCCTGCCGAGACCAAAGCGCAGCACGAGCACCCGGAGCACAACAGGCAAAGGGGGTTTGTCGGTCTAGGGACAGAACACGCCAAAGACAGCGACGCGGCCGACCTGAAAGAGTTCTGGCAAGTCGGACAGTGCGACGTCCCAGACGGCGCGGACATGAAGCACTACCCACCCAACGCCGTCGTCGCCGAACGCCCTCTGTTGTCGGTCAAGTCTGAAGCACTTTACAGAAGCTTGGAAGCGGTTGGACGCGACGTTTTGAAGGCCATCGCCCTGCACTTGGAATTGGACGAGGATTACTTCGAGGCCTACGTACCAGGTGGCAACAGCATCCTGCGATTGATCCACTACCCCCCAATCTTACAGGAACCGAAATCCAGCGTCCGCGCCGGTCAGCATGAGGACATCAACCTCATCACTTTGTTGGTGGGTGCTTCCGCGTCTGGCTTGGAAGTGATGGACACCGCAGGAAACTGGACCCCCGTGACCGCCCTGCCCAACCAACTTGTGGTCAACGTGGGCGACATGCTTCAGCGGCTCACAAACCAAGAGCTCAAGTCGACCACCCACCGTGTCGTCAACCCACCACGTGAACTTTGGGGCAAGCCACGCTTCAGCATGCCTTTCTTCTGCCACCCTGTGCCGCACATGAGTTTGGACGCGCTGGAACAATGCGTGCCTGCTGGAGAAGCCCCCAAGGAAGCCCCCATCACAGCCGGGGCTTACCTCGCAGAACGCCTCCGCGAGATCGGCCTGGTCGGCGACGCCTCCTCTGAAAAAGAGTGAAGCCCGTTGGGCGTTCAGATTTCTTGACAGTTTACAAGCAGAACATCGCGCTGACCTATTCGTTCTTTGGGACATGCAGTGGTCTTCACTTCTCCAATGGTCTGCCGCAGGGGCGGCATGTGGTTTGACTTTCGGCCTGATGTCGTGGTTGGATTCCCCCACAACCCCCTCAACCTCCACCGTGCATGCCACGTCCAACACATGGACGCCCAGCCCTGGGAGCGTCGCCCTATCAGCGAGGCCTGCCACCAACACCCCACTCTCGGACGACGCATTTGTCAGGGCGGCGCAGTCGTCCGTAGACGCCGTGGTCCACGTACAAACCGCCGCGGTCGTCCCGACCCAGAGCAACCCGTGGCTGAGCATGTTGGGAATGGACCACGGCCGGGTGGCGCAGGGCTCCGGGAGTGGCGTCATCCTCGACAGCCAAGGATGGATCGTCACCAACCACCATGTCATCGACGGGGCCCAACGCATCCAAGTGGCCCTCTCTGATGGCTCCACCATGGAGGCGAAATTGATCGGCAGCGACCCGAGCACCGATTTGGCACTTCTCAAGACCACCGCCGCCTCGGGACTGCCCACGCTCGAGTTTGGCAACTCGGACGAGGTGAACGTGGGCGAGTGGGTGCTTGCGGTGGGCAACCCCTTGAATTTGACCTCGACGGTGACGGCAGGCATTGTCAGCGCCAAAGGGCGGAACCTGCGGCTGTTGGAGCCGGATGCAAAACGGGACATCTACCCTGTGGAAAGTTTCTTGCAAACCGACGCCGCAGTCAACCCCGGAAACAGCGGCGGTGCGTTGGTCAACCTGGATGGCAAGTTGATTGGCATCAACACCGCCATCGCATCTCAAACCGGGAGCTACGCGGGATACTCGTTCGCCATTCCTTCCTCCATTGTCCGCAAGGTGGTGGACGATTTGCGTGAATTCGGCCGCGTTCAACGGGCCTACCTCGGCATCCAAGTCGACCAACGCGACCCGGGCGTCCGGGTGGCTGGCGTGCTCCGCGGGAGCGGTGCCAGCGCAGCAGGCCTGCAACCCGGCGACCGCATCGAAGCCATCAACGGCATCCCGGTGTCAAGCTTCCCCGCCCTTCAAGAGCAGTTGTCCAAACACCGTCCCGGCGCATGCATCGCGGTCCAGCTTCGCCGCGATGGACAGCGCGTTCAAAAACAAGTGAAACTTCAAAGGCGAGAAGCCTTGGCTTCTGCCACCGTGCCATCCCCAAGCACCAAGCCCGCCGAAGGCGCCGTGCCTGGAGCAGCCAGTAAAGAAGAATTCATGACCAACTGGGAGGTCGAACTCGAGCCGGCATCGGCCCAAATCCAGACGCGTTTGGACATTCGAGGGGGACTCGTTGTGACAGCCATTCGACCTGGCGAATGGTCGGACCATGGCATCCGTCGCGGAGCGGTGCTGCTGCGTTTGGATGGCCAGCCGCTTCAATCTGAGGAAGACATGACCGCGGCCTTGACAAGGGCAAGAGAAGCCGGGCAACGCGGCGTCTTGTTGGAGGGCGTGCAGGCCAATGGTCGGCAATTCTCCGCCGGGGTCCCGCTCCCCTGAGGTCACTCAGCCCCTCCAGCTCTGCTCTGGTGCCCCGCGGTGCCCTGCACGTCCATGAGTTGCGGTACCCTTGTGTAATGCACCTACCTCTCTTTCCGTTGCGCATGTTGCCTTTGCCTGGGGAATTTGTGGAACTCCACGTTTTCGAACCCCGCTACCAGCGGCTGTTCAATGAGTTGGAGAACATGGAGTTGGTGGAATTCGGGATCCCCTGCGCCCACGAGGGCCAAATCCGGCGCACCGGTGCCGTCATGCGTCTGGTGAATATTTCACGGCGCGAAGTCAATGGACGACGTGATGTGACCGTGAAAGCCACGGGCTTGTTCCGGTTGGAGTCCTGTGACATGAGGGACGGTCAACTTGGCTATCCCCTCGGAGAAACAGCCGACGTGCCGGACTGGAAAAGTTGGACCCTGGACGAGGATTGTCGGGCGGTGCGAGACACGCTGGTGGGCCTGATGGTGACCCACGGCTTGGATCCGAAATCCTTGGAACAAGAGGGCCTCATCCCAGTGTTGACCCATTTGGAACGAGACCCCGTTCAGCGCGCTGAAATTTTGGAAGGCGCCAGCCTGGAAGTCATGCAACTGCGGCTCAAACAACACCTCGATTTGGCTGTGCACATCCTGACCCAAAACCCCCAGGACGACGCCAACTTTTTCGTGAACTGACCCTGTATCTTTGGGTCATGAAGATCCAATCAAGTTGGCCCGTGCTGGCCATGGCGGCAGCCCTGGGATTGTGCGCATGCGGGGACGACAACTCAAGCCAAGCGGAAGACCCAAGAACAAATTCTTCTGCCAAGGTGTTCGGAGGCCCCACTGGCACCACAGATTTGCGTGTGCCTGACCTGGAATTCCACCCAGAACTGGATCCCCTCAAAGTCACCACAGCCGGAGACAACCTGGTGACATTCATGTCCGAGGACTCGTCCGATGTTGTCTTGGGTGACCTGTACGATTACTTCCACTTTTCGAACGTGGGCGAGTGGGACGCCATGTTTGAGCACTTCCCTTCACACCGAACGGAAGACACGGCCATGGTGCGCATGCAACGGGAGATGATGGACAAGTGGTTCCACAAAGGCCTGCGCAACCGGGCAGGGGGGGCGCACATTCGCTACGTCAGCCCGTGGGTCGAGGAAGAAGACCAGCGGG
>CAJWII010000103.1 GCA_913041065.1 uncultured Flavobacteriales bacterium
GAACCCGTGACCTCTTCCTTACCAAGGAAGCGCTCTACCCCTGAGCTACATCGGCTGAACGGAGCGGAAGACGAGATTCGAACTCGCGACATTCAGCTTGGAAGGCTGATGCTCTACCAACTGAGCTACTTCCGCTTGCACGATTGATGGTGGGGGTAATAGGATTCGAACCTATTCAGTCATAGACAACAGATTTACAGTCTGCCCCGGCTCTCCAACTCCGGCGTACCCCCTGATAAAATCCAACCGTGCGAGGTTGGTGACGTGAGCCGGTGGAGGGATTCGAACCCCCGGCCAGCTGATTACAAATCAGCTGCTCTGGCCTCTGAGCTACACCGGCAACATTTCAAAGAACAGGGCAAAAAAAAGCCCTCCCATTTTTCAGGAGGGCAAATGTATGAAAGAAATCCACGTGAAGCACGCCCTGCGCGCAAGGTTTTTTCGCCTGCAAAAAGGAGGCCTCAGGCGTGGGCTTTCACAACCTGCCTGCGCAGTGCTTCATGCACTTCGTCCATGGCCGCCTCGAAGCTCGACGCGTGTCGTTTGGCGAACAAATCGTGGCCCGGCAAATGGGCTTTGACTTCCACCAGTTTGTTGTCACGGCTGTCACTTTTTTCAATGCGCAAAAACACCTCACAATGTTGAAGCTCGTTGTTGAAGGTTTGAAGCTTCTCCAACTTGCCTTTCACGAACTCCAGCAACTTGGCGTCGGCGTCGAAATGAATCGAATGGATTTGAATCTGCATGTTCAATCATGTGGTGCGGCCCTTCGAACGTCGGTTCAAAGGAGACGCGAGGTGAAACTCCTTCAGCTTTGCTGTCGTGTGCTGGGTGTACACCTGGGTCGAGGTGAGGCTGGCGTGTCCCAGCAGCTTCTTCACTGCGGTCAACTCCGCGCCTCGGTTCAACAAGTGGGTCGCAAACGTATGCCGAAGTACGTGAGGGCTGCACTTCTGCAGCGTGCTAACCTTCCCAAGGTAACGATTGACCAAACGATACACAAACGACGGGTAAAGGGGCTTGCCGCCATTTGTCACAAACAATGTTGTCGCCTCATGGGGCCGCGCATCGGCTTGATCCAACAACATCCTGACCGTAGCGGGCAGAAGAGGAACCACGCGCTCCTTGTTGCCCTTGCCCAACACGCGAAGCTCGTTGCGCGTGGCGTGCAAGTCTACAAGCGCCAACCCAATCAACTCGGCCATGCGAAGCCCCGTCTCATACAACAACACCAAAATGGCCCTGTCCCTGGTCCCTTTCCACCCCTCGGCATACAGACCTTCGTCGAACAAGGTCGACATGGCGTGTTCAGGCACCACCTCGGGAATGCGCTTGTCCAACTTCGGCAAGACCACAGACTCGGTGGGGTCGGTTTCCATCCACCCTTGGCGAAGGGCATACTTCACAAAGGTGCGGCACGCGCTGATTTTCCTGTGAATGGTTTTGGGGCGCTTGCCCTCTTGCACCATAGAGACCACCCAGGATCTCAACCAATCGCCTTGCATATCGACCAAGGAAGACTCGTACGTGTCCGTCAAGAACTGCTGGCATTGGTTCAAGTCCACCTCGTAGTTGCGAAGGGTGTGCTTGGACGCGCGTTTTTCCTTTTCCAAATGGCCCAAGAACGAGGGGACGACGTGCTCAACCATGGCCAAAATCTCGGGCACAAAAAAAGACGCACTCGCAACTGTGCGTCTTTTTTCAAACATCCTCCTCAGAGGATGGGTATCATGCTTACTCTGCCTTCAAGTTCAAGCCGTTCTTGTATACCGCTTTCTTTCGCATTTCACGGTTCAACACCGAAGGCTTGACGAACTCACGACGCGTACGCAACTGCTTCATGGTTTTCGTCTGATCGAACTTCTTCTTGAATTGCTTGAGGCAACGCTCGATGTTGTCCCCTTCTTTGACTTGAATGCTCAGCATGGTGTTGAATTGGGCGCCAAAAATACACGAAAATACTTAAAGTCAAGCACCCTCACGCAACAACTCTCGTCCGATGACGAGTTTTTGGATTTCAGACGTCCCCTCCCCGATGGTGCACAGTTTGGAGTCGCGGTAAAACTTTTCAGCAGGGAAATCTTTCGTGTACCCATACCCCCCCAAAATCTGAACCCCTTCTGTCGCCACGCGGACACACACCTCGCTGGCCTCGTACTTCGCCATGGCACTCTCCTTGGTCACAGGTTTGCCTGCATTCTTCAATTCACAGGCTTGGAGGGTCAACAAATCCGCCGCCTCAATGGCCGTGGCCATGTCCGCCAACTTGAACCCAATGGCCTGGAATTGGGCGATGGGCTGGCCGAACTGCTCGCGTTCCTTGGCGTAATCTCTGGCGGTGTGCAAGGCGCCTTTGGCAATGCCCAAAGCCAAGGACGCGATGCTAATGCGGCCACCGTCCAAAATCTTCATGGCCTGGATGAACCCCTCTCCCACATGACCCAAAACGTTCGCCTCTGGCACACGGCAATCGGTGAACACCAATTCCGCCGTCTCGCTGCAGCGCATCCCCAACTTGTTCTCTTTTTTTCCGCCAGCAAAACCTGGTGTGCCACGTTCCACCACAAATGCGGTGATGCCACGGCTGTCCAAAAGGTCGCCCGTTCTGGCAAGGACCACAGCCACATCTCCTGAAATGCCGTGAGTGATCCAATTCTTGGTCCCATTCAGGACCCAATGATCGCCATCTCTCTTGGCCACGCATTGCATGCGCACCGCGTCGCTGCCCGTGTTGGCTTCCGTCAACCCCCACGCGCCAATCCATTCTCCGCTGGCCAACATGGGCAACCACTTCGTCTTTTGTTCATGTGAGCCGAAGTGCAGAATGTGCCCCGTACACAGGCTGTTGTGTGCCGCCATGGACAGGCCGACGGACCCACAAACTTGGGCAATTTCCTCGATGGCCATCTTGTATTCGTAATACCCCAAGCCTGCGCCACCATACTCCGCGGGTACGAGCATGCCCATCAACCCAAGCTCCCCCATCTTGGAGAACACCTCCCTTGGAAAGTGTTGTTCCTCGTCCCATTGCAACCGGTTGGGCAACACCTCGCGATGCACGAAATCCCGAATTGCATCGCGCATCAGTTTTTGATCGTTGGTCAGTGAAATTTGCATTGAGTCTCGATTTCGCCCACCAATTTCGGGCAGAACCGACAAGTCTCACCATCTTCACGGCTCAGAACACATCATAAGGTAGGGCTGCACTTTGTGCAACGTGACGGAGTCCAATCGGCTGCGCAACAAAACCACATCCAAGGTGTGGACGCCGCGACCGCGGGCGCGCATCAACTTCTTTGTGGTTTCAAAGTCGAAACGCGGATGCTTGAGCATCGATCGAAAGGATACCGTGTCCAAACAGAATGGTCGGACGAGTTTCGCATCTATCGTGATGAAGGACTTCGCCCCATCCACCACGCTGGAGTCCAACCCAAACACTTCGTACAAATCGTCGATGTCATGAAATCCGCCAAGCACTTCACGGAATCGAACGATGCGTTGAGACAGCACCGGCCCCACACCCGGCAGCGCCTGGAGATCATGAGCGTCGGCCTTGTTCAACTCAACTTGAACCACCAGCGGCACCTGACCCGTCTCAGGATCTTCTCTGAGACGATTGCGGAAAACTGAGGGTTTGCGCGGCCAAACCCGCACCACGTAACCAGGCAACGTCTCCGCCCACGACAACAAGTCTGCGACCTCAGCCTTCGGCCGGTTGGGCCAGTTTGTCGCCGACTCATGCCGTTGCCAAAGACGGAAGGTCAACAACGCCCCCAGAAACAAGCACGCCCACCCCCATTCGTGGAGGCGGGCGTGTCTTTCGCCGTAAAAACGGTCTGTCTGATCAGTCGTACCTCTTGATTTCTCCACTCTTCACCCTCCTCATGTAGTCGCCCAAATCCTCTTTCACTTCTTTCGCCATGAAGTACAGGCCAAGCACGTTGGGGAAGCACATGGCAAAAATCATGGCGTCCCCAAAGTCAAACACACTTTGTGCACTGATGGCCGACCCCACCACAACAAACACGCAAAAAAGCGCTTTGTACGTGATGTCCATGGCCTTGGTCTCTCCGAACAAGTATGTCCACGCCTTGAGTCCGTAGTAACTCCAGCTGATCATTGTGCTCAATGCAAATAAAATGACGGCCGCGCTCAACACCACCGGAAACCACGACAAGGTTTGGCTGAACGCAGACGACGTCAAATTGATGGCCTGAAGCTCTCCAGCTTTTGCACTGGCCAGCACTCCCGCCTGGTCGTACATCCCGTAATCTGAAATCACGATCACCAACGCAGTCATGGTGCAAATGACCACCGTATCGATGAAAGGCTCAAGGAGGGCCACGATGCCCTCACTCACAGGCTCATCGGTTTTGGCCGCGCTGTGCGCAATGGAAGCTGAACCAACGCCCGCTTCGTTGGAGAACGCGGCCCGCTTGAATCCTTGAATCAAGACCCCCACAATGCCCCCATACATGGCGTCGCTGTTGAATGCGCCTGACAAGATTTTACCAAACGCCACAGGAACCTCAGGCAAGTTGCCCAAAATCACCGCGAGCGCCCCAAGGATATAAACGCCCACCATCAAAGGAACCACCTTGTCCGTCACCTTGGCGATACTCTTGATGCCCCCCAAAATGATGGCCGCCACAATCACAGCCATGGCCACACCAAAAATCCATCCGTTGCCGTAGAACATCGAGGCCTCTCCCCCAGTCACGGCAATGAGTTGGCTCGTGGCTTGGTTGGTTTGGACCATGTTGCCTCCCCCGAACGAACCTCCAATGCACGCAACGGCAAACAACACCGCCAGAACGGCCCCAAGCCCCTTCTTGTTCTGTTTTGCAAGTCCGTCTCGGAGGTAGTACATCGGGCCTCCAGACACGCTTCCATCGGGATTCACCCGGCGATATTTGGTGCCCAAGGTGCACTCCACAAACTTGGAGCTCATTCCCAAAAGTCCTGCAACGATCATCCAGAATGTTGCGCCTGGGCCACCCAACGAGACAGCCACAGCCACCCCAGCGATGTTGCCCACGCCCACCGTGCCCGAAAGGGCGGCGGTCAGCGCCTGAAAGTGACTGACTTCCCCCTTGTGGTTGGGATCGTCAAACTTGCCGCGCACCACGTCCAACGCATGGCGAAACGCCGTGAGGTTGACGAAGCGGTTGTACACCGTGAAAATGGTCGCCCCTGCCAGGAGCCAAATCAGCACGAACGGCACTTCCATGCCCCCCCCCACAGGGACCGTGAAGAAGATCACTTTCATGATTGCGTCGGTGACCGGCTCCATGACCGCGTTGATGGAATCGTCGATGGAAGATTGTGCGCTTGTCCACAGTGGGAGCAGCGCCAGCATAAGAGAGGACAGTCGTTTCATGACTTGAAGAAGTAAGGTGTGGACCCGAGGCTCAACCCTGAGGGGGCTGAATCCCGAGGATTCGGTTCATGGTTCGGAGTTGGTCAGCGGTGCCGAGGACAAAGAGCTTGCACGCATCGTCCAGCGGGGTGTCACGTCCAGGGTTGATGATGAAATTCCCGTCGGACTGCTTGACGCCCACGACATTTAAGCCCACCCGGTTGCGGGCGTCCAATTCGCCCAAGGTGGCCGTCTTCAATCCTTGGGGCAAGACGTTCACTGGAATTTCCTCCAGGTTGATGTCGTCGGCCCCCTGGATTTTCAAGTGGTCCAAGAATTCAATCACGTCGGGCATCACCACGAGTGAGGCCATGTGGGCGCCTCCGACCTTGTCTGGCATAATGACGTTGTTGGCCCCTGCCACGCGAAGTTTGCTCACCGAGTTCAACTTGGATGCACGCGACACAATGTGGATGTTGGGCGCCATCTCGCGCGCCGCCAGCACCACATAGAGGTTTTGGGCATCGCTGGGCAGGGTTGTGATTACACTCTTGGCCTTGGTGATGCCCGCGCTGGCCAAATTCTCGTCGCGGGTGGCGTCTCCAGAAATGACGATGTGTCCCTCGGCGAACAACGAATCGGCCTTTTCGGCGTCGTTTTCCACGATGACCACAGGTGTGTTGTGGTCGAGCAGCTCTTGCACGGCCATTTCTCCCACACGGCCTGTTCCGCAGACGATGACGTGGTTGCTTAGTTTTTCGACTTCTTGTTTCAAGCGCGCCTCTTTGAAAGTGTTTCGGTATTCTCCGTTCACAAAATAGGTTGTCAATGCAGAAATGGAGTACGCAAACGTGCCCAAGCTGCCCATGATCAAAATGGAGGTGAACAACATGCCCTCCTCGGACAGTTCACGCACCTCCCCAAAGCCCACCGTGGACACGGTGATGACCGTCATGTACAAGGCCTCCACCCACGAGTAGCCCTCAATCAACACAAACCCCACGCTGCCCAAAACGACCACACCCAAAATGAAAGAGAGCGCGAGGTAAATCCGAGGGAAGATGCGGAACGGGAACATTAAGGTGAAAGCTACAACGCGTAACTCACTCGCAGGTGGCCGTTCCGCCCCTGTTTTGCAGACGTGGCCGTGGAATTCACACGCGACTCAGAGCAGCTTGGCTTTCTCCAATTCCGCATGCATTGCAGTCTGCAATTTGGCAGCGGCGTTGTGGCTGGCATCT
>CAJWII010000104.1 GCA_913041065.1 uncultured Flavobacteriales bacterium
TTGCTGGTCATCCGTCCCCTCGAGAAGTTTGTGGCCTCCGCAGCGGCCATGGGCTGGTACGCAGAGGACGACCGCCACGATCACAGGTGGAGCCACTACAGACCCACGCCCCCATCCATCGACCCGCCATCTCCAGGCATCCGCAACCAAGTCCAGCGCCTCGTATGGTACTGGCAACATGTCAACGGGGCCATTTTGGACTTCTTCGAGGAGATGAACCCTGACCAAACCTGCGTGGTGTGGCTTGGGTCCACCGAGTTTGAACAAAAATCCGCCGCGTTTTGCAACCTCGATCAATTGCATATTCCGCCTTCCAACACCAGCAAGCACCGGCGGCTCCATAAGTTTGTCCTGGGCGAGGAGGAATTGAACGCCTGTGCCCAAGTCCAATCTGCATTCATCCAGCGCCACAACCTTCACAAACCGCCGTCATGATTTACTGGTTCACAGGACAACCCGGCCACGGAAAAACCACCTTGGCCAAGGCCATGGTGGCACACCTTGAGGCCCAAGGCTTGGTCGTGCACCATGTGGACGGAGACGATTTGCGCGCCTTGACCGTGAACGCAGATTACACACGGGTTGGCCGCGAGAACAACATCCGCAAAGCCCAAACCATCGCCCAGTTCCTTCAATCGAAAGGGTACACCGTGGTCGTCAGTTTGGTGGCACCGTACCGCGCGCTGCGTGAAGAATTCAAGGTCCGCGCCACCGTGACGGAAGTGTATGTGCACACCACGGAGCTGCGCGGAAGGGAGGACAAACACGCTTCGGATTACGAACCTCCTCTGGAAGGATTCATCGACGTGGACACCACGTCCAAAAGTGTTGAGGAAACCTTGGATGTGTTGCTTGAAAACGTTCAGGCCTGAAGGCGGAGCGGGATCAGGCCTTCACCAAGGGATACTGGGCGAACTTGGCGTTGACGGCGTCTCCGACGCGCTTCAACACAGTCGGGTCCCCGGGCGCCTTCAGGACCGTGTCCATCCACTCCACCAGCTCCACCATGTCGTCTTCGACAAGGCCTCGGGTGGTCACCGCCGGGGTGCCCACGCGCATGCCTGAGGTGACAAACGGCGAACGCGTGTCAAACGGCACCATGTTCTTGTTAACCGTAATGTGCGCCTGGCCCAAGGACTGCTCAGCCACTTTTCCAGTCACGCCCTTGTTGGTGAGGTCAATCAGCATGAGGTGGTTGTCTGTGCCGCCGCTGATCAAATCGTAGCCACGCTCCACAAACGCCGCCGCCATGGCCTGTGCATTCGCCACCACCTGCTTGCAATACACTTTATACGAGGGTTGGAGTGCCTCGCCAAACGCCACGGCCTTGGCGGCAATGACATGCTCCAAGGGGCCGCCCTGCGTGCCCGGGAACACGCCGGAGTCGAGCAAGGACGAGAAGGAGCGCACAGCGCCCTTCATTGTGGTGATGCCCCACGGGTTGGGGAAATCTTTGCCCACCATGATCACCCCACCCCGTGGGCCCCGCAGGGTTTTGTGCGTGGTGGATGTGACGACGTGGCAATGCGGGAGGGGGTTGTCCAACAACCCCGCAGCAATCAGTCCGGACGGATGCGAGATGTCCGCCAACAAGATGGCGCCCACTTCGTCAGCGATTTGACGGAACCGCGCGTAATCCCATTCGCGGGCGTACGCCGAAGCCCCGCAGATGATCATCTGGGGCTTCTCGGCCCGGGCGGTCTCCGCCACCTTGTCCATGTCGATGGTGCCAGTTCCCTTCTCCACCCCGTAGAACGTCGGGCGGTACAGCTTGCCACTGTAATTCACAGGCGAACCGTGGGTCAAGTGACCGCCGTGGGCCAAATCAAACCCCAAAATGGTGTCACCAGGCTTCAAGCAAGCCAACATCACCGCGCTGTTCGCGGAGGCGCCAGAGTGGGGCTGAACGTTGGCCCATTCTGCGCCGAACAATGTGCACAGCCGCTCGATGGCCAAGTTCTCCGTCTGGTCCACAAATTCACATCCCCCGTAGTAACGCTTGCCTGGCAAGCCCTCGGCATACTTGTTGGTCAAGATACTTCCTTGCGCAGCCATGACGGCTTCGCTGGTGTAGTTCTCGGACGCGATGAGCTCGGCCCCTTCGGTTTGACGTTTGTGCTCAAGGCCCACAATGCGGGCAACTTCTGGATCGGATTGGAGGGCGGGGTGCAATTCTGTGGACACGGCAATCGGGTTATTTAGAGACCCGAAAAATAACCTGTCTGTTTGACCTGGCGATCGTTCCAGAAACAAATCGTCTACCGCCTGTCCTGGGCGTATTTTTCCGGTCCAAGAGCCTCACACCGTCAAGCACATGTCGCCCCCCAACGCCCTCGCCGCAGAGACCTCTCCCTACCTGCGTCAGCACATGCACAACCCCGTGCACTGGCTTCCATACGGACCAGAAGCTTGGGCCAAAGCCCAAGTCGAACACAAGCTGGTTCTGGTCAGTGTGGGGTACAGCGCATGCCATTGGTGCCATGTGATGGAGCAGGAGACATTTTCCAACACTGAGGCGGCCGACTTCATGAACACCCATTTCGTGTGCATCAAAGTCGACCGTGAAGAACGTCCAGACGTGGACCAAGTGTACATGGACGCGGTCCAATTGATGACCCGTCATGGGGGCTGGCCCCTGAATTGCATTGCCCTGCCTGACGGGCAACCCATTTGGGGCAGCGTGTATTTGCCCAAAACCCAATGGCTCTCCTCTCTTCAAGCCATCGTCGACGTCGAATCCAAAGACCCCGAACGCGTGAGGCGCTACGCCAAGAAGTTGACCAGGGCAGTGGAAGCCATGGGCCAGGCTGCAGGCCCGGAAGGATCGTCGTTCCTGGACGCGTTCGACAGCTGGACTGAGTCCTGGGACCTCGAGCACGGAGGTCGTTTGGGCGCCCCCAAGTTCCCGTTGCCCTGCCAGCTTGAATTCTTGTGGCGTGCTTCCCATTCAAAATGCTTGGGTCCTGCAAGGCAACAGCAAGCACGCACACATGCCTTGCGCACCTTGGACGCCTTGGTGCGTGGCGGTATCCACGACCACGTCGGGGGAGGGTTTGCGCGGTACAGCGTTGACGAAGCGTGGCACGTCCCGCATTTTGAAAAAATGCTCTACGACAACGCGCAGTTGGTTTCGGTCCTTGCGGCGTGGGGGAACGAGGCGTATCCAGAGTTCGTCGATGCGTTGACGCAAACTGTGGCGTTCATGGAACGGGAGTGGCGGCTGGACCACGGCGGATTCTGTGCGGCGCTGGACGCCGACAGCGAAGGTGAGGAAGGCACCTATTACCTCTGGACCAACGAGACGTTGGAATCCATCCTGCCCCCGGACGAGGTGGCTTGTGTGGACTCGGCGTTTGGCTTGAACGGCCACAGCCTTTGGGAACGCGGCCAACATGTGTTTCGGCGCAAGGCCAAGTCCAAGGTGGATCGCCATGGCCTCCAAGAGTTGCTTCACAAACTCCGGACCTGGCGCGACGGTCCAAGCGGACGCGTCAAGCCTGGCCTGGACGACAAGGTCATCACCTCGTGGAACGCCCTCGCCGCCATCGCCATGGCCCAAGCCGCGAGGCGCCATGCCACCCCCCCTCTGGAACCGGCCCTTCGTCTGGGAACATACTTGCGCACTCATGCTCGGGTGCCCGACCGCCCTGACTTGCTCCGAAGAACCAACCACGCAGATGGCGGCCCCGTGCACGAGGGGTTTGCCGAAGACTACGCGTTCACCGTGGAAGCGTTCCTTGAACTCCATCAGTCGACCCAGGACCGCAAATGGCTCCAGGAAGCCCGAGCCCTCATGGCGACCGCCATGGATCGACTGTTCGACCCCGAATCCAACACGTTTTGGAACAACGCCCAATGCTCCGACACGCCTTTCGTCCGAAGCCGAAGCATGGACGACGGAGTCATTCCCTCGGCCAACGCCTCCTTCGCGTCGGGCTTGTGGAAGCTGGGTTGGGCCCTGGACATCGAGGCGTGGCGAGAGCTCTCGCGCCACATGGTGCAATCCCGTTTGACAGGTGCGACCACCCTTGCCGAGTCTGGGAAATGGGGGCAAGTCCATTTGGACCAGACCGACGGCTTCACCACCGTCGTGGTGGCCGTGGGCTCCGATGAGCAGCGGCAAGCCGTGACCCAGGCATGGTGGTCCTCGCAAAGACCTGGCACCTGGCTGGAAGTCGTCGGCGCGGGAGATGCCCACATCCCGGCGTGGATGGAAGGAAAAAGCCTGAGTACCGAGGGCCAGCCGCGCTGGTATGTTTGTCAGGAAGGCGCATGCCAGCTTGCCGTCAACACCGCCGAGCAAGCTTGGGACCTTTGCCCGCTGTCATGACACCAAACCCACCACAAATCCTCACCCTTGCGTGGTCTGCATTGCGGCAGGCTTCGCTGCTACTGGGGATCGTGTTTTGGAGCATCTCTGGCAACCACATTTGGGCCCAAGAGGACAGCATGAGCCGAAGCGAACGCAAAGCCATAAAGCGACGGGTGAAAGACGCTGCAAAAGCCGAAAAGAAGGCCAACAAGGAGTTTGGGAAGAACTACAAGGCGCTTCAAAAAAACAATTACAAGCACCAACAGACCAGCCGAGAGAAGAACTTCATTCAGCCTGACGGGAAGGACGAATCGATCTCTGGCCGCGAGGGGGGACACGACAAAGACAACGTTCGGAGGCGCATGCGGAAAGGGCAACAGAAGGCCCGTAGAAACCGAGACGGCAGGGCCATTCCATGGTGGCGTCGCGTCCTGCTCAGACGGTCT
Organism: uncultured Flavobacteriales bacterium; assembly: GCA_913041065.1. GTDB lineage: Bacteria > Bacteroidota > Bacteroidia > Flavobacteriales_D > Sanyastnellaceae > UBA11663. The sequence goes on from CAJWII010000104.1 coordinate 4,759, forward strand.
TGGAAAAGGGGCTGAAACGCCTCACGGCCCTGGTTTGCAGGGTGTTCACAAAAGTTCGCAAACTGCGTGGCCTTGGCCTATATTTGGCCACTACACCTGTATTGCCTGAAATTCTAGACGCATGATGCGGTTTGCAACATTTTTGGGAGCGATTTTGATGTCCTTCAGCGTCTTGGCGCAAGTCGGCGCCGGAACGCTCAAGGGTCGGATCACAGATTTCGACACCAAAGAGTCCTTGCCCTTTGCCAGTGTGATTCTGTTCTTGAACGGAAACCAAGTGGCCGGCACCAACACCGACTTCGACGGTGACTACACCATCAAACCCATCCAGCCAGGCACGTACGACGTGTTGTTCAGCTTCGTAGGATACCAGTCCAAGAAAGTGACTGGTGTGAAGATCACCGCCAACAAAATCCAATTCGTCAACGGCGAACTCGGGGCAGGTGTGATGATGGAAGAAGCCGAAGTTGTGGAATACTCCGTTCCTTTGATCGACAAGGATGGTGGTGCATCGGGCGGCACCGTGAGCCGTGAAGACATCGACAAACTGCCTGGGCGTTCTGCAACGAGCATTGCCTCGACCGTGGCCGGTGCAAGCACTGCGGGCACAGACGGCGGCGTGAGCATCCGGGGTGCACGGACGTCCTCCACATGGTATTACATCGACGGCATCAAAGTCCGTGGCTCTTCCGCCCTGCCGAAATCGGCGATTGAAGAAGTGCAGGTGGTGACCGGCGGCATCCCCGCCAACATCGGCGACGCCACAGGTGGTGTCATCAACATCTCCCTGCGGAACTCGAGCCGCACCTGGTTCGGCGGAGGTGAATTGATCACTTCCGGACTCCCCACCGAAACGTCAGCCATCGGCTTTGACAAATTCGGCTACAACCTTGCAGAAGGCTCCTTGTCTGGGCCAATCGCATGGCGCAAAAACGAGAAAGGAGAAAAGACCGACCCGCTCCTCGGCTTGTTCCTTTCAGGCAACTACACTTACCAGAAGGACACCCGTCCCACGTTCGGAGGGGTCTACCGCATGACCGACAGCGCGCGGGCTGAAATCTTGGCCGCGCCTCTCCGTCAAAACGTGAGTTCGTCAGGCGAAATCAACGGCGCCTTGTACAACGCCGATTTCTTGACAGCTGACGCATTCGAGCGTACTCCAACCCGTTTGAACAACGCCAACCAAAGCGCCAACCTGGTGGCCAAGATTGACGTCAACACCAACGAAACCACAAGCTTGACCTTCGGCGCCACAGCGGCGTTGGGACGTGCGAACGAATTCGACCGAGGTCGTTCTTTGATGAACTGGGAGAACAACAACCAAACCACCAGCTTGGACTGGAGAGGGTATGTCAAATTTTCTCAGCGATTTGCAGACGAAGAAGGAAGTCAAACCAGCGGAGGCTTGAAGAATGTCTTCTACAGCATCATGGCCGACTACTCCCAGAGCTACTTCAAGCGGGAAGATGCCAGCCATGGGGATGACTTCTTCAAGTATGGACACGTTGGAACATTCGACGTCTTCCAACAGAACAGCTACGATTACAACGACCTCACCGGCCGCTTCGTCCACAACGGTTGGGAGGACACCCTCGTCACCTACGCCCCATCGCCGTACAACCCTGAGTTGGCGGCCATCAACAACCAGTACTTCAGCCTTTTTGAGAGCGAGCCATACAATCCCTTCGTGGACGGCCCCTACGAAAGCTTGTTGACGGTGCAAAACGGCAACGCGTTGCTCAACGGCCAGTCCCCCAACTCCACCTATGGCTTGTGGAGCTACTTCGGGACCCAAGGCAACTCGTA
>CAJWII010000105.1 GCA_913041065.1 uncultured Flavobacteriales bacterium
TTGGGGCCGACGGCGGGCACGCGTGGCTCCGCCACCAAGACGTTGCTTGCCACGTTGTTGTGCGACAGCATCACGCCCTTGGGCAGGCCAGTGGTGCCAGACGTGTAGATGATGGTGGCGAGCTGGGCAGGGTCGACGGCGTCGCGTCGGGCATCGAGCTCGGCTTGTTGGGCGTCGGAACCGGCCTTGGCCACTTCCGACCAGTGGCGGGCGTCTTTCACGTCTTCAAACGTGAACACCTCTTCCAAGGCAGGACATTCGGCCTTGACCGCCATGACCTTGTTGTAGAGTTCTTCGTTGCTGACGAAGCAGTACTTGGACTCGCTGTGGGTGAGGATGTACTTGTAATCCTCCTCCGTCATGGTGGGGTAAAGCGGCACGTCGATGCCGCCGGCTTGCATGATGCCGTGGTCCATGATGTTCCATTCGCAGCGGTTGTTGTGGCTGATGAGGGCCACTTTGTCCTCGGCCTGCATGCCCAAGGCGATGAGGCCTCGAGACACCGCATCCATCTCGTCCACGAATTGGGCGGTGGAATACGTGACGCGGTTGCCGCAGTTGGGCATGGTCATCATCACGTCCAAGGGCTTGGTGGCCAATTGGTAACGTGGGAAATCGAAGAGGCGTGTCGGCTTGTTCATGTTCTTGGAATCGGACGCCAGCGCGTTGGGTGCACGGCGGGTTTGGGGTCCAAAATACACACCACCTGCCAATCCTGCCGCTCAAAGTCGTTCGCCACAGTGCTTGCAGTATGCCGCGTCGTCGTCGTGGCCTTCGCGTCCGCAAGACGGACAGGCCTGGGTGTTGGTGGAAGGGGCAGACGTTTTGGCCAGTTCAGCCCCCACAATGCCGGTGGGCACCGCCAGGATGGCGTACCCCAGAATCATCATCATGGAGGCGATGATTTGGCCGGTCACGGTCTGGGGCGCAATGTCCCCGTACCCCACCGTGGTGACGGTCACGATGGCCCAGTAGATGGACCGCGGGATGCTCGTGAATCCAGCCTCGGCGTCTTCCACCATGTAGACCAGCGTGCCGAGCAACGTGACGAGGACGAGCACCGTGGACAAGAAGACGGCGATTTTCCGTCGGCTGGCGAGCAGGGCTTCGCGCAGGACTTGGACTTCGCGCAAGAACCCCACCAGCTTCAGGACGCGGAAGACGCGCAACAAGCGCAGCATGCGCACCACTCGCAGGCTGGCGGCTCCAGGCACCAGCAATTCCACAAACGTGGGCAAAATGCTCAGAAGGTCCACCCAGCCGTAAAAGCTGAAGATGTATTTCCAGGGGCGGCGGACCGCCACGACGCGGAGCACGTACTCCAAGGTGAAGAGCCCTGTGAAGACCAACTCCAAGACGTGGAGGGCGGCCCCATGTTCAGCGCGAATCGACGCGACGCTTTCCACCAACACGGCAGCCACGCTGAGGACAATGGCCCAGAGCAAGGCGACGTCGAACCGCTTCCCGGCAGGGGTGTCCGCCTCAAAGATGACGGTGTGGAACCGTTGGCGCCAAGGGGCGATCGGGTCAGAAGGAGCCATAAGGCAAGATAGCTGAACTTGGGGTCAGGCCGACGGGTGCGTGTACATCAGGACGATTTCCATCCAACCCTCGGGCTCCATCCAGTGGTCGGTGCGCGGAGGAATTTGGCAGGTGTCGCCGGCCTTGACCTTCACGCGCTGGTCGCCCACGACAATGGTGCCACCTCCCGAGACGACCCGGCAATGTTCCCACATGTCGTGCTGGTGGGCGCGTCCATGGCGTTCAAACCCCAAGCGCTCCACCAAAGGTTCGTCGCCGCGAGCCACCGTCACTTCCATCCATCCGAAGGACGTTTCGCGCCGCGTGGGATGCACAACGTCGGTCATCAAGCGTGCCGCTTACTTTGCGAAAGTGGGTGCCACCACGAGCTCTTTGGAGCCGCGTGTGTGGACGTAGAAGCCTTCTCCCGATTTCACGCCTAGCTTGCCCGCGGTCACCATGTTGACGAGCAGGGGGCAGGGGGCGTATTTGTCCAAACCAAGGCCATCGTGCAGCACACGCAGGATGCTCAGACACACGTCGAGGCCGATGAAGTCCGCAAGCTGCAGCGGTCCCATCGGATGGGCCATCCCAAGTTTCATGACGGTGTCGATCTCTTCCACGCCGGCCACCCCTTCGTGCAAGGTGAGGATGGCTTCGTTGATCATGGGCATCAAAATGCGGTTGGCCACGAAGCCGGGGTAGTCGTTCACTTCCACTGGGACCTTGCCCAGTTGGGCGCTCAGTTCCATCACCTCTTGGCACGTGGCGTCGCTCGTGGCGTATCCTCGAATGACTTCCACCAACTTCATCACCGGGACGGGATTCATGAAGTGCATGCCAATCACGCGGTCCGGACGTCCAGTCGCCGCGGCAATCTTGGTGATGGAAATGGAGCTGGTGTTGGTGGCCAGGATGCATCCCTCAGGCGCAGCGGCATCGAGGTCCGCAAAAATCTTCAGCTTCAAGTCGGTGTTTTCGGTGGCCGCTTCCACCACGAGTTCCGCATGTCCCACGGCCGAGGTCAGCTCGGTGGAGGTGGTCAGACGTCCCAGGGCCGCGTCCTTGTCGGCGGCGGAGATCTTCTCCTTGGCCACCATGCGGTCCATGTTCTTGCCAATGGTGGCCAGCGCCCGTTCCAAGGCTTCGGCCGATCGGTCCATCATAACCACCTCGTGGCCTGCTTGGGCGAACACGTGGGCAATCCCGTTGCCCATGGTGCCCGCGCCGATGACGGTCACACGCTTGCTCATGCCTTGGCTTCTTTTTTCTTGGCCGCAGACTTTTTCTTCGCTGCAGCCTTTTTCTTGGGGGCTTTTTTCTCGGGAGCGGGTTCCTCGGTCGCCTTTTCCGCCGTGGGCGCTTCTTCTGCGTCTTCTGGAGCCTCTAGCGGGAAGGCACCTTGGCCTATGAGCAGGTTGTACCACTGGACGAGCTTCTTCAGGTCGCTTTGGTACACGCGCTCGTGGTCGAGCTCAGGCACAATGCCGTCCACAAAGTCTCGAATCACTTGCGCCCCGTCCTTGTGTGATGGACCGGCTTCTCCTTTTTGCGCATCGTGGATGCGGTTCAAGATGTCGCGCAGAGGCACGTCCTCACTGTCTGTGTACATGGTGATGTCGGCCAAATTGCTGACCCGGGCGGTGCCAGGAACGCTGGAGCGCTTTTGGTCAATCACGCTTTCCACAACGATGCTGGCGCTTCCAGAGGCCAACACTTTGAACAGGCCGGGCTTGCCGGCGACGGCGAGAATTTCTGAAATCTTCATTGGGTGCGAAAGTACGCAAGGGGAGGTCCACGTCCTCGGTCAACCGGCGGGACACAAGGGCAAGGCTTCCAAGGGGGTGGACGAGCCGTCCAGGGCAATTTCGTACGCCACGTGTTCCAGGCCGTTGGTCACCAGCATGGCCGGCACCTTGAGCACCATGTTGTAGCGGGCCGCTTGGGACACTGCCTCTTGACTCAGTTTGACCTCCGGCGCTTTGCATTCCACCAAAAGTTGGGCCTGGCCATCCGTCGTGTGGCACACGATATCTGCCCGGCGGTTCATGCCGTTGAGGACCAAGGGGCGCTCCACGGCGATGCAACCTGCAGGATAGTTCAACACCTCAATGCAGTGGTGGATCACGTGCTGACGCACCCACTCTTCAGGCTCCAGCGCCACCCACTTCCGTCGGGCCAAACACATCACCTCGAACTTGCCCGAAGCCCCGCGTTGGATCTTCAACGGGGCAGGGGGCCACTCAAGGGGAGGCAAGCCGAGGTCCATGGCGCGAAGCTACTTCCGAAAGGGGCGCAGGCCTACCTTCGCGGCCATGCCGCACCGCCAAATCGTTCGGAACATCGCCTCGGGACAATTGTCCCCGGTGTACGTGCTGCACGGCGAAGAGCCTTTCTTCATTTCGGAGATCGTCAAAACCTTGCTTGGCACGGTGGTGGACGAGAGCTTGAAGGATTTCAACGAGACGGTCTTGTACGGACGTGACACCGATGTGGACGAGGTGCTGGCCGCAGCCCGGCGCTTCCCCATGATGTCCGACCGGCAGCTTGTCATGGTCAAGGAAGCTCAAGACATGCGCATGTGGAAGCGCAAGGACGACATGGCCAAGTTGGAGGCCTACGCCAGCGAACCGGTGCCCTCGACGGTGTTGGTGTTCGCGCATCCGCACAAGAAGGTCGACAGCCGCTTGAAGGCCGTGAAGACCATGTCACGCATGGGCACGCTCTTTCTGAGCGACAAGGTCCGCGACTACAAACTTCCGCAGTGGATCTCGGGCCACGCTTCGGCCCAAGGGCTGGAGATGGGGAACCAAGTGGCGCAGTTGTTGGCGGAGAGTTTGGGCAACAACCTGCAAAAGGTGGCCAACGAGCTTGCCAAGCTCCGGATTCTGCTGCCCAAAGGCACCCAAATCACGGTGGACCATGTGGAGCAGCACATCGGCATCAGCAAGGATTACAACGTGTTCGAATTGCAGCGCGCCCTGGGTCAAAAGGACGTCGAGCGCGCGAACCGCATCGTGAACTACTTCGAAGCCAACCCCAAGAACGCCCCGCTGGCGATGGTCGTGCCCGTGCTGCACGCCTACTTCGCCCGCGTGCTGGTGTACCAAACGCTGGACGACAAGCACGACTCGGCCGCGGCCAAGGCCATGAAGTGCAGCCCCTACGCGGTCAAGGATTACTCCCGCGCTGCCCAGGCGTACAGCCGCGCCAAGGTGGAGCGGATCTTTGGCTACCTGCGTGAGGCGGACAAGAAGGCGAAGGGCCGAGGGAACGCGACGATCCCCGACGGCATGTTGCTGCGTGAGGCGGTCTTCAAAATCTTGCATTGAGCATCGGGCCATGGGGTTTGGCACGGTTCCTGATTCAAGGCGCTTGGCCCGTTGGGCATCCAAGGGAAGCGCCCTAACTTTCGCCGACGTTGGACACCCAACCAAACCTGCATTCGCATGAGCATCAAGTACATTTCCCTCTTTTCGGCACTCCTGGCCGTGTTGTCGTTGACCTTGTCCGTGAACGGTCAAGCCCAAAACCTCGTCCCCAACCCCAGCTTCGAGCAAGTCTCGGAAGACGCGAAGGAGAAGGACATCAAGTCGTTTGGGCTGATCAACGTGTTCAGCGAAGAATGGGGCGGGGCCACCGAAGTGGCGGCCGACTTGTTCATGGAGCGTGAAAAGGAGAGCAAGGTGACCATTCCGTGCAACGACTACGGTTACCAGGATCCAGCCGACGGGGCGTTCTACGCGGGCTTCCGTGCCTACAGCAAGAGCCCCAAGCTCAAGCGCTCCTACCTCCAGGTGCAGCTGACTGAGAAGTTGGAAGAGAACCAGATGTACTGCGTGTCGTTTGACCTCAGTTTGGCGGACTTGAGCCGCTACGCCGTGCCAGACATCGGCGCGATCCTCAGCGACCGCAAAATCGAGCGCGGCGGCACAGCCCCCATCGTCCAGAAGCCGGATGTTCAGCACAAGAGCAACAAAACCATGGTGTACATGGACGGCTGGGAAACGGTTTGCGGCACCTTCACCGGCACCGGCGAGGAGGAGTACCTGATCATCGGATGCTTTGGCGGCGACGCGAGCATCGAGGAAGAGAAGGTGGCCCGTTCCACAGCCCACCGCGACTGCTTCACCGGCAAGCCCCAGCAGCCTCAGGCGTACTACTATGTAGAGAACGTCAAGGTGGAAGCCATCGAGGCGTTGAGCCAGTGCAAGTGTGGGGCGGCAGACGAGCGCGACATGGATTTGGTCTACGGCAGCACCAGCAACTTGCCTGAAGACGCGACCGCCCAGGAGGTTATCCGTGACGCGGCCATTTACTACGCCTTTTTGAAGCGCATGCCCACCACCCCAGGCAAGAACACCATTGCCAAGATCGCCAAGCTGATGAAGGAGGATGCGTCCTTGAACTTGGAGATCGTGGGGCACTGCGACGACGACGAGTTCAACGAGGGCAAGATCAACGTTCGCTACAAGGGCGTGGGCAAGAAGCGCGCCGGCCAGGTGAAGCGCTTGCTGGAGGCAGAAGGCATCACGGCCGACCGCATCACGGTCACAGGCCGCGAGAACAGCGACCCAGCCAGCACCCGTGACTCCGAGATCGCACGGGCCCAAAACCGCCGTGTGACGTTCTCTGTCAATTGACATTCATGGACACACTCCATGAAAAAAGGCACGCCCCACGGCGTGCCTTTTTTGTGTTCCGTCGTCCGGTCATGCAAGGATCGGATCAGGCAGCGGAGAGGTGGCCGCGGTGCGATTTGGGCATCAGCATGAGGACCAAGAACGCCAGGCCAAACAGCCCCACGAGCGCCAAGATGCTGTTGCGCATGGATCCAGTCAGGCCTTCGATGTAGCCCCATCCGAACATGCCAATCACGAGCCCCCCTTTTTCCAGGACTTCGTAGAAACTGAAGTACGAGGCGTTGTCTTCAGTCTTGGGCAAGAGTTTGCTGTAGGTCGAGCGGTTGAGGCTTTGGGTGCCGCCCATCAGCCAGCCGATGGCGGCGGCCGCC
>CAJWII010000106.1 GCA_913041065.1 uncultured Flavobacteriales bacterium
CCCTCGTTTTGACGTTTACGACGATCGGGTGGGGGCGTTGCCCAAATGGGCGGAGTGGCGTTACGGCCCCCAAGAACGAACCATGCTGGCGGTCACGCACCAGAAGGCCTTCTCTGGAGGGTGGGTTTGGACCACGCTTGGGAGCCTTCAAGACGTCGAAGAATCTCGCATCAAAAGGCGGTTTGCACAGGACCTCAGGATCACCCAGCTGGAACAAGTGCGTGTTTGGGGTTGGACCTCGGTCTTGAGAGGACGCCTCCGAGAGTGGCTTGTGGAAGGCGGCCTGGACGGGCAATGGAACCGGGTCGCGTCGTCTGCCACGGGCACAGACATCGTGACGGGCGCCCAGAGTGTGGCCCAAACCAGGTATGCGGACGGCGGGTCTTCCATGAACACCTGGGGGGCTTTCGCTTCTGCCCAACGAAACTTGGGTTCCCACGAATTCCGAGGGGGCCTGCGTTACAGTCATGCGGCCGTCCTGGCGTCGTTTGTCGACACCACGTGGATGACCTTGCCAGATGCAGAGGTGAACCAACAAAAAGGGGCGTGGACGGCCAGTGGAAGTTGGACAGGTCCGATTTCCCCGCATTGGCAGGCTGTGACTTCGGTGGCGAGCGGGTTCAGGCACCCCAACGTGGACGACTTGGGCAAAGTCCGTGAAAAGGGCGGCTTTGTGCTCGTGCCCAACGCCGACCTCAAGCCGGAGTACCTCTACACGGCAGAGCAAGCGGCCACGTGGATGTTGCGGCCGGGAAGCGACGTCCTTGTGGTCCAAGGAGCCGCGTTTGCGAGCTTGTGGCACGACGCGATCGTGCAGGCGAACGCGACCTTGGCAGGCGACACCATCCTTGTGGTGGACGGCGACACCGCCCGGATTCAAATGAACCAAAACTTGGACCGGGCTTGGGTGCGCGGGGCGAGGCTGGAGGTGTCGGCCAAGCTTTGGCCCAAGACGACCTTCCGCGGGGTGGTCAACTGGACCCGTGGCACCGGGCTGGAGGACGAGGGGGTGCCGCTGGCCCACATTCCCCCGACGTTCGGGTTGGTGGAGTTGGTGAAAAAGGGGGAAGTGGGACGCGTGGTTACGTCCGTGCGCTACGCATTCGAGAAGCGGGCGGAAGACTACGGTCCTGGGGCCACGGACAACTTGGACGAGGCACTTCCCACAGGCACCCCAGGGTGGGCTGTGTGGAACGTGGAAGGCTCGGTGCGCGTGACGGAATGGTTGGAGTGCAGGGTGTCCGCATTGAACTTGCTGGACCTGCATTACCGCACGTTTGGCTCAGGGATTTCTGCCCCGGGACGGAACGTGAGGGTCACGGCCACCGCGCGATTCTGAGTACCTTCGGAGCATGCTGTTTGCCGACGTTGTGGGACACGAGGCCTTGGGGGCCAAACTCCGAGAAGCGGCCCGTTCTTCCCGTGTGGCGCACGCCCAGCTCTTCGAGGGGCAAGAAGGGGCGGGCGCTCTGGCGTTGGCCCGGGCCTACGCCCAATATCTGACCTGCAGCCAACCGGGGGAACACGACAGTTGTGGGGTCTGCACGTCTTGCAAAGCCCATGCGAATCTGCAGCACCCCGACGTGCATTGGTGTTTTCCTTTTTTCAAGGCAGACGGCCAGGAAAAAGCCACGTCTGAACCGCACCAGTCCACGTGGCGCGAGGCCATGCTGGACGGGGCGTACTTGGGGGTGGAAGACTGGCTGGAGCGGCTAAGAGCCGATCGCAAACAGCTTTTTATATCAGTTGACGAAGCCCTGGAGGTCAACCGAAAGCTGGGGTTGAAGTCGTTCCATGGCGGCTGGAAGGTTTGGATTTGTTGGTTGCCTGAGACCATGCGCGTGGACACGGCCAACAAGTTTTTGAAGCTCATGGAGGAGCCCACCGACCAAACGGTGATGCTCTTTGTGACCCAGCACGCGGACCGCCTGCTGGCGACGATTCGGTCCCGGGTTCAGCGCATTCACGTGCCCAACTTGGGATTGGAGTCGGCCGCCGAAGGGCTCGTCCACAAGTTTGGGCTTACGCCGGACTTGGCGTCGAGCTTGGCGCACGTGTCCGACGGCAACCTTGCCATGGCCTTGCGTCGATCGAAAGCGGGGTCGAACCAGCCGGACCTGGATCGGTTCAGCGCGTGGATGAGGGCCTGTTGGGCCCGAGACGGCCAGGCCATGGTGCAGGGTTCCGACGACTTCGCGTCGCTTGGCCGAGAAGGCCAAAAGCGCTTCCTCCACTACGCATTGCATTTGGTCCGCCAGAGCATCGTGGGCCATTACCGGGCCAATTCGTTGGTGCGGTTGACGGAGGGGGAGCAAGGCTTTTTGGCCAAATTCAGCAAGTTCATCCACCACGACAACGTGCTGGAATTGAGGCAAGCGTTGGAGGACGCCCACAGCGATGTGGCGGGGAACGTGAACGGCAAGTTGGTCTTTGTGGATTTGAGTCTGCGCGTGCACCGTTTGTTGCGGATGCCGGCGGGCGCCAATTGACCGTCCGTCGTTACCTTCGAGGCATGGGATGTGCGACGTGCAGCAAGGGCGCCGATGGGTTGCCAAGAGGATGCAAGAACAACGGACGTTGTGGAGACTGCGGGTGCGGAAGCATGTCCGTGTTTGATTGGCTTGAAGGGGTTCCCCTTCCAAGTGGTGCCGCGCCGTACGACGTCGTGGAAGTCCGCTTCAAGAACAACCGCAAAGGCTACGTCCGCCGTCCGCAGTCGATGACCGTGCACGTGGGCGACGTGGTGGTGATGGATTTGCATCCAGGCCACGACGTGGGGGTGGTCAGTTTGACCGGGGAATTGGTGAAGAGCCAGCTCAAACTCCGCAAAATCAAAGACGACCACGAACTCAAGCGCATCGACCGCAAAGCGACCAACGACGACATCGCGTTGTGGCACAAAGCGCGTCAGCGCGAAGACGAGACCGTGCGCGATGCGCGTCAAATCATTCGCCGCTTGGGCATTTCCATGAAGTTGTCGGATGTCGAGTACCAAGGGGACAACGCCCGCGCCACCTTCTACTACACCGCGGAACAGCGCGTGGATTTTCGCGACTTGGTCCGTGAGTTGGCCAGCACCTTCCATGTGCGGATCGACATGCGTCAAATTGGTGCCCGCCAAGAGGCTGCCCGCATCGGAGGCATTGGCGTGTGCGGCCGCGAGTTGTGTTGCACGTCTTGGCTCAAGGATTTCCGTTCGGTGAGCACCGGGGCCGCCCGCTACCAGCAATTGTCGTTGAATCCGGGCAAGTTGGCCGGGCAGTGCGGCAAGCTGAAGTGCTGCTTGAACTTCGAACTGGACCAGTACGTGGAGGCGGTGACGGAATTCCCTTCACCCAACGCCAAAATCCGAACCCCCAAGGGCAAGGCGGTGGTGTTCAAGATGGACATCTTCCAGCGTTTGGTATACTTCCTTCAACTCGGCGAGCCGGGGTCTTCTCCGATTGCCATGAACGTCGAGGACGCCAAGGAATTGATCGCGGCTTCCGAGAAAGGGGATGTGGTTGGATCGCTGGCGTCCTACGAGATTGAGGAGGAAGTCGACGAGGTGGACAGCACCTTCGGCAACGTCGTGGGTCAGGAAAGCCTCACGCGTTTCGACGAGGCCAAGCGCAAGCGCCGTCGGAACAAGCGGAAGCCCAAGGGCAAGTCTGGCGGCCAGTCTTCTGGTCAGTTCGGGGCCAAGAAGCCTGCAGGAAATGCCCAAGGCAAGGCCCAAGGATCGAAGGACGACGACGGCAAGAAGCCGAGCCGGAACAGGAACCGCAATCGGAACCGCAACCGCCGCCGTGGCCAAGGTGGGGGTGGCGAAGGACAACAGGCTCAAGACACCTCTGCGTGACCTGTCGGATGGCTTGGGTGGCGCTCGCCCTGACGGCATGGCTGTCCAGTTGCGGCACGCCTCCTGTGGTGGCGGAGAGCCAAGAAGTGGCCCTTGACGGGTGGGATTCGGAAGACGTGCTGCGCTTCCAATGGGACATGGACGACACCTTGTCCCGCCACGACCTGATGCTGGATGTGCGCCACGCCCAGGACTACCCCTACTCCAACCTCTACTTGTTCTTGACGTACCGTTTTCCCAACGGGAAGTCCCGGACGGACACGGTGGACTGCACCCTTGCCGACGAGCTCGGCCGGTGGCGAGGGTCGGGGTTTGGCGACCTCGTGGACCAAAGGTTCCTGATTCAGCAAGGGGTTCAATTTCCGTTGAAAGGACGGTATTTCCTGGAAGTGACACATGGGATGCGCACCGATCCGATGACCGACATCTCGGACGTGGGCATTCGCTTGGAGCGTCCCTGACGCATTCTGGGACGAGCAGGCCCCGAGCTCGATAGGGAATTGCGTAAATTCACATCCCTGCCAGAAAATGTATCCATGAACCTGAAGTCCACCACCATGTTGCTCGCCCTCACGTTGGCTTGCGGATGGTTGCCAACCACGTCGTTGGCCCAATCCAACCCGGGCGGAGAGGCCCATCCTTGCGGATTGCACGACGCCCACTCAGATTTGTTTGCGCTGCGTCCGGGCTCCCGCGCTGCGGCGTTGGAAGCCGAGCGTCAATTGGAATTGGAAACCCAGCAGGGTGAATTGGCGGGCAACCGTGCTGAGGTGTTGGTGATCCCCGTGGTGTTCCACATCATCCACTTCAACGGACCAGAAAACATCTCGGCCGCCCAAATCCACGACGCCGTGGACGTGTTGAACACCAACTTCCGCGCCTTGAACGAGGGCACCAGCCAGGTGTACCCCGACTTCGCCGACTTGGTGGCGGACGTGGAGATTGAATTCCGTTTGGCACAAAAGGACCCCAACGGCAACTGCCATCCCGGCTTCAACCGCATCGTCAGCGAATTGACGTACGTGGGAGATTCCGAGATGAAGTCCCTCATTCAATGGCCGCGCAACAGCTACCTGAACGTGTGGGTATGCGATTACGCCAACGGCGCTGCGGGGTACGCGTTGTATCCCGGTTCTGTGGCGGGCGGACAAAACTCCGACATGGACGGCATCGTGCTTCAACATACGTACTGCGGGAGCATCGGGACCGCCAACTTTTACCGCTCACGGACGTTGACCCATGAGGTGGGTCACTGGCTCAACCTGCGCCACCCTTGGGGCAACAGCAACAACCCTGGCCAGCCTGAAAACTGCGACGAAGACGACTTGGTGGACGACACCCCCAACACCTTGGGTTGGACGTCCTGCGACATCAACGGCGAAAGCTGCGGGTCCTTGGACAACGTCCAGAATTACATGGAGTACAGCTACTGTGGCCACATGTTTACCCAAGGCCAAAAGCAACGCATGCGCACCGCGGCGCTGTCCACCACCGCCCAGCGGAACCAGCTTTCCACCCAAGCCAATTTGGAGGCCACAGGCGTGGCAGGGCCCGACAACTTGTGCACGGTGCAGTTTGTGACTGACCGCCAAGTGATTTGCGTGGGCGACAGCGTGAAGTTCACCGACGAGAGCTACCACGGGGTGACCGGATGGGCGTGGGAGTTTGGCGACGGCACCACAGAATCCGGAGCGGGAGAATTGTACCACACCTTTGACACCCCAGGCAGCTACGACGTCACGCTCAGCATTTCCAACGAAGGGGGAGAGACCAGCGACACCTTCGAGGATGCGGTGGTGGTGTTGGATGCCGGGGACATGGCTCTGCCTATGGAGCAAGGCTTCGAGGCTGCTGAATTCCCGTCGGAAGATTGGTTCATCGAGGACGTGTTGATGGACGGCACCTGGGAGGTTACCACGGATGCGTCTGCGACTGGGTCCCGTTGCATGACCATCGAGAATTGGACCAACAACATGGAATTCAACGACGATTTCTTGCGTTCGTCCACCATGGACATGAGCCAGGCGGAGGAGATCCACATCAGCTACAAGTGGGCGTACGCCCACAAGGGAACCAGCGAGGACGACGAAACCGACGACCGGTTGCGCATCAGCGTGACCGGGGATTGCGGCAACGACTGGGACCTGCGCCGGATGCATCGCGGCTACATGGACTTGCCTTCAGCGGATCCCACCCCATTCCCCTTCACGCCCAACGGACCTGAGGAATGGAAGCAATTCACCATTGTCTTGGACAACGACGAGTACCTCACGGAATTCTTCCGCGTGCAATTCGAGTTCGAAAGCCGGTTGGGCAACAACATCTACCTCGACGACATCAACATCACGGCGTTTGGCAACGGAACCATGGATTTGGCCAACGTGAGCCGACCTGAATCGTGGACATTGGCTCCCAACCCCACCACGTCCACGTCGACGGTGGCGTTCAACTTGGGCGTCCCCACAGAGGTTATGGCCACGTTGCAAGATGTGTCAGGCCGGGTGGTGCGCACCGAGCGCAAATGGTGCGCCTCAGGAGCTCAGGAATGGACCTTGGCGGCACCGGCCACCCCCGGGGTGTACCTCTTGCACCTTGCGGCCCAAGACGGTCCCCAGCGCGTGTGGCGTTGGGTGGTTCGCTGAGGCCCCGAGACCCAATCGATGAAACACAAAAAGGCCCGCCAATTGGCG
>CAJWII010000107.1 GCA_913041065.1 uncultured Flavobacteriales bacterium
GGCTTCTGCTTCAGCGGCTGCAGCCAATTCAGAGGCGGCTGCAGCCAAGCTGGCTGCGCGCTCTTCATTCAGCTTGCGCTCTGCGTCAAGACGTCCCTTCAATTCTTTGGCAGCAGTGGCATCCAAGCCATCACGCTTGGCTTGGATCTTGGCTTGCTTCTCGTTGAACCATGCGTCGAAGCGCTTCTGAGCTTCTTCTTCAGTCAACGCACCCTTGCGAACGCCGTTCAACAGGTGGTTGTGGTAGATCGCACCAGAGTACTTCAAGATGGCGCGGGCGGTGTCTGAAGGCTCAGCCCCGACTTGCAACCAGTGCAATGCACGGTCGTGCACCACTTCGATGATGGCAGGGTTGGTGTTGGGGTTGTAAGTGCCGAGTTTCTCGATGAAACGACCGTCGCGCTTGGCGCGGGTGTCAGCAGCTACGAGGTGGTAGAAGGGTTTTCCTTTCTTACCGTGGCGTTGGAGTCGGAGGCGTACAGCCATGGGAAAAACATTTTAAAAGGGTCCTAAACCCTGTTGTTGATGCCAAAATTGGAGCGCAAAGATAACTAAAATTCCTTACGCCCCCACGTGTGCGAGGAATTCATTTCTTGTGTCCACGTCGTCGTCAAACAACCCGCCGTAGCTCGCAGTCACAGTGGAACTGCTTTCATCCTGGATGCCACGGCTTGACACGCAGAGGTGCTTGGCGTCGATGACCACAGCCACGTCGTCTGTGCCAAGGAGCTCCTGCAGCGCCCCGAGCACTTGGCGGGTCAATCGCTCCTGCACTTGGGGTCGGCGGGCGTAGTGGTCCACGACGCGGTTCAGCTTGCTCAAGCCGACCACTCGGCCGTTGGGGATGTACGCCACATGGGCGTGTCCCACGATGGGCAAGAAATGGTGTTCACATGTGGAGTTCACGTTGATGTCACGTTCCACCAACATGTGGTTGTATCCATATACGTTCTCGAATGTCTTGACGTCCGGATGGTTTTCGGGGTTGATTCCCGAGAAGATCTCTTTCACGTACATCTTGGCCACCCGCTTGGGCGTGCCGGACAAGCTGTCGTCGTTGAGGTCCAGCCCCAAGACATCCATAATCTCTCGAAACTTGGATTCAATCTTCACCATCTTCTCCTCGTCGCTCAACGCAAATGCGTCGGGTTTGAGGGGGGTGTTGGCCGACGTTCCAACGTGGTCGTCGCCCATGGCGTCTTCGTAAGACTTTGGTGAATGCGGGGTGGTGGGGGTTGTCATGAGGCAGTCCTGAAAGTTAGGCAGTCCTTGTCCAAGCATTGGGGACTCAATGTGGAAAACAACAGGGATGGTCGGATGTTCGGTCGTCGAAGATGTCGCGAATTTCGGAAACCCATGATTCTAATTTACGACACGGAGACGACGGGATTGCCGAGGGATTGGAATGCACCGATCACCGACGGCGACAATTGGCCTCGTTTGGTCCAATTGGCGTGGCAATTGCACGACCCTCAAGGCAAACTCCTGTCGCGTGGAAATCACATTGTGCGGCCTGATGGGTTCACGATTCCGTTCAACTCCACCAAGATTCACGGGATCACCATGGCCCGTGCGCAAGAAGAAGGCTTGCAGTTGGACCAAGTCATGGAAGAATTCATGGCCGACGCCGCGCAAGCGACGTACGTGATGGGCCACAACATCGGGTTCGACGTCAATGTGGCAGGGGCTGAGCTGGTGCGCTTGGCGCAAGCGCCCGAGGGCCTGACGGAGAAGGCCCTCATCGATTCAAAGGACGAGGGCACCGAATTCTGCGCCATACCTGGTGGTCGGGGCGGGAAGTTCAAATGGCCGACGCTGACCGAGCTGCACCAAAAGCTCTTTGGGGAAGGGTTCGGCGACGCCCACGACGCAGCCTACGACGTTTCGGCGACGGCGCGTTGCTTCTTCGAAATGGTCCGCCTCAGGGTCATCGAGCGCCCTGAATTCGAACACCCAGAAAAGGTGGTGTACGAGGCCCCGAAGTTGGAGGCCGCCAACTTCGACACCTCAGACAACGCTGCGGCCCAGGGCGCCGGTCCTGCGAAAACAGCAAGCGCAGATGCCTCTGCGTTGGAAGACGTGCCGTTCACGCACCTGCACGTGCATTCCCAATTCAGTGTGCTCCAGGCGGTGAGCCCTGTGGGAGAACTTGTCGCTGCGGCGAAGGAGATGGGTATGCCGGCCCTGGCAGTGACAGACCATGGGAACATGATGGCGGCCTTCCAGGTTGTGCGCGCGTGCAACAAGGAGGGCATCAAGCCCATCGTGGGGGCGGAATTGAACGTCTGCAAGGACATGCACGACAAGTCCAAAAAAGACGACGGGTATCCAACGGTGTTTTTGGCCAAGAACAAGAACGGCTACCACAACCTCGCCAAGTTGGCGTCCAAGGCTTACACGGAAGGTTTCTATTACGTGCCTCGGATCGACCGTGCCCTCGTGGAAGAATTCAAGGAAGACCTTGTGGTGCTGACTGGCGGCCTGTTCGGAGAGGTGCCTTCGTTGGTGCTCAATGTCGGAGAGAATCAGGCGGAGGAAGCCTTTGCGTGGTGGAAGGGCCTGATGGGCGACGATTTCTATGCAGAACTGAATCGGCACGGTTTGGAGGAGGAATCTGTGGTCAACGACTTTCTCCGACAGATGGCGACCAAGCATGGCGTCAAGCTGGTGGCGAGCAACAACAGCTATTACACGCGGAAGGACCAAAGCGACGCCCACGACATTCTTTTGTGCGTCAAGGACGCGCGCAACGTGAGCCAGCCCAAACGTTACGTGGGCAAGCGCGGCCGCGAATTCCGGTTTGGGTTCCCCAACGACAGCTTCTACCTGAAATCACCTTCTGAGATGAGGGCTTTGTTCGCGGACATCCCTGAAGCGGTGACCAACATCGTTTCGCTCGTGGACCAATTCGAGGGCTACGTGTTGGAGCGTGACGTCTTGCTTCCTGCGTTCGACATTCCCCAAGAATTCGTGCATCTGGAAGATGCCCAAGACGGTGGCAAGCGTGGTGAAAACGCCTACCTGCGGCACATCACCTACCTCGGTGCAGAAAAGCGGTACGGAGACATCACCACAGAGGTCAAAGAGCGTTTGGACTTCGAGTTGGAAACGATCGAGCGCACGGGCTACCCAGGTTATTTCTTGATTGTCCAGGATTTCACAACCGCGGCCCGGGAAATGGGCGTGAGCGTGGGGCCAGGTCGTGGTTCGGCCGCGGGGTCGGCGGTGGCCTATTGCGTCGGCATCACGAATGTGGATCCAATCAAGTACGATTTGCTGTTCGAGAGGTTCCTCAATCCTGACCGTGTAAGCCTCCCTGACATCGACATCGATTTTGACGACGAGGGGAGGGGGCGCGTCATCGACTATGTGATCGACAAGTACGGTGCCAACCAAGTGGCCCAAATTATTACGTACGGCACCATGGCCGCCAAGTCGTCCATCCGCGACACCGCACGGGTGATGGAATTGCCCCTGGGCGACGCCGACCGGTTGGCCAAATTGGTCCCTGACATCTCCCTGAAGAAGATGTTCTCGCTGGACGACAAGGCCTTGAAAGAGAAGGTGAGGAGCGAGGGATTCGCCATGGTGGAGCAGCTCAAAGCGATCAGCCAACAGCCCACGCTGGAGGGCCAAACCCTTCAAACCGCCCGCGTCTTAGAGGGCAGCGTGAGGAACACCGGCATCCACGCCTGTGGCGTCATCATCACACCCGACGACATCACCAATTTCGTGCCTGTGGCCACGGCCAAGGACAGCGCCATGGCATGCACTCAGTTCGACAACGCGGTGGCCGAGGACGCCGGATTGCTGAAGATGGATTTCTTGGGTCTGAAGACCCTCACCGTGATCAAGGACGCTGTGAAAAACGTCAAGCTCCGCCACGGCTTGGACCTCGATCCGGATGCGTTCCCGCTGGACGACCCCAAGACCTACGAGTTGTTCCAGCGGGGGGACACCGTTGGCATCTTCCAATACGAATCGGCCGGAATGCAGAAGCACTTGAAGTCGCTTCAGCCGACGGTGTTTGAGGACTTGATTGCCATGAACGCGTTGTACCGCCCGGGCCCGATGGAATACATCCCTGACTTCGTGGCTCGAAAGCACGGCCGGCAGGCCATCACCTACGATTTGGACGCGTGCCAAGAGTACCTCGAGGAAACCTACGGCATCACGGTGTACCAGGAGCAGGTGATGCTGCTGAGCCAAAAGTTGGCGGGCTTCTCCAAAGGCGAGGCCGACAGCCTTCGGAAGGCGATGGGCAAGAAGAAAAAGGACATCATCGACAAGATGAAGCCCGATTTCTTGGAGCGGGGCAAGGCGAACGGCCACGACGCCGAGCGGCTGGAAAAGATCTGGACTGACTGGGAAGCTTTCGCATCGTACGCCTTCAACAAGTCACACTCCACATGCTACGCTTGGGTGGCCTACCAAACCGCCTACCTCAAGGCCAACTACCCCGCGGAGTTCATGGCGGCCCAGTTGTCCAACAACATGAACGACATCAAGGAGGTCACCAACCTTATGGAGGAGGCGCGCCGTCAAGGTGTCCCCGTGTTGGGGCCAGACGTGAACGAATCTTCGTTCAAGTTCACGGTGAACCAGGAAGGCGCCATCCGCTTTGGCCTGGGGGCCATGCGAGGTGTGGGAGAGGGCGCCGTGATCGCCATTGTGGAAGGCCGCGAGGGCACGCCGTATTCGTCGCTCTTCGACTTCTCCTCACGTGTGAACCTAAAAGACTGCAACAAGCGCGTGTTTGAGGCTCTCGCGCTAGGTGGCGGGTTTGACAGCTTTGGGTTGCACCGTGCCCAGTTCTTCGCGCCCGACCACAAGGACCGACCGTTGGTGGAATTGGCGGTCAAATACGGAGCTGCGACCCAGGAGTCGGCGAACAGCGCCCAAGCTTCCCTTTTCGGCGGCGAAGACGGGGCCATGGACATTCCCGAGCCGCCCATACCGGAGTGCGAGCCATGGGCATCCATGGACTTGCTGAACAAGGAGCGGGAAATCGTGGGGGTCTACATCTCCGGCCACCCCTTGGACAAGTTCAGGCTTGAGGTGGACCACCTCTGCGCCAAGGACGGCCTGGCACGGTTGGACAACCTGGAACGGGAAAAAGGCAAGATGCTGACGTTCGGCGGACTCATCACGGCGGCGGAACACCGCATCAGCAAATCGGGAAGGCCATGGGGTTTCTTCTCCTTGGAGGACTACCAAGGAGTCCACGAATTCCGCTGTTTTGGAGAGGATTACGTCAAATTCAAAGAATTCATGGTGGAAGGTTGGATGGTGATGGTCACCACCCACGTGAAAGAGCAAGGCTTCGGACGCGAGGGCTTGGAAGCCAAGCTCCAATCCATCGAATTGCTCTCCGAGGCCCGAGCGAAGCGCATTTCACGGCTCCGGGTCCAAGTCCAGCTGGCGGCCATTGACGAGGGGTGGGTGGAGGCATTCACCTCGTCGGTTTCTGATCACCCTGGCAACATAGGACTGACCCTGGAAGTGTATGACCAAAACAAGAAATTGGACATGCCCAGCCGCAGTTCCAGGGTGGAACTCGACGATTCATTTGTGGAGAAGCTTGAGGCATTGTGCATTCCAGGCAGGGCCCAGTACCGGTTGGATTTGAAACGCTGAGGTTTGTTTTCCCCAAGGGTCTCCCAAAAAGGTGAAAAAATGGCAGGGCAATCGAAGGCGTCTTGCCTTGGCTGAGAACCCCGTGCGGATACCTTTGTTACCCTAGTGTAGAAAACAACAGAACTCATGGCAGTAGAATTGACAGACGCGAACTTCGAAGAGCTCGCAATCAACAGCGACAAGCCCGTGCTCGTCGACTTTTGGGCAGAATGGTGCGGCCCTTGCCGCATGGTCGGGCCCGTGGTGGAAGAATTGGCCAACGACAACGAAGGCAAAGCCGTCGTCGGCAAAGTGAATGTGGACCACAACAGCGCGGTGAGCCAACGTTTTGGCATTCGCAACATCCCCACCATCTTGTTCCTGAAGAACGGCGAGGTCGTGGACAAGAGCGTGGGCGCTGTGCCCAAGAACGTGCTTCAGGAGAAGCTCGACGCGTTGATGTGATTCTCAGCCAGAACTGAATTCGACGTCCCTGCCTATTTTGGTGGGGACGTTTTGTTTGGCCCCATCCCACTCGATTTCCATGCCCATTCAACCCACACCTGAACTGCAACAACGCCTCGGACGGCTTGAGTTTTTGGCCAGCCAAGCGGTGGAAGGGTTCATCACGGGCATGCACAAGAGCCCATTTCACGGATTCAGCGTAGAATTCGCGGAACACCGTCTACACAACCCTGGCGAGTCCACCAAGCATTTGGACTGGAAACTCTACGCCCGCACGGACAAGATGTTTGTCAAGCGCTACGAAGAGGAGACCAACCTGCGTTGCCAAATTGTCATGGACGCCTCACGCTCCATGGCTTATCCTGATGGCGTCACCCTTGAGGACAACCGGATGAGCAAGCTGAAGTTCTCGGTTCTCGCTGCTGCAGCGCTCACGGAGCTGTT
>CAJWII010000108.1 GCA_913041065.1 uncultured Flavobacteriales bacterium
GTCGGTGCCAGCCGCTTTGACAATTTGGCCTGCCATGAGCGCAAACACGAACAGGGGCATCGCCTTCATCACCATCCACACCATTCCCACAAATACGTCGTTCAGCCCGTCGACGGCTTTCAAAAGCGCCCCTCGCTTGGGTTCTTCCACCTGCACAAGCACGATGCCAAAGAAGACCGCGAAGAAGATGATCTGAAGCATCGCCATGTCGCTCAGCGCCCGGAAGATGTTCTTGGGCACCACGTCCACCAAGGGCTGCAGTGGACCACTCTCGGCAGCGTTGTCCGCCTTCTTGAGCTTGTCTTCCACCCACGCGTTCAGCCCCTCCTGTTGGCTGCGTATCTCTTTCACCACAGCTGCATTCTCTGGGGCGGCAGAAAGTTGGAGGTCGTCCAGCACGTCGATGCCGTTGGCGTCCCGCCAGAGCTCGTATCGGATTCGGTTGGAGGTTTTGAGTGAGTCGCTGGCCCCTGCGCCAGGCTGGAACAGGTTCACCAACACCAAGCCGAGCGTCACGGCAAAGAAGGTGGTCAGCAGATAAAGCCCCAAGGTTTTGGCCCCCAGGCGTCCAAGCTTTTTTACGTCGCCCAACGACGCCACACCGCCAATGATGCTGAACAGCACCAGCGGCACAGCAATGAGCTTGAGGATGTTGATGAAGATGTCGCCAATCGGTTGGATGTAGTCAAGGGTGAAGTCGTTCCATCCCAACCGAATGCTTGCCCAGGCGTACGCCACGCCCAGCGCAAGGCCAATCAGGACCTGCCAATGCAGGGCCAAACGAGATGAGGTACTCATGCCCCGAAGGTAAGGCGTGCTGCGCGCTGGCGCAGGGCATGGTCGGCCAATACGAGGCAAGCCATGGCTTCCGCCATGGGCACAGCGCGTGGCAACACGCAGGCGTCATGCCTTCCGCGGCCTCGGACCTCGATCGGTTTCCCCTCGCGGGTCACCGATTGACCGGGCGACATCACCGTGGCGACGGGTTTGAATCCGACGCGCAGGACAATGTCCTCGCCGTTGCTGATGCCGCCTTGGATGCCTCCACTGCGGTTGGTGGCGGTGCCGATTCGATCGCCTCGGTGGACGAATGCGTCGTTGTGCTCTGTGCCGCGCATCAGGGTGCCACTCAGGCCTGAGCCCAATTCCAAGGACTTGGTGGCGGGCAGCGACCACATGGCCTTGGCCAAATCGGCGTGCAATCGGTCAAACACCGGTTCTCCCCAACCCGCTGGCACGCCCCGCGCGACAAGCACAACGGCGCCTCCCACGGTGTCGCCTGCGTGGCGCACCTCTTCGATGCGCTCGGCCATGCGGCGCGCCGTATCGGGGTGGGGGCATCGGACAGGGTGGGCGTCGACCTCGTCTCGGCTGTGGAACGACGGGGGCAAGGGCATGCCGATGTCTTGCACGCGCTCCACGTAGGCCCCGACCTCGACGCCCAGCGTCGCCAGGAATTGCCGGGCCACGCTGCCTGCCACCACCCTTGACGCCGTCTCCCGGGCCGAGGCTCGTCCACCCCCTGCAACTTCGCGCAAGCCGTACTTGGCTTCGTACGTGAAGTCTGCGTGGGAAGGACGGAAGGTGTTCTCCAGGTGGCTGTAATCGGACGGCTTGGCGTTGTCGTTGCGCAGGATGAACCCGAGTGGTGCACCCGTGGTGGTGAGGCCTGCGTCACGGGTTGTGACCCCAGACAGGACTTCCACGAGGTCGGATTCCTTGCGAGGCGTGGTGAGCTTGGATTGGCCAGGCTTGCGCCGGTTCAACTCCTGTTGAATGGTGTCCACGCAGATCGCAAGTCCCGCTGGACACCCGTCCACAATGCCACCCAGCGCAGGGCCGTGTGACTCGCCAAAGGTGGTCACACGAAACAAGTTGCCAAAGGTGTTGCCCGCCATTCTTGCGAAGGTATACCTTGCGTGGCATGCGTACACTGCTCAAAAACATCAAGGGACTGGTCGGGGTGTTTGACGAGGTGCCGCGGCATGTGGCTGGGGGAGAGATGGCGAAGTTTCCGATGTTGGACGATGCATGGCTTGCGGTGGAGGATGGTGTCGTGGTGGACTTTGGGGAGATGTCTGCCTTTCCTGGCATTGCGGATTGGTCTGGATTGACCATCGTGGATGCCCAGAGACGGTATGTGATTCCTTCCTGGTGCGACAGCCACACCCATTCGGTGTTCGCCAAGGACCGTTCGGAGGAGTTTTTGATGCGGTTGGAGGGCGCGACATACCAAGAGATTGCGGAGCAGGGCGGCGGCATCCTGAATTCTGCCAAAATGCTCCAGGCCATGTCTGAGGACGAGCTCTATGAGGACGCCTTGGTCCGCATTCATGCAGTCATGGCCCAGGGCGTGGGCGCGTTGGAGGTCAAATCAGGATACGGCTTGACCTTCGAAGCGGAGCGCAAAACGCTTCGCGTGGTGGCCAGGTTGAAGGAAGCCTTGCCGATCCCGGTGAAGGCAACCTTCCTGGGGTGCCATGCGGTGCCACCTGAGTTTCCAAACGCCATGGCGTACACGAAACACGTGGTGAACGACATGCTCCCTGCGTTGCTGTCCGAGGGGTTGGTGGATTACGTGGATGTTTTCTGTGAAAAGGGCTACTTCGGCATGGCGGAAACAGAGCTGCTTTTGAATGCCGCTGAATCCCATGGGATTAAGTCAAAAGTCCATGTGAATCAGTTTAATGAGATTGGTGGTGTGAACCTATGCATCAATAAAAGAAGTTTGTCGGTGGACCACCTTGAAGTGTGCGGATCGGAGGCCATTCAGGCCCTGATTGAAGGGGTGGAAGCCGGCTCGCTCGAGGAGGCCCATCCGACGTACCCGGTGGCGTTGCCTGGATGCAGCCACTTCCTGGGCATTCCCTACACGCCTGCGAGGACCTTGATCGATGCCGGGTTGCCACTTGTGTTGGCCACGGACCACAACCCAGGGTCGGCGCCAAGCGGTGACATGGGCATGGTGGTGCGCTTGGGCAGCTTGAAGATGGGCATGACCCCGTTGGAAGCCATTGCAGCCGCAACGCTGAACGGCGCGGCAGCGATGGAATTGTCCCACGAGGTGGGGGCTCTTGGACGAGGACATCGCGCCAATTTCATCTTGACCAAGCCGCTCGAGGGGCTGCAGGAGTTAGCCTACCGATTCACGGACCCGTATGTGGATAAGGTGTTCGTGAACGGTGAAATCTGGGAGGCGTAAGGCCCCATCACTCGGCCAGGGTCCACGCTACTTTGGCTTCATGCAAAGATTGATTGAATGCGTCCCCAACATCAGCGAGGGACGGCGCCCTGAGGTGATTCAGGCCGTGGCTTCTGTTGTGGAGATGGGGGAGGGCTGCAAGCTCTTGGACGTCGACCCAGGCAAGAGCACCAACCGCACGGTCATCACGTTTGTGGGCCCGCCTGAGACGGTGGGGGAAGCGGCGTTCCGTTTAATCAAGAAGGCCTCGGAGTTGATCGACATGTCCAAACACTCGGGCGAGCACCCACGCATGGGCGCCACAGACGTTTGTCCGTTTGTGCCCGTGGCAGGTGTGACCATGGAAGATTGCATCGAGGTGGCCCGTGCGGTCGGGGAGCGTGTTGGGAAGGAGCTCAGCATCCCCGGCTACTTCTATGAGTCTGCAGCCAAGCGTCCAGAGCGCAAGAACTTGGCGGTGTGCCGTCAGGGACAGTATGAGGGGTTGGCCAAGTTGGCGACCGAGGACGGTGCGCCGGACTTTGGTCCCTCTGAATTCAACGATCGCGCCAAGAAAACTGGGGCCACAGCCGTGGGCGCCCGGGATTTTCTCATCGCGTACAACATCAACTTGAACACGACCTCCAGCCGGAGGGCCAACGCCATCGCCTTCGACATTCGTGAGGCGGGGCGGATCAAGAAGCGCGGCGGCATCACTGGACCGGCTGTCCTCGACGACGCGGGGAATCCCATGCGCACCCCAGGATCGCTGAAGGCCGTGAAGGGCATCGGTTGGTACATCGAAGAGTATGGAATTGCGCAGCTCTCTTTGAACCTCACCGACATCCACGTCACACCCGTCCACGTGGCTTTCGACGAGGCGTGCGCGAAGGCCCAGGCCCGTGGCATTCGGGTGACAGGTTCTGAACTCGTTGGGCTGTTGCCGTTGCGGGTGTTGTTGGACGCGGCCGACCACTACTTGCGGAAGCAACAGCGTTCATTTGGAATCAGCGAGGCGGAGAAGGTCAAGATTGCTGTGAAATCACTGGGTTTGGACGATTTGGCGCCCTTCGACTCACAAAAGCGCGTCATCGAGTACATCATCGCCGACCAAAGCAGCGCACCGCTTGTCGGCATGACCTTGACCCAGTTCGCCAACACCACATCTTCAGAGGCGCCTGCGCCAGGTGGAGGCTCCATCGCCGCTTACGCGGGTGCGCTGGGTGCGGCGTTGACCACAATGGTGGCGAACCTCAGCGCCCACAAGCGGGGTTGGGACGACCGCTGGGAGACGTTCAGCCAACACGCCGAGCAAGGTTTGGCCTTTCAAAACGACTTGCTGGAGTTGGTCGACGCAGACACCGCGGCCTTCGACGCCATCATGGCGGCGTACGGCATGCCAAAAGACACCGATGCCCAACAGGCGAAGCGTCATCAAGCCATCCAGGACGCGACGTTGAACGCCATTGACATTCCATTGAAGGTGGCCCAGTTGGCCCATGATGCCTTGCCGTTGGCCGCGGCCATGGCCAAAGACGGCAACCCCAACAGCGTCACTGACGCTGGCGTGGGTGCCATGTGCTTGCGTACGGCTGTCATGGGTGCGGTGCTCAACGCGCGCATCAACTGCGGCGACTTGGAAGACCAGGTCAGAGTGGCTGAGGTGCAAAACATCTGCGCCCAACTTGCGACCAGCGCACAATCCCAGGAGGCCGACATCCTTCGTGCAGTGGACGAGGTGATGGCGAAGTGAAGGATTCGCTGAGGAAACCTTCGAGCACAAAAAAGCCAACCCGTCAGGTTGGCTTTTTTGACGCGAAGAACGTGTGGTTCAACGCGCGACGCGGCGCTCCTTGATGCGGGCGGATTTTCCGGTGCGCGCACGCAAATAGTAGATGCGGGCGCGACGGACTTTGCCTCGCTTGTTCACCACAATGCTGTCCACAGAGGGGGATGAGATGGGGAAGATGCGCTCGACACCCACGCCGCTGGCAATCTTGCGGACGGTGAACGTTTCCGTCGCTCCAGATCCGCGGCGCTGGATGACCACACCTTGGAATGCCTGGGGGCGTTCCTTGTTGCCTTCCTTAATCCTCAACGTCACGGTGACGGTGTCGCCGGCGCCGAACTCAGGCCAATCCTTGGTTTCGACCAACTTGGCGGTGATGTCTTTGATGCGGTCCATGGTGTGCTGGTTGCTTGTTGAAAGAGGGCTCCTCCGGTGAGGTTTGGCCATTTCGGGGTGCAATATTACGGAAATTCCTGGAGTCAGCGGCGCTTTCGCCCAAGAATAATGGCCAGTTGTCCACCTGCTTCTGTGAAGGAATCCACGCGAGCGGGCGACACATCACCCATCCCGTCCTTCCAACAGGTCGGGACGGCGGGCTTTGGTCCGGGCAAGCGCTTGCGCTTCTTGCCACTCATCGATGGCGGCGTGGTTCCCGCTGAGCAGCACGTCTGGCACCTTCCAACCGTTGTACTCCGCAGGCCTGGTGTACACCGGTGGGGCCAACAACCCGTCTTGAAAACTGTCGCTCAACGCACTTGTTTCGTCTCCAATCACACCAGGCACCAGACGAACCAGGGCGTCAGTGAGCACGGCAGCGGCCAACTCGCCGCCGCTCAGCACGTAGTCTCCGATGCTCAGTTCCAAGGTGATGACATGGTCACGAAGACGTTGGTCGATGCCTTTGTAGTGCCCGCAAATGAGCATTAGGTTCTCTGACAGGGAGAGCTGGTTGACCCGCGGCTGAGCCAGCGTCTCGCCATCCGGGGTCAAGAAGATCACTTCGTCGTAGTCGCGTTGCGATTGCAAGTCCGTGATGGCGTCGTGCAAGGGCTGCATGGCGAGCACCATTCCCGGTGCAGTCCCAAAAGGTGCGTCGTCCACCTTGTTGTGCTTGTTGGTGCTCCAATCTCGGAGGTTGTGCACGTGCACTTCCACCAAGCCCTTGTCGATGCCTCGTTTCACGATGCTTTCGTCAAAAGGCCCTTTCAGGAGCCCTGGCAACACAGTCACAATGTCGATGCGCATGGTTTCAAAAGTACGGGGTAATTTTGCCCAATCATGCGTGAAAAGAAGGATTATCGGTCGGTGGTGAGCCACCCATATCAGGTGTTCAACGGCATCTTTTTGACGTTGCCTTTGGATGGCATTCGCCAAACGGGCTTGCGTGTGCCCCTGCTGCAAGAGGCGTGCGAAATTGGCTTGGAGCAAGGGGAGGC
>CAJWII010000109.1 GCA_913041065.1 uncultured Flavobacteriales bacterium
CCGCAAGCGCGACGCCATCCAACAGCGCCACGAGGAAAGCAACCTCCAGTCGCAATTGGAAGAAAGCATCTTGAAGATGACCGAATTCGTCACGGTGGCCGAGTTGGCCACAATGATGAATTGTGGGGTCAATGAAATCATTTCGGCGTGCATGACGTTGGGCATCATGGTGTCCATCAACCAGCGCTTGGATTCGGAGACCATCACCATCATTGCCGAAGAATTTGGCTTTGAGGTGGAGTTTGTCAGCGCCGAGGTGGAAGAGTCCATCGTGGTCGAGGAAGACTCCGCTGAGGACTTGGTGTCTCGCCCACCGATTGTGACAGTCATGGGTCACGTCGATCACGGAAAGACGTCGTTGCTTGACTTTGTTCGCAAGGCCAACGTCATCGCTGGCGAGGCAGGCGGCATCACCCAGCATATTGGTGCTTATGCGGTGGAGCTCGACGGCGGAAAGAAGATCACCTTCCTCGACACACCGGGTCACGAGGCGTTCACGGCCATGCGTGCCCGCGGTGCCCAAGTGACCGACTTGGCCATCATCGTGGTGGCGGCGGACGACCGCGTCATGCCACAGACGAAGGAGGCGATCAACCATGCCCAGGCGGCTGAAATTCCCATGATCTTCGCCATCAACAAGGTGGACCGCGACACGGCCAACCCCGACCGCATTCGCCAGGAACTGGCGGAAATGAACATCCTCGTGGAGGACTGGGGTGGCAAGTTCCAGTGTCAAGAAATCTCCGCCAAGTTTGGCACCAACGTCGAGGAACTCTTGGAGAAGGTTTTGCTCGAATCGGAAATACTCGAGCTCAAGGCCAACCCCGACAAGCGCGCCCTCGGCACAGTGGTCGAAAGCAGCTTGGACAAGGGCCGTGGCTACGTGACCAACGTGTTGGTGGAAGCCGGCACCTTGAAGGTCGGCGACGCCATGCTCGCGGGCCAGCATAGCGGCCGGGTGAAGGCCATGTTTAACGAGCGCGGCCAACGTGTGGACGAGGCTGGTCCTGCCACGCCTGTGTCGGTGCTTGGTTTTGATGGCGCTCCGAACGCAGGGGACAAATTCAACGTCTTCGAAGACGAAAAGGACGCCCGCGCCATCGCGACCAAGCGCCAACAGCTTCAGCGTGAACAAGGTGTCCGGACGCAGAAGACAGTCACGCTCGAGGAATTGGGCCGCCGGATCGAAGTCGGGGAATTCAAGGAATTGAACCTCATCATCAAGGGCGATGTGGACGGCTCCATCGAGGCGTTGAGCGACTCGCTCCAGAAGCTGAGCACAGAGAAGGTCCAAGTCAACATCATCCACAAAGCCGTGGGTCAGGTGTCGGACTCGGATGTGCTTTTGGCCTCCGCGTCCAATGCGATCATCATCGGATTCCAGGTGCGCCCTTCGGCATCGGCCCGGAAGCTCGCGGAGCAGGAAGAGATCCAAATCAAGCTGTACTCTATCATATACAAGGCCATCGAGGAGATGCGTGACGCGATGGAGGGCTTGCTCAGTGCAAAGATTGAGGAGAACATTGTCGGCTCTGCGGAAATCCGCGAGACGTTCAAGATCTCTAAGGTGGGCACCATTGCCGGTTGCTTCGTGACTGAAGGAAAGATCTTGCGTTCAAGCAAGGTGCGGGTCATCCGCGAAGGCGTGGTGGTGTACACCGGCACCTTGGGTTCGCTCAAGCGATTCAAGGACGACGCGAAGGAGGTGCTGAAAGGCTTCGAATGCGGCTTGAACATCGACCGTTTCAACGACATCAAAGTCGGCGACGTGGTCGAAGCCTACGAGGAAGTCGAAGTCAAGCAGAAGCTCGAAGACTGAGTGTGACCAGGATGGCGCCGCGTCCATCGTGGAAGGCATTCATTCCAAGTCTGGAAGGTCGATGTCGCTGGGGATCACCAGCACGTTGTCCCATGTTCCAAGAGAGCCGCTTTGCACGGCCCGTTGGGCAGACCAAGCATCCCTGAAATTCCCCACTGTGACCGCGTAATTGGGGTCGATGGGGTGGAG
This sequence comes from uncultured Flavobacteriales bacterium, assembly GCA_913041065.1. Lineage (GTDB taxonomy): Bacteria > Bacteroidota > Bacteroidia > Flavobacteriales_D > Sanyastnellaceae > UBA11663. The sequence continues at coordinate 2,009 of CAJWII010000109.1, forward strand.
GTGGCTCGCCACGTCAGGGCAAGCTCGGTTGAACGCGGCGCGCACGGCGCGGGCTTCTTGCAAGTCCCCGAAGTAAATCTGCACCCGGAAGCCTTGCAAAGGCGCGGGATCCAGTTTGGCCAAAGAATCCAAGGACCTCAGCGTGTCAGGCATGTTCCAGGTGGCCTCGACGGCGTTGGGTTTCTCCGGGGCGACTTGCGGTTGCCACGTTGTGGAATCCAACGCCGAGATGACGGCTGTGGTGTCGGGGACCTCGTGGGCGTTTTCCGGGAGATTTTGAGGTGTTTCTACACCCCCTCGGAACAACCCCTTCCACCACGTTTCTCCCCCAGTTTGGTTGGTGTCAGCTTGGGCGAAACCCACTTGGGGAAGGACAAGGCCTGCTGCGAGGAGCCACAGGCAGAGGCCAAATGAGGAAGGGGTGTTCATGGTGCCCAAAGATATCTGCGTCTCGCGTGCCGACGGGCGCGTCTGGATCAACTTCTGTGAATCAGATGGGACGTTTAAGATGCCTGCGGTGCGCTTCGAACCCTCGGAACGATTCTAAATGCCCGCTGTTCGTGACATTCCCGTGACGTTTTAGCGAAGGGCCTGAGATTCTCCTTATTTTCGTGTTCAAATTGAGAGGGTACTCAATCGACATGCGAAACAAGAATTTTAAGCGATTCCCAAGGCTTGCGGGCTTGGGGCGCATTCTCACCGTCGCGGCCATGATGACCGCGCAGACGATGTCTGCGCAATCCATCTGGGAAGGAGGCGACGTGGAAAACGGACAAGCGTTGTTCAACGCCAATTGTGCCTCATGTCACCTCGTGACGGCGGACGTGTTGGCTGCTCCTGGTTTGGCAGGCATTGCCGACCGGTGGGGCGCCAGCGACGAGCTCCTGGTCCAGTGGATTCAAAACCCCCAGGGCGCGGCTTCCACCGGAGACGGGTACATCAAGTCTTTGGTGGACCGTTACGTTGGTACGTATGGCTGGATGAGTGCGCAAGCGGTTTCTGCCGACGACGTTCGCGACATCATGGCTTACGTCCAAAACCCTCCGGATGTCGCGGTGGCTGACAATTCTGACAACGGCTGCATCAACATCGACGAGATGCCAGTGGAGGAATCCAGCGACAGCTCCACGCTGTGGTTTGTGATCCTTTTGGTCATGTTCCTATTGATCGCGATGAGCGCGTCAGGCGTGAACCGTGGGTTGACCAACGCCATTCGCGAGCGTGAGGGCCAACCTCAACTCGACGACCTCCGCTATTCCGAGCGCCTCCGGGCCTGGGCATGGAACAACATGGTCTTTGTGTCCATCCTCGGTGTTTTCGTGTTGGCGTTTGGCGTGGTGAAGGGCTACCAAGGATTGATGGGGGTCGGGGTGTACGAAGGCTACCTGCCTGAGCAGCCGGTCAAGTTCATCCACTCGGTCCACGTGTGTGAGAACGAGGTGGATTGCAAGTACTGCCACCACAGCGCGTACGAATCCAAGCACGCTGGCATTCCCTCCACCAACGTGTGCATGAACTGCCACAAGGCGGTGAAGAAAGGGTCGCGGTATGGCGAAGTTGAAATCGGCAAGATTTACGCGGCCATTGGTTTTGACCCCGAAACAGGGACCTATTTGGACGGCGCGGGCAACTACGGCCACTCTTCGCCTCAGGACAGCTTTGGCGGCGAGCCCATCAAGTGGAACAAGGTGCACAATTTGCCTGACCACGTGTATTTCAGCCACCAACAGCACGTTGTGGTCGGCGGGCTGCAGTGCCAAAACTGCCATGGCGACGTGGAGACGTGGAGTGCAGGCCGCATCGCGTCGGTCGACCACATCAACACCTTGATCGACAAGTACCCAGGCTTGATTGAGTTGAGCAAGCCCACCCTCACCATGGGTTGGTGCATTGAGTGCCACAACAAGGCCTCCATCGACCTGGCGAGCAGCGATTACTACGAGGAAATGCACGACCGCATGAAGGACGACGTCCGAGGCAACGAGGAGTTGCGTCGCATCCTCGAGGACGACAAGATCACGGTCAAAGAAATGGGTGGTTGGGAGTGCGCCAAGTGTCACTACTGATCGCAACGAGCAACCACGACAGATTCGAATGAACATGGCGAACAACAAACGCTACTGGACGGGACTCGACGACTTGCACCAGACGGAGGCTTTCCAAGAACTCCAGGGTCAAGAATTCCCGCAACACGAAGCCATCGACGAGGCACTCAGCAACGAGGCCTTGACTTCGGCCACCACAGGCCGCCGGGACTTCTTGAAGTTCATGGGCTTTTCCCTGGCCGCCGCCACGTTGGCAGCGTGCGAGACCCCTGTGGTCAAGAGCATCCCTTACACCAACAAGCCGGAAGAGGTGACTCCTGGTGTGGCCAACCACTACGCCTCGACGTATTACAACGGTCAGGACTACGTGAACGTGCTGGTCAAAACCCGTGAGGGCCGTCCCATTTTCATCAAGAGCAACACCGCCACTGGGGTCGGCCACGCCAACGTTCGCGTGAATGCCTCCGTGATGGGCTTGTACGACAGCGCACGCCTCCAAGGACCTCACCTCGCCGGTGCAGGCTCATCCTGGGATGCGTTGGACGCAGAAGTGACCAAAGCGATGTCGGCTTCTGGCCGCAAGGTTGTGTTGACCAACACAGTGTTGAGCCCGTCTCTGCAGCGCACCATCGACACTTTCTGTCAGGCCCATGGAGCGGACCACGTGCAAGTGGACGCTGTCAGCCACAACGCACTTCGCAAAGCGGCCAAGTTGCACACCGGCGTGGACACATTCCCAGGCTTCGAATTCTCAGCAGCCCAAACGGTGGTCACGGTGGGCGCCGACTTCTTGGGCACGTGGGGCGACGCCGCGTACTACGAGTCAGAATGGGTGAAGACACGTCGTCCGGAAAACGGAACGATGTCCAAGCTCCATGCATTTGAATCCGTGATGAGCTTGACCGGCACCAACGCCGACACGCGCACCATGGTCAAGCCGTCTGAACACGGCAAGGTGTTGGCAGCACTTCACGCAGCCATCACCGGTCAGGGTGCAGCACCTGAATTGGACGAGCGCGCGGCTGCTGCCGTGACGACCGCAGCGAACGACCTCAAACGTGCAGGCTCTGCAGGATTGGTTGTGGCCGGCGCGAACGACGTGGACGCCCAACTTGTGGCGGCCGCCATCAACACTGCGTTGGGTGCGGACGGCACGACTGTGAAATACAGCGGAGACTGCTTGTTCGCCGGAGATGACTCGGCGTTTGTCAAGCTTGTGCAAGACATGAACGCAGGCCGCGTGTCTGCCATGGTGATGCACGGCACCAACCCCGCGTACCACGCCGCAGACAAGGAAGCGTTCCGTACTGGATTGGCCAAGGTCAAGTTCAGCGTAAGCACCTCATGGTTCGCCGACGAATCTGCATCTCGTTGCACGGCCATGGCCCCCGACCACCACTGGTTGGAGAACTGGATGGACCTCCGCATTGGGGGAACCCGTGTGGACCTGGCTCAGCCGACCATCCAGCCGTTGTTTGACACCCGTGCTGCAGGCGAAAGCTTCTTGGCATGGGCCGGACAACCTGCCGCTTGGTACGATGTGGTGCGCACCACGCACAGTGGTGGCTACACGTCAGAGGCCATGTACAACGACGCGTCTTGGAACGGATCGTTGCACGACGGATTCTACATGACAGGAGAGGCCATGCCGGGATCAGCCGCTGCATTGGGCAACGACGTGAGCGCCTCCGTGCGCCAGTTGTCCGCGGCCAAGGGCGGTGCAATTGAATTGGCGCTGTACCAAAAGCAGGCCATCGGGTTCGGCGACCAAGCCGGCAACCCCATGCTTCAGGAGACGCCTGACCCTGTGTCGAAAGTCACTTGGGACAACTACGTGACCATGGCCCGCGTGGACATGGAAGCGATGGGATTGAACACCTACATCGCCCAGCGCGACAAGGCTTCTGTGGTGAAGGTAACGGTGAACGGCCAGTCGGTCGAGTTGCCCGCCTTCATGCAGCCAGGTCAAACCCCAGGCACCGTCGGCATCGCGCTTGGTTACGGTCGAGGCGATGGCGGTGAAAACATTGGAAGCGCCGCGTTCGCCACCGGCGAAAACGGGGAGCACTTGCAAACGGCAGAGGGCAAGCCCATGCCGATTGGCGCCAACGTCTTTGGTCTGGCCACCGTGTCCGCAGACGGCTCGCCGCGTTACGACGCGTACGACGTGACTGTGGAGTCCACTGGCGCGGAGTTTGCCTTGGCGGCGACCCAAATCCACAACACGGTCATGGACCGCGATTCTGTGGTGAAGGAAACCACCTTCGACAGCTACCTCGCCGAGGCGAGCAAGC
>CAJWII010000110.1 GCA_913041065.1 uncultured Flavobacteriales bacterium
TGGCGTGACGGATGAGGCGTTGGTCCAAGTGGCGTATGCCATTGGTGTGGCAGACCCGGTGGGCTTGTTCGTCAACACCTACCACAAGTCCAACGTGTCGATGACCGACGGAGAGATTGCGCAGAAGCTGTTGGAAATTTTCCCAATGCGTCCTTTTGACATCGAGACCCGCTTCCAACTGCGTTCCCCCATCTACAGCGAGACGTCGGCTTACGGCCACATGGGACGGACTCCGCAGAAGGTCGCGAAGACCTTTGTCACCCACGAGGGTGGAGAAGAGAGAACAGTGGAAGTGGAGTTGTTCCCGTGGGAGAAGCTCGACAAGGTGGCGGAGGTCAAGGCTGCGTTTGGCCTGTAAAGCGCCTCGGCATTTGGGCCGGGCAATTCCTTTAGAACACGAAGTCGTACCCTTTCAGGGTCATGATGCTGTAGGCTTCATCGTTGAAGCTGTAAAGTTGGCTGCCCTTGTGCTGGCCGTAGCCTGAACCGTCGGATTTTTTCTCGAGGTCAACAAGGAGCTTCGACTTGAAAAGCTTCTTCCGGAAGTTGCGCTTGTCGAACGTCTTGCGCATGGCCTTTTCGTAGAGATTTTGGAGCTGACCCAAGGTGAATTCTTTGGGGAGCAGGTCAAACCCTACTGGACGGCGACGCACCCTGCGCTTGAGTCGCTCCCGGGCGTAGTCGACGATGTCGTTGTGGTCGAACGCCAAGTCGGGGACCTCGTTCACTGGCACCCAGTGCATGCCGTGGTGTTCCCATTCCTCAGTGCGGAAGTCGTCGGTGTTCACCGACGCGTAGTGTGCGATGTTGACTACACGGCCACCGGGGTGACGAAAAACCTGGCCGAAGGCCCGAAGTTGTTCCACCATGCTGGGGTTGTCGTACCCAAACAGGTCGTTGAACATCTTCTTGGCAGAAAGGAGCAGCTCCTCGTTGGCCTTCAAGTAGCGGCTGGGCAAAAACAGGGCACCTTCAAACGGGGGCCGCGTGCTTTTGGCCAGCAAAATCTTCAGGTCTACGCCATCGAAGCCAAAAATCACCATGCTGGTGGACAATGCCACGTTGAAATCCGGTTCTTCCTGCGGGAAGTGTATCATGTCGCCCATGGGACAAAATTAGTTTGGCGTTTTGAGGTGGCAATGCAGTGCGGCGTGGATGTGCAAAACAGGGATGAAAAGATGTGGATAACGGTCGTGAAGGGGAATGTACCTTTCGAACCCATGTTTGACGCCCCCTCTCCCCAAAGCACGTCTTCGTCCAACCGTCCCAGAGACCTTGTGCGCGCAGGTGTTCCGGCCATTCCGGGTGCCAAGATTCAGCCTCAAGCAAAGGAGCTGGAGGAGGTGGTGTTGGGGGCCATGATGGTCGAGAAGTCCGCGGTCAATGCGGTCATCGACGTGCTTCAGCCTGAGAGTTTCTACGTGGAAGCGTTCGGCGAGGTGTTCCGCGCCATCCAAACCTTGTTCAACAACTCCGAGCCCATTGACCTGCTGACGGTCACAGAGCAACTGCGCAAAGACGGAAAGTTGGACATGCTTGGCGGCAGCCACCGCGTGGCGTCGTTGACGTCTCGTGTTGCGAGCAGTGCCAACGTGGAATTCCATGCCCGCATCATTGCGCAGAAGCACATTCAGCGGGAATTGATCCGGGTGTCCAACGCCATCATTGAGAAGGCGTACGACGAGACGTCCGACGTGTTTGATCTGCTGGACGAAGCGGAGTCGAAGTTGTTCGAGGTCGCGGAAGGCAACATCCGCAAGAGCTACGAGAGCATGAGCACGGTCATGCGTCAAGCGTTGGACGACATTGAGGCCGCTCGGAACAACGAGGATGGCGTCAGCGGAGTGCCTTCGGGGTTCCACGATTTGGACAAAATCACGGGCGGTTGGCAACGCTCGGACATGATTGTGCTCGCGGCACGTCCCGGCATGGGCAAGACGGCCTTCGTGCTGTCGATGGCCCGCAACATGGCGGTGGACCACGACATTCCCGTGGCTGTGTTCAGCTTGGAGATGTCGGCTGTGCAGCTCGTGCAGCGTTTGATCTCCTCGGAAACGGAAATCAACAGCGACAAATTCAGGAAGGGCAATCTGGAAGAACACGAATACCAGCAGCTGCACTCGCGTTGTGGCAAACTGAGCAAGGCGCCGCTGTTCATCGACGACACGCCGGGGTTGAACATCTTCGAGTTGCGCGCCAAGTGCCGTCGATTGAAGGCGCAACACGGCATTGACATGGTGATCATCGACTACTTGCAGCTGATGAGCGCGGGCAGCGACAAGGGGAACCGAGAGCAGGAAATTTCGAGCATCTCTAGGTCGATCAAGGGCATCGCCAAGGAGCTAGACGTGCCCATCATTGCGCTGTCTCAGTTGAGCCGGAACGTGGAAACCCGGGGTGGGGACAAGCGGCCCTTGCTGTCGGACTTGCGTGAATCTGGAGCCATTGAGCAAGACGCGGACATTGTGGCCTTCATCTACCGCGCCGAGTATTACGGCATCACAGAGCACCCAGACGGGATTGACACCGCCGGCTTGGGCGAATTGATTTTGGCCAAACACCGTCACGGCGCTTTGGATACGATCAAAATGAAGTTCGTCAAGAACCTCGCCAAATTCGCCAACTATGACACTTTCGGCGACCTGGGCTTGGGGGGAGGTGCGATGCAGCCCAACGCAGCCTTCGGGGCGCCGGTGACCAAAACCTTGCCGTCGAAGATGAATGACGACCCCATCTCTGGGGGCGACGCACCGTTTTGACCTGGGGTCGAGCGTTGGCCCGGGGACGTTAATGGGATGTACCTTCGACAACATGGACTGGATGCGCAGAGGATTGTTGAGTCTGGTTGGGTTGGCCCTGGTGGGTGTGGCATGGAGTGCTCAGATTTTGGTACCCATGGACGACAGTCAGACCAACCACCTCAAGGCATATGGTGTGGCGTTTTGGGTCTTGGAGAATGGGGTGGAAGTGGAGTGGTTGCTGAACTACCGAGGGGGCAGTTTTTTGATGCCCAACATCCCTGAAATCCAAAACGAATGTGTCATTCGTGGGGTCTCCCACCAAGTCATTGCCGACGTGCAGGCCTCACAGATTTTGCAGGAAGTGGCGGATCCGGAGGTGAATATGGAACGCGTGAAGCTGGAGGTGACGCCCAAAGTGGCGGTGTACAGCCCCGACGGCAAGCAACCGTGGGACGACGCGGTGACCCTGGTGCTGACCTACGCTGAAATCCCGTACGACGTGGTGTACGACGAGCAAATCTTGACGGGCGAGCTTCCCAAGTACGACTGGTTGCACCTGCACCACGAGGATTTCACGGGGCAATACGGGAAGTTCTACAGGGCCTACCGGAGCGCAGCGTGGTACCAGGCGGAGGTGGAACGCCAAAGCACCACAGCCCAATTCATGGGCTTCCAAAAAGTGAGTGAGATGAAGCGTGAGGTGGCCACCACGATCCGCGATTTTGTCCTGGGTGGCGGTTTCTTGTTCACGATGTGTTCGGGAACCGACAGCTACGACATCGCTCTGGCGGCGCAGGGGTTGGACATTTGTGGGCCCATGTTTGACGGGGACCCTGCCGACGCCTCCGCACAGTCCAAGCTGGACTTCGAGGAGGGCTTGGCCTTCCAGGATTACCGGTTGGAAATGGACCCGATGGTGTACGAGTTTTCGGACATCGACGGAACCAAAGACCACGGCGGCATCAAGCCCATCAACGACTTCTTCACGCTCTTCGATTTTTCTGCAAAATGGGACATCGTACCCACGATGCTGACCCAAAGTCACGAGCGTGTGATTGCGGGATTCATGGGCCAAACGACTTCCTTCCGCAAGGACTTCATCCGCCCCGACGTGACCATCATGGGGGACAACCGGAACCTGCCGACGGCCAAATACATCCACGGGACGTTGGGCTTGGGTCAGTGGACGTATTACGGCGGACACGATCCGGAAGATTACCGGCACCTGGTCAACGACCCGCCCACCGATTTGAACTTGCACCCCAACAGCCCAGGATACAGGTTGATCCTGAACAACATTTTGTTCCCCGCGGCCAAGAAAAAAGACAGGAAAACCTGAGGGCGGGCTCAAGTTAATTCGCGAACCTCAGGGTTCGATGGTGGCCGTCAAGGTCACATGTTGCACCCCGTCTTTGGGGGGCTCAGCCACGAATTCAATGGGGCCGCGAGTGCGCTTGGCCATGGAAATCAGCCCCAAACCCGCGTTGCCTTGGTTGCCAGATTGCTCGCCGTTGCACAATACGTCGATGTAGAGTTTGCGCAGTTGGGCGTGGTTGAGGCTGTTCAAGTGGGACACCCGCTCCGACAAGGCTGCGGCGTCCGACGTGGCCATCCAGTTGCCGCAGTGGACTTGGAATCCAATGGGGGTGTTCTCCAACGTCAAGTAGAGGGCAATGTCCCCTGATGGGTCGATGTAGCCGTGGTGAATGACATTCTGTACGGCCTCAATGGTTACGAAGAGAACCCGCTTCATCTCCTTTCGGCTGCACCCCGACGTGGCCAAACTGCGCTCGGCCAATTGCAGGAGGTGTGGCACGATGTCCCTCTCCACGGTTCCGGTGAACGACAGCAGGATGCCATAGCGACCTCCCAAGGGGGTGCCTTCGGGTCCGGAAGACCGCAGCCTTTGCTGCAGCATCGGAACCAATTCGGTGTGCTTGCTGTGGTCCATCTTGCAGGTATGGATTTCGACGAATCACGGAAAGGATTCGATGAAAACAACGTTGCAACATACAAGATGGTTGCTTGGTTCCCTAGTGCTGAGGTCGCAAAATCAAACGGAACTTGTTCACACACATAATCTTATGCCAACCTCAGGAGCAGGTCTCAAACGAATCCGCGCATGTTGCGCGCTTGCACCAGGGGAAGGCCCTCCGGCGTGCGGATCATTTGGTAGAAGAGGGGGTGCATGAAGTTGAGGGTGCGTCGGAAAGGGCGTCTGGCGAAGTGGCATTTCCACACTTCCATGGCGATGCGCTTCGTGGTGTTCCAGGCGTAGGGGCTGAACCCCTGGGGACGCGCAAACCGTTCCACCCACATGTGGGCTTGGGGAAGGTCGGCGATCGAACTGGGGGTGGAGACGAGGGCGGGGTTCAGGGGAAGTGCCATGGTGTTGGGGTTCAGTGGTTGTTATCTCTGAACCAAAGGGACCAAGGCACTCCGCAATGGATTTACGGACCCGAAATTTTTTGTCGTTCGAGGGCGTTTTGGAGGTTGTCCACCATGGAGCGCCGGATGCTTTCAGGGTGCAACAAGGTGAGCTCGCTGGCATGGGCTTGCAGCCACTGCAACAGTTCAAACGTCGGCATGACCCTCAGCCTCACCGTCACTTGCTCATTTTCGTCGAGGTCCATGGTCTGGGAGTTGTGCAAGGGTTGGGACGTCAGGTATTTCGCGAGCAAAGGGTCGCAGAGAAACGCAACATCTTCAGGCGTTCCGTCTCCCAGAACGGTGATGCCCATGGCGTGTTCGAAGTAGTTCCGGGCGTCAAACGATGGCTGGACCTGGAACGTCTGAGTGTCGTCGACCGCGATGCCGCGAATCCGGTCGCATCCAAACGTGCGGATGTGGCCTCGACCTGGGTCCCAACCCAGCAAGTACCACCTGTTCCGGTATTCTTTCAGCAGGTAGGGTTCCAGCACGTAGTTGGATTCGGTCGGCGTGTCGGCGAACTTCAAATACGTGAGGGAAATTGGGTGGTGCGCCCGGATGGCGTGCAGCAAGGGCCCCAAGTGCTCCGACCCGGCCGCGTGCGGCGTGCTTTCAAATTGCACGTGCTTCTCCACGCCTTCAGTATCCAAGTTGGGGGAGACTTCCAGGCGGTCGGCAATCTTGCCCAGGGCTTGGTCGAATTGCTGGAAAATGGGCAACTCCCTGAACTGAATCAGCGTCTTCGTCGCGAACCGGATGGCGTCCAGGTCGTCGTCGTTCAGTTGGATGTCGTTGATGCTGTACCCGTCCTCGGTGTAGCTGTATCCACGCTCGTCTCGGTGGTATTCGATGGGGGCGTAGTATCCCAGGTCCGCCTCGTTGCGCATCGCCCACAGGTCCTTCTCGATGGTGCTGGTGCTGATGCGTTCCCCGTCGCTCCCGTACAGCGCTTCTTCGCAGGCCAAACGCAATTCCTCCTTCGTCGGGAACGGCTTTCCTGGGTTGGTCAGGCACCGGTCGATGATGCGGTACCGAAGAAGGGCGTATTTGTTGGCAGGCATGGCGTGGGGTCAGGGCAAGATGGCGTCGGGCGGGTTTGGGGCGGTGAATTGGTCCATCATGGCCAAACCGCGGGGTACGTATTGGGGATCATGGGTG
>CAJWII010000111.1 GCA_913041065.1 uncultured Flavobacteriales bacterium
TATGGGACCCGGCCAAAGGGGAGTGGGGTGTGGGCAGAAATTTGGGCGCCCCCAACAGCGCGGGTTGGGAAAGCCAACCCTCCGTCAGCGCGGATGGACAAACGCTGGTCTTTGCCCAATCTTCGAGGGGAAGGAACAAACCCTCTGATTTGGTGATGTGTCGCCGCATGTTTTCGGGAGGCTGGTCGCAGCCGGAGCCGCTCCCTGGGTTGGTGAACACGGCTTACACCGAGGAAAGCCCGTTTTTGCACCCCGACGGTCAAACGCTTTATTTCAGCAGCGACGGCCATCCAGGCTTTGGTCAACTCGACGTGTTTGTGTCTCGTCTGCAAGAGGATGGGACTTGGGGGGAGCCCAAGAACCTCGGGCCCGACATCAACAGCCACGGCCGGGACAACAGTTTGATGGTCAGCCCAGACGGGAGTTTGGCGTATTTCGCGACCACCCGAGGCTCAGACCATCTGGACCTCTGGCAAATCCCATTGCATGAGGACGTGAAGCCCATCGAGGTGTCGGTCTTGTCGGGCACGGTGTTGGACAACGTTTCTGGCCAGCTGTTGAATGCCGAGGTGGTGCTGGTGAACGCCCAAACTGGCGCGCGCGTGGCCAGCGTGGAATCGACGGCCAGCCTGGGGTTTGCCATCCCATTGCCTGAGGAAGGGGATTACACCTTTGAGGTTTCCGCCCAGGGGTTTGTGTTCAAAGTGGAGTCGTACAGCCAAGGAAAGGCTGGCACTGACGTCTCCGACAAAAATGTGAACATCCGGTTGACCCCCATTGAGGATGGGGTCGTGTTCACCTTGGAGGCCATCCAGTTTGAGACAGGCAAGTCCTTGTTGCGTTCCTCGTACCAGGGCGGGTGTGAGCGCTTGGCGTCATGGATGCTTGAACATCCAGACGTCCGTGTCAGGGTGGAAGGCCACACAGACGACGTGGGAAGTGCAGCCAGCAACGAGGCGTTGAGCTTGGAAAGGGCTCAAGCTGTGAGGTTGTTTTTGGAATCGAGGGGGGTGGCTGCGTCCCGGGTGGACGTGTTGGGCCTGGGAGATTCCATGCCCTTGTCTGGCAACGAGACCGAGGAAGGCCGGTCTTCCAACCGACGTGTGGAGGTGGTGATTGACCTCTGACCCTGTGCGGCTCAGCTTCGGTGGCGCCAGGTCAGGCCCAAGGTGAAGGTGCGAGGCGGAGCAGGATTGTAGAACCTCCCGCCAAATGCATTCACTTGGTGCCAACTTGAGTAGGTGGCGTTGGTCAGGTTCCGGCACCCCAGCGTTATCTGTACACCATGCCCCGGCATGTGGCAGGTCAACTCGACGTTGGCGGTCAAGTGCGAGGGGTGGCTGACCGTGTTGCTATTGTTCATCGGGGTTTCACCCAGGCCGCGAATCCAGGTGTGCGCTTTCCATGTTTGAGCCCATCGCGGCTGCCACCTCCATTGAAGGTTGGCCATCCATGGAGGAGAACCTGGCAGGTTTTTGCCCTTCAACAGGTGATGCTGCAACGTCGCAGCCAATGACAGGGCATGATGTGCGCCTTGCCATTGGGCCCGTGTCTCGATGCCTTGCATTTGCAGCGACGCGTCGGCATTGACGAACGTTGAAATTCCCAAGCTGTCCACTTGTTCCACGATGGGGCTTTGAACGGCTTGATGGTACAAAACGCACTCGAATTCGGGATGACGAAGGCCGGCTTCGACCGAGCGTGCGCGTTCGGCTACAAGCGTAGCGGACGCATCTGCCCCGTCTTCAAACGGCAAGGTCTCAAAATTGGTAGGGTCGCTGTAGCCTGTGCTGGCTTGCGAAAACACAGACAATTTGGGCCCGAGCGCTTTGGAGATGCCAACCCTAGGCAGCCACTCAGCCGCGTTGAACGGAGAGCTGTACCCTATGCCAGACGCTGTGCCTTCTGCCGTTCTTTTGCGTGTGGACGCAGCAACGCTCGCTTCCAAACGCCATCCTTTGTGGTGGCTCATGGCCACAGATGGGGTCCACTGCGCTTGCCACCCTTCCACCGTCAGATCGTACATCTGAGCCCCAGTCGCGGCCAACACGGGGTCGTCCCAAAGTCCAAAACGCCCTTGGTCCAAAGTTGTGATGGCGTTCCATTCGGCTTGAAGGGTCCACGAAGGACGTTCGATGGGTGCCCACCTCTGACGCAGGCGCAAGCTGGCACCTGAACCCGATTCTTCTTTGTACCCGTTGAAAAATGGCGACGTACCAAAAGGATTGACCTTGTCGGTGAGCCGAAAGAGGGCCCAGACGTCGACCGTGCTTCGATTATCTAGTACAGTGACATCTGAGACTTGCACATGATGTCCCCAAATCGCGCGACGGCGACGAACGTGGGCGTTGTAATTGCCACCTGGGGCAAACTCGGGTGTCTCGACCGCGGTGAGGCTGTCCACGGAGCCGGGAAGGTCCCATGACGCGTCGAGAAGAGCAAGCCAAGTGTGATGAGAGGCCTTGTCACCTTGCCAACGTCGAGACAGTTCGGCCTGCCAACGCTCGTTGCTTTCCCACGTGCGGAAGCCTGTGTTTTGTGCATGCGCCAGACGCGCTTCCCATCCGTTTCCTGACCCCTGCACGCTGGTGTGCGATTGCAGGCCGCCTGTCCGTCCCGTGGTTCCAAAGGAAGTTCGCATTTGGGCCATTTCTGGCTGGAAGTCAGGTTCGACGAGGATGGCGCCCCCGTAGGCGCCACCGTGGGAGGTGGCGGCGGGTCCAGAGACCACGCGAAGTGGGGCCGACCAGTGCGGTTCCAACCATTCCACAGGGCTGGTGCCATCGGCCTCTGTCATACAGAAGCCATGCACGAAGAGCATGGTGTTGCGAACGGCATATGGGCTTCGAAGCGATGATCCCCGGATGCTCAGTCTTCGACTGCCTCCGAGACCGCGGGTCTCCATCAACACCCCTGGAATCGCGTTCAAGGCGTTGGCGACGTCCGGGCTTCCAAATCCTGTCGTTAGGGCGGTGTCCGCGGCCCAAAGACTCATGGCAATTTGCTCCGAAGGCAGCAGGGGAGCGTAGGCGGACACCGCGGCTGAATCCAGTCGGACCAAGCGCTGCCACAAGGTGTCGGGTTCCAGGACAGCATGTGGAGTGGCCCAGGTGCACATAGAGGCCATTGCCCACGATGCACAGGCCAGGCTGATTTTGCCAGTCAACAGCTCACTCATGGTCATTCCACGACCAACGTTCGAGAGAGCGTGTGCCCTTGGTCAGTTGTGGTTGCCAAGAAGTACGTCCCAGGATTCCAAGACGCGACATCCAGTGTCAAACCCGGCGTCAGCACTCCACGCCACATTTCTTTCCCTTGCACGTCGTAGACACTTCCCTCTGCGAGGTTCCAAGCTGCACCCACTTCGATTCGCACGCTTGACGAGGTGGGGTTGGGGAACATGTCCAAGCCCCGATCGTTGCTCCAGTCCTGCACCTGGTCGACAGATTGCGGACGGAATTCCTTGATGACGTTCAGCCCTGATCCTGGGTAACTCGGACCGTTGAAGGCGAGGTACACGGCTCCGGTGTAAGGGTTGATTGCAACGTCTCGAACGCGCTGGTTGAATTCAGAAAAGAACTGGTCTTCGCTTTCAATGGACAGGCCGTCCTCACTCATGTGGAGCACGCTCAAACGTTTGTCGTTGAGGGCAAATCCGCCCAACACCGCCATCAAGACAGACCCCTGCCATTCTGGAATGCCCAAGTGGTCGTAGTACTCGATTCCGTTGACGGCAGCGCAAGGCGACCACGTCTTGAGGGGTTCCATCACGTCGTTGGCGTCGCAGAACGCCTGTTCCGCGTTGGTGTTGCATTCGCCCTCGACGTTGGGCCATCCGTAGTTGCGCCCTGGCTCAATGATGTTGAATTCGTCCCAATTGCTCTGGCCGTGCTCAGAGCTGTAAACAAGCCCATTGGGGCCGAGACACAAGCCTTGGGCGTTCCGATGCCCTTTGCTCCACACGTGGCTGTCTTGGTTGGGGTTGTTGGAGGGAATGCTTCCGTCCAAATTGAAGCGAAGCACCTTTCCGTTGTCCGAGTTGTCGCTTTGGGAGCTGACGCCACCGTCACCCACGTCGCCGGTGGTCATGAGCAAGGTGTTGTCGGGGAGCACGAGCAAGCGGCTTCCATTGTGAATGCCTCCAGCTTCGACACTGTGCAGGATTTGCTCGTCGACCAACTCTGTTCCGTTCCACGTGAATTTGCTCAGCCTTTCAGACGTGCCACCGATCCAACTGCCTTGCGTGTAGACCAAAAACACCTCTGGGGTGGTCTCCCAGTCCGGATGCATGGCCATGCCCAAAAGCCCAGGTTCCCCGTTGCCCCCGTACACGTCCAACTCCAGCACGGTGTCGTAAGCGCCGGTGGCGGGGTCGATGTGCAGCACGTCGCCGTAACGGGTGGTGCACCAGAGCATGTCGTCCGGTCCCCAGAGCAATTCCCAAGGAATGCTGATGCCCGTGGCCAAGTCGTATTCCACCAACGTGGTCTCTTCGAGTTGCCACGTGGTTTGGGCTGAAAGTTCGCAGGATGCAAACGCCGAGCCTATGAGAATGGCCGTCACAACTTTGGATTTCAAAAGGTTCATGACAAAGGAATCAGGGTGTGTCAATTTCAAATGCGACCGCTCCGTAGGGTTCGAGCGCGGTCATGGCTTCTTGCCCTGCAAGGTACACGAGGGCATCGGCTTCTCGGTCATCTCCAAGTGCAAGCGACGTGAGATCCAAGGGTTGGGTGACGCCGCTGCGGTTCAAGGCCACATGCACCTGCTGGTCCAGGTAGGTGCGGGTCACGAGCAGGACTTCAGGATTCAGCAAGGTGAATTCTGTGGTGCCGTACAACATGGCCATGTGGCTGGATCGGAGTTTGGCCCAAGTCGAAGTCCAATCTCGCGTTTGGCGCTCTTGCCCGTTCAACCCGTCGAACCGCATCATCCTGCGGTTGTCTGGGTCGTTCCCCCCCACTTCGGCAATCTCGTCGCCGTAATACACGCAAGGGATGCCCGGCACGGACATCAGGTAGGACATCAACAAGCGCATTTTGGCGAAGCCCTCGTCGCCGTTGTGTTGAATGTCCAGCGTCCAGCCTTGGAATTTGGTGTCCTCTTGTGGGTCGAGGCTGCCGTCCGCAAGGGACGTGAAGCGCGGCCGGTCTTGGTTGCCTGTGATGTTTCCCATGAGGTGATGGGCTCCGTAGGCTTGCAGACTTTCTCGGTTCGTTTGGATCAGATCCTCCCAGTTGCCGTCGTCAAACGCAATGGCACCCACCATCTTGTCGTAGAGGTTGAAGTCGAACTGGGCGTCGATCATGCCTGAGGAGAGGTAGCTTCCGATGAGGTCGGGGCTCCCATAGGTCTCGCCAATTTGGAACACCCGTTTGCCATTGTGCTGTTGGGCTTCCTTCAACTTGTGGGTTAGCTTTCTCCAAAACGACTCTGGAATGTGCTTGGTCGCGTCATGACGGAACCCATCGATGCCACTGTGGTAGGCCCACCATGCCGCGCTGTCGCTCATCACCTCGCTGACCTCGTCCCGTTCGAGGTCCAGCGTGGGCAAGAAGGTGTCAAACCACGTGGTGAGCCTGTGTTCATCCCACTTCTCCGTATTCATGGTGCCGTCAGGGAGGTAGAGGTTGGTGGTCCAGTCGGGGTGGGCCTCCATCAAGGGATGGTCTTCGTGGACGTGGTTGGCCACGTAGTCCAAGACCACGTTCATGTTCTGCTGGTGGGCACTTGACGTCAAATCTTCAAGCGCACCTTGAGAGCCAAATCGGCGATCGACTTGGGTGCAGCTCACGGGCCAGTAGCCGTGGTACCCACTGAATTTGCTGGTGACGTCGGTGCGGGCGCTGTCTTGCCAGAGGCCCCATGGCCCTTCGGCGTTTTGGGTCACTGGTGAAATCCACACCGTGTTCATCCCCAAGTCATGAAAGTAGCCTGAGCGAAGGCATTGCGCAACGCCTTGCAAGTCGCCGCCTTGGTGGTTCGCTTCCGGTCGAATGTCAGCATCCTCGACGGGCTCGTTGTTGCTCGGTTCGCCGTCGGCAAACCGGTCCACCATCAGAAAATACATGGTGGAGGCATGCCAGTCAGACCTGTCCAATTGACTGACTTCGGTGACGACTTCGTGGTCCTCCACAGGAAGAAGGAGGTCCTGAGAAATGCCTCCTTCATGGGCGGCCCAGGCCCGGAGGTGGCGCCGGCCTGCGGCTTCCCCTTGAAGGGACAAGGGGAGCACAACTGCGTCCTCATGATCCGCAAAATGCACCACCTCGTCATCCATCATCACGAGCAGAGTCGCTGGGCCGTCGGTCGACAGGAACACGTTCGAA
>CAJWII010000112.1 GCA_913041065.1 uncultured Flavobacteriales bacterium
CCCAGCCACAGGCGATTGGATGGAGATGGCCTCGTGCCCCTGTGAGCCCCGCTACCACCCGGCCTTTGTCGCCCACGAAGGGCACATTTACGTGGGCATGGGCTCCAGCTTTGGCGGCGACCTTGGCGATTGGTGGGACTACGACATGGCCACGGACACCTGGACGGAAAAGCCGGGCATCCCAGCCCCCGAGCGGCACCATCCGTACCAGTTTGGCATCGACGGCATCATTTACACGGGCTTTGGGCACAACGGTCCAGACATCTACAACACATGGTACGCCTACGACCCAAGCGACGAATCCTGGGAAGAAGTGTCGTCCTTGCCGGACCAGGGCCGCGTGGCGGGCACGCAATTCGCCCACGGCGGGCTGGGCTTCGCCTTGAGCGGCGACGGTGAATCGCATTCGTCCATGGACTTGGGCGAATTCTGGGCGTACGACCCTGTGGCCGACTCATGGACCGAGTGGCCGGCCCATCCTGGCATGTCGCGATGGGCGCCAGCGTCCTTTTTGATCGGCGACGACGTCTACCTCATCCAAGGCATGAGCTACGACCCAGGCACGTTTGAGTACATGGAAACGAACTGGAAATTCGCCCTTGTTCCAGAGATGGCGCAAGATGTGGCGCTCGAGTCTTTTGTTGGCGGAGAATTGATCTGCGGCAGCGGCCCGTCTTCCATCGTGGCGGAAGTCCGAAACCTGGGCGCCGAGAGCCCGACGAACCTGACCCTTGAGATGCGGGTGAATGGCCAAGCCGTCCTTTCTTCCAATTGGACAGGATCGCTCGCCCCCTACCAAACTGCCATGGTGGTGTTGGGGACCTACGATTTGAACGGGGTCGCGTCGTTTGATTTGGCCATTGTGGAAGACGACGACAACCCCGCCAACAACGTGATTGCGGTGGAACCTGAGCAGCCCACCGAAGGGCACGTCACGTGCGAGGTGACGGTCGTCACTGACAACTGGGGCAACGAAACAAGCTGGGAAATCCTGAGCGACAACGCGGTTGTTGCCAGCGGGAGCGGCTACGACGACAACGCCATGTACACCATCGACGTCACGTTGCCTGGCGAAGGATGCTACGAGCTTGTGCTGAACGACAGCTACGGGGACGGCATGGTGGGGCAAGGCCCCAACGGCGCAGGCTTGTTCAAGCTCCGCACGTTTGAAGAGCCTGGAAATCCGTTCACGGCGTTTGACCTTTTTGTGTACGATGGTTCCTACGAATTCAGCCAGGTGACCGAGACGTTCGCCGTGGTGTCTTCGACCTCCGCCTCAGACGAATTGGCCTTGGAGGAAGACCTCCGCGTGTTCCCCAACCCCACCCGAGAGACCCTGACCTTGACTTGGCCCAACACCCTGGCTCCGATGGCCGTCGACATCCTTTCCGTCGATGGCCAAACGGCATGGCGTCAAGACACTCCGCAAGGAAGTCACGCCGAGCTGAACACGCAAGGATGGGAAGCCGGCGTGTACCTCGTGCAGGTGCGCACCTCCGCGAGGCTGCACACGACCCGCGTGGTCAAACTCTGAAGGGATCCTGGCCATGGATGTGGAGCACACCGCGCATTCGATGTAACTTCTCCCCATGCTTCGCCGAGAATTCCTGCAAGGCTCCGCCATCGTTGGCGCCTCCCTGGTGTTGCCGCGCATTTTGCGCGCGTCCTCCGGGATGTGGGCCGAGGGCGGCGAACGCAAAATCGCCAAGGTGCTGACCGCCCGGAGCACCATGGTCCAAAACACCCCCGTCATCCGGTCCTTCGCCGGCAACCACACCGACCTCGTGTCGCCGTGGGTCATGCTGGATGAATTTGGGCCGATGCGGGTGGAGCCGGGCACGCTGGGGATGGACATCCAAGCCCACCCCCACGCCGGTGTGACGCCCACGACGTATTTGATCTCAGGGAGCGGGCGGCACACGGACAGTTTGGCCAACGACATCGTCTACTGGAAGGGCGAGTTCATGTTGTTCAGCTCAGGCCGCGGTGCCATCCATGAAGAAGTGTCCAGCAACGAATTGCGCCGAGACGGAGGCACGGTGCACGGTTTTCAGATTTGGCTCAACACCCCAGCCGTGGAAAAATTTTCCGACCCCAACACCGTGATCCACGGCACGGACGAGACCCCCATCGTGGTGGTCGACGACGCCACGGTCAAGGTCATGATCGGATCGCTCGAGGGATGCATCTCGCCGGTCTTCACCTTCAGCCCTGCCTTTTACTTCCACGTGGAATTGCCTGCCGGTGGACGCCTCGACTTGCCGGTGGACCCGGTCCACAACGCCTTCGTGCACATGATTGAAGGCCAATTGGAGGGCGAAGGCCGCCAACTCTTGAACGACGAGCAACTCGCCTTGTACGAGCGCGGGGGCGACGTAATGCGCTTCCACGCCCTCGAAGATTCAGAGTTCCTGGTGCTGGGAGGTCAGCCGCTGAACGAGCCGTTGGTCAACTACGGGCCGTTTGTGATGAACTCCCAAGACCAAATCAACGCCTGCATCCGCAACTACCGCGCAGGCCTGATGGGCCAGCTCTAAACCCGGCCGAATTTGCCCGCCTGGTACTCGGCGTAGGCCTCCCGGATTTCATCCTCTGTGTTCATGACAAAAGGACCGTAAGCCACCACGGGCTCCTGAATCTCCGCACCATGGCAGAACAGCACGAGGGCGTCTTCGCCTTCACATGTCAATTCCACAGTTCGGTCGTTCTCGGCCCCGAGCTCCACCATGGTGCGCCGCCGCACAGGTGTGCCGTTGACCGATGTTTTGCCACGCACGACATACAGCATCAAGCCACGCCCTGCAGGAACCTGTTCCGAGAATTGGGCGCCTGACTGGAGCTCGAGCCACGACATGAACAACCCCGTGACCGACTTGACCGGGCCGTGCCGGCCGTCCACCTCTCCGGAGACGATGTGCCAGGCCCAGGACGAACCGTGGACGTGAAGCAGTTCCTCGCTCTCGTACCCACGGTACCAGGGTTCGCTGCGCTTGAGCCGGGCGGGCAGGTTCATCCACACCTGGATGATTTCAAGCGGCCCGCCTCGCTCTTTGAAACTGTCTGGCGAGACTTCCTCGTGTTCGATGCCGCGTCCGGCCGTCATCCATTGCACCCCGCCGGGACCGGTGACGAAGGTTTGGCCTGTGGAATCGCTGTGCGCCACCTCGCCGTCAAAGACGAACGTCAAGGTCTCGAATCCCTTGTGCGGATGCGGCCCAAAGGGCAGTCCTTGGTTTTCCGGTGGGTACACCTGCGGGCCATGGTGGTTCAAGAACAAGAACGGGTCCATGGCAGGCAGCGACGGTGTGGGCAATGCTCGAAACGTGACCAAATCGGCCATCGGAGTCTCCAAGGCAGCGTGTTGCTTCATTATTGTCGCAAAGAAAACAAGCAACTGCCGCCCAAAGTTGCCCCCCGATGTCAGCCCTTGTGAGCATGGCGGAACCCCGCACCACCGCTGAAGCGCAATAAAAATGGGCAAGTGGGATTGTGGGAGGAAAAAACCTCGCTATCTTTGCGGTCCTCAATCTAGAGGCGGGGCGTGGCCCAGCCCGGTTAAGGCGCCTGTTTTGGGAACAGGAGATCGCAGGTTCGAATCCTGCCGCCCCGACTACGAAAGCCGCTCACATCTGTGGGCGGTTTTTTTGTGTCTTTATTTTTTTTCACCCAAAACGAAACCCTTTTTCATCTATCCCCGTTAAGGGGGCTGAACATGGTTTCAGGCTCGCAGCGAGCGCATCGCTGCAGAGAATTGGTTTTTTGGTTTAGAACAGGAGAGCCGCCCCCCGGGGCGGCTTTTTTGTGGCGAAGCGGAATGTGGAAAGCCCGACATGGACGGCGACGGGTACGTCATCGTCCAAGATGTCATTTCCTTCCTCGCCATCTTTGGCAACAGCTGCGAGTGACGCTCGACCGCCGACCGACGTTCAAGCACGCAAAAAGGGCCGCGAATGCGGCCCTATTTTGTGGGCTGACGCCCCCGGCTCGAAGGCTCAGCTGAACTGTTCCTGGAAGCGGTCGGCGACGTAATCCCCAATGGCCAACGACGCGGTCGCCGCTGGCGACGGGGCGTTGAGCACGTGGATGGAACGATCCGTGGTTTCGATGCGGAAATCGTCTCGGGTGTCGCCGTCTCGACTCAGCAACAGGGCCCGCACCCCAGCGCGCCCAGGTCGGATGTCGTCCATGGTCAAGGAAGGGACCAGCCGCTGCAGAGTCTTCAGGAACAACCGCTTGGAGAAAGCGCGACGGTACTCGTTGATGCCGAAGGCCATGTTGTTGAAGAAGAGCTTCCACGTGCCCCCGTAGCCCAAGGCTTCCATCGTGTCTTTCAGGTCAAAATCCGTCTTCCCGTAGCCCTCTCTCTTGAAGGTGAACACCGCGTTGGGTCCGCACTCGATCTCGCCGTTGGTCATGCGGGTGAAGTGCACGCCTAAGAAGGGGAAGTCTGGGTTGGGCACTGGGTAAATGAGGTTCTTGACCTTGTGCTTGGCGTGGTCTTCCAACTCGTAGTAGTCGCCGCGGAACCCCACGACGCGTTCTTTCAACTTCACGCCGTCTTTGCGGGCCAAGCGGTCCGCCTGCAAACCCGCGCACACGACCACCTTGTCTGCGGCGTACGTCCGAGCCTCGCCCGCGACGGTGGTGCGCACCACAGAGCCTGTCCCCTCCGGACCGAGGTCCACCACTTCTTCACCCAAACGCACCTGGCTTTGGGACTGGATCTTCAAGGCGGCGGCGGCCATCTTTTCGGTGGCGTTTCGGAAGTCCACGATGCCCGTGCAGCCCACAAACAGGGCAGCCACGCCCGTGCAGTGAGGCTCGATTTCGGCGAGCTGGTGGGCGTCAATGCGCTCCAGACCTTCGATGCCATTCTGTTGACCGATGCCGTGGATCTTTTCAAGCATGGGCAACTCTGAATCGTCCGCCGCCACGACCACTTTGCCGCACACGTCGTGGGGCACGTCGTGCTCCTTGCAGAACTGAACGAGCTCCCGACGGCCTTGCACGCAATTCGTGGCCTTCAAGGATCCTGGCTTGTAATAGAGGCCTGAGTGGATCACCCCGGAGTTGTTGCCGGTCTGGTGGTCGGCCAACTGAGGCATCTTGTCGATGAGCAGCATGGTCCGCTCGGGAAAACGCTTTTGGAGTTTGTAGAACGTGGCTGCGCCGACAATGCCACCGCCCACCACCACCACGTCAAAAGAACCGTCGTTGTGCATCGTCGACGAAGGTACGACCCTCCGGCCATGCCAAGGCCTTGGGCTATCTTGGGCGGCATGGCTGAGAAGACAAGCGGCACACACGCCACCAAAAAGGTCCAAAACGCTTGGGCCCTCTACGATTGGGCGAACAGCGTGTACTCTTTGGTCATCACCACAGCGATCTTTCCCATCTTCTACAACGCCGTGACCACGGTGCGGGACGACGACGGGAATTTGATCAGCGACGTGGTGACGTTTTGGGGCAAGGAGTTCCTGAACACACAGCTGTACAGTTACGTGTTGGCCACAAGCTTCGTGGTCATCATCGTGATGAGCCCGTTGCTCAGCGGCATGGCCGATTACGCCGGCAAGAAGCTCGACTTCATGAAAATCTTCTGTTACAGTGGAGCTGTGGGGTGTGTGAGCCTGTTTTGGTTCAACCCTGAGCACTTGGAATGGAGCATGGGTGCGTTGTTCCTCGCCAACTTGGGGTTCTGGGGCAGCCTGGGTTTTTACAACGCTTACCTGCCAGAAATCGCCACCAAGGAGGAACAAGACAAACTCGGCGCCCGAGGCTATGTCATGGGGTACATCGGTTCGGTGCTTTTGCTCGTGGTTTGCTTGGCCATGATCATGGGCGTGGGCAACCACCTCACCAAATGGGCGTTCGTGTTGGTGGCCGTGTGGTGGGTCACTTGGTCCCAACCCGCGTTCCGTCGCCTGCCGTCCACCCCCCACCCAAACCGTCCTGAGGGCAACCTCATGACGCAAGGGTTCAAGGAACTGCGCGGCGTGGCCAAGGACCTGAAGGGCCAGCTCCACCTCACCCGGTTTCTCAGCTCATTTTTTGTGATGAGCATGGCCATCCAAACCATCATGCTCATGGCCACAAGCTTCGGAATCAAGGAGGTTCAACTGTCCAGCGCAGAACTCATCGTGGCCACTTTGCTCGTCCAGTTTGTGGCCATCCCTGGCGCCTTTTTCGTGGCTTGGCTGAGCGGCAAAATTGGCAACATCAAGGCGCTCAGCTGCTGCATTCTGTCGTGGTGCGCCGTGTGCGCATACGCCTATTGGTTCGCGAGCACCAAGGAAGGCTTCTACGTGGCGGCTGCCGC
>CAJWII010000113.1 GCA_913041065.1 uncultured Flavobacteriales bacterium
GGAGGACGCCTTGCCCGACGGCCGCCTGCGCGCGGCGGTGTGCACGGCCTCCCTGGACTTGGGAGTCGATTTCCGGCCCGTGGATGCGGTCGTCCAAATCGGTGGCCCCAAAGGCGTCTCGCGCATGATCCAACGCGCCGGACGAAGTGGACACCGCCCCGGAGCCGACAGCAAAGTCCATTTTGTCCCGACCCACGGACTCGAACTCATCGAGGCGGCCGCCCTGCGTAAGGCCATTCATCATGGCGACATCGAGCCCAAGGTGCCCCTCATGCTGTGTTGGGACGTCCTCGTCCAGTGGCTGTGCACCTTGGCGGTGGGAGACGGCTTCCAGGAGGCCGACGCCCGCGCTTCAGTGTTGGCCACCCACGCCTACACCGAGATGGAGCGAGACGACTGGCGCCAGGCCATGGACATCATCACCACGGGCGGTGCGGCCCTGCGGGCGTACACGGAACACCAGCGTGTCGCCCAAGACGAGAACGGCTTCTGGGTCATGCGCGACAGGACCAAAGCCCGCCGCCACCGCATGAGCATGGGGGCCATCGTCAGCGCCACCATGGTCTCTGTGCAGCTTAGGGGCGTCGGGCTGCTGGGACATGTGGAGGAAACGTTCATCGCCTCCCTCGAGGAAGGAGACTCTTTCGTCTTCGCAGGCCAAACCGTTGCCCTGACCTCCTTCAAAGGCCTTGTCGCCAAGGTGCGCAAGTCCAAATCGTCCACCGGTCGCACCCCCGCATGGATGGGAGGGAGGATGTCACTGTCTTCTGAGTTGTCCCACCGTCTCCGACTCGCATGGGACCAAATGGCGGACGGCCATGCTGAGCTCGAGCCTGAGCTTCAGCGCCTCATGCCCATGGTGCACATCCAAGCCGAACGCAGCCTCATCCCGCGCGCGCATCAAGTGCTCGTGGAATCCTTCGCTGACCACGACGGCCACCACCTGTTCATGTACCCCTTCGAAGGGCGAAAAGTCAACGAGGCCTTGGCCTCCTTGCTGGCGTATCGCCTCAGTCTTCTTTCTCCTCAAACGTTCAATTGGGCTTGCAACGACGACGGCTTTGAGCTCTTGTCCGACCAACCCATTCATTGGCAAGACGTGGTGGACAACGACTTGCTGTCGCCGTCCCATCTCATGGACGACCTCAGCGCAGGGTTCAATGCTTCCGAGCTTGTTCGTCGCAAATTCCGCGACGTGGCCACCGTCGCAGGGCTCGTCTTTCAGGGGTTTCCCGGCGCCCAAATCAAGGAGCGCCACCTGCTGACCTCCAGCAACCTCCTTCTTCAAGTCTTCCAAGACCACGACCCTGACAACCTCCTTTTGCGCCAAGCCCAAGATGAGATGCTGGCCGATCAACTGGAATTTGGCCGCCTTTTGAAATGGCTGCAAGCCCTGCCAGAAAAGGAATTGGTGCACTGCGAGTTGGACAAACCTTCTCCGCTGGCCTTCCCGCTGTTTGTCGACCGCCTCAGGGAGCGTTTGACCTCAGAGACGCTGGAAGATCGCCTCAAGCGAATGGCTTGGGAATGACCTATTTTTGCCCTCCATGCAAGCATTCAAATTGACCTCCGCCCGCTGGTTCTTCTTGGCCGCGTTGCTCATGTGTACAGCCTCCACCTGGGCACAAGGCACCGTGAAGGGGTTTTTGAAGTCTGAATCCTCTGGAGAGGCCGTGATGTTTGCGTCGGTGACGCTTGAGGGAACCACTTTTGGGGTGAGCTCCAACGTGGACGGGTACTACAGTTTGAGCAGGGTGCCAGCGGGCACGTACACCATGGTCGTCTCGAGCTTGGAGTACGAGACCTTGCGCGAGACCGTGGAGGTGCGCGACAACAAGGTGGTCACCAAGAACCTCCTGCTGGCCTCCAAGGTCGTGACGCTCGAGGGCGCCGAGGTTCGTGCCGACCGCGAAGAACAAACCACCCAGGTTCGCACCTCTGTCGAGACCATCCGTCCGGCCGACATCAAGCGTATCCCCAGCTTTGGTGGCACGCCAGATCTCGTCCAAGCACTGCAGGTATTGCCTGGCTTCGTCTCCACGGGGGACCAAGGCGGGCAGCTCTACATCCGCGGCGGGTCGCCCATCCAAAACAAGGTGCTGCTCGACGGCATGTTGATCTACAACGCCTTCCACAGCATTGGATTGTTCAGTGTCTTCGACTCAGACGCCTTGGCCAACGCCGACGTCTACACCGGCGCCTTCTCGGCCAAGTACGGCGGTCGGATCAGTGCCGTGATGGACATCCGCACCCGAGACGGCAACATGCGTGAGACGGAAGGCAAGGTGGGTGCGAGCCCCTTCGGAGCCAAGCTTCTTGTTCACGGGCCTCTGAAGCGCATGTCCGAGGACCGCACGGGCGGCATCAGCTACTTGTTGAGCGTCAAGCACAGTTACCTTGAGCAAACCTCTCAGCTGTTCTACCCCTACATCGACGACGGACGCCTGCCCTTTGGGTTCACGGACGCCTACGGGAAGTTGACCTTCGGCGGGGGCGATGGCTCCAAACTGAGCCTCTTTGGGTTCAACTTCAACGACAATGCCAGTGTCTTGGACGACAGCACCGGCGTGGACTTCGCCAACTACGGCTGGAACAACGTCGGCGGTGGGGGCACCTTCACGGTGGTTCCTCCCGGGAGCGCCACGTTGCTCAACGGACACTTCGCCATGAGCAACTACCGCATCAACTTCGACGAGGTCGGTTCGCCGGCGCGCTACAGCGAAGTGGCGGGCTTCAACTTCGGGCTGGACTTCAAGTACATCATGGGCGAGGACCAGGTGGAATACGGCCTGGAGGTGGTCGGTCTTCGGACAGATTTCCAGACCTACAACTCGTTGCAGGTGCCTGTGGAGCAGCGCGAGAACAACACGGAACTCGGTGGGTACTTCGATTACACCATGAACCGGGGCGATTGGATCGTGCAGCCCAGCATGCGGATGCAGTACTACAGCTCCCTGGCCAAGTTCCGCCCCGAGCCACGCATTGGGTTGAAGTACAAGGCGAGTGAGCGCCTGCGTTTGAAGGCGGCCGCTGGGATGTACTCTCAGAACGTCATCTCGGCCAACTCGGACCGCGACATCGTCAACCTGTTCTACGGATTCCTTGCCGGTCCGCAAAACCTGCAAGACGACATCCGCTTGCCAAACGGGAACGAGCGCGACATCGTTCACAGCTTGCAAACTGCGAACCACGTGGTGGCTGGTTTTGAATTTGACCTAACCGAGCGTCTCAACCTGAACGCGGAAGGCTACCTCAAGGACTTCACGCAGCTGAGCAATTTCAATCGCAACAAGCTCTTCCCGGACAACATTGTTTACGCGGATGAGCCAGACGCCTTCAAGAAGGACTTCATTGTGGAAACTGGCCGAGCCATCGGGGCCGACCTCGTGGTGAAGTACGAGGAGCGCGAGACCTACCTGTGGTTTGTCTACGGGCTCGGCGACGTAGATCGTTGGGATGGGCTGCGATGGTACGATCCGGTTTTTGACCGCCGCCACAACGTGAACGTGGTGGCCAGTCAAGGCTTCGACCAGGGCAAGTGGCTCTTGTCTGCCCGTTGGAACCTCGGCTCAGGGTTGCCCTTCACCCAAAGCCAAGGTTACTACCAGGCCCCAAGTTCTGGCGGAGGCATTGACGGCGATTACTTGACAGGCAACCCCAGCCAAGTGAGCATCTACCTTGCTGGGTTGAATGAGGGGCGCTTGCCCGCGTACCATCGTTTGGACGTGAACGTCAAGCGCCTTTGGAAGGACGTGGGAGGGGGAGAGTTGGAATTGTCTGCCGGTGTGACCAACGTGTACAGCCGCCAGAACGTGTTCTACATCAACCGGATCACTGGTCAGCGAAAGAACCAGCTGCCGTTCTTGCCAAGCGTGGGCTTGGACTGGTCGTTCTGAGCTTGCAGGGTCAGTGGGCCTTCGCGGCCGCCAGCAATTGTGAAGCCTGCCCGAGGGCTTCGGCCGTGACTTCCGAGGCGCTGAGCATGGTGGCGATGGCCTTGAGCTTTCCTTCTTCGTCGAGCGCGGTGACGCCGACCTCTGTGGTCATGCCGTCTGTGGCCTTTCTCACTTCCCAGTGGTGTTCGGCTTGCGCCGCGACTTGAGGCAAGTGGGTGACGGAGAGGACCTGGGCGGTCTGATCCGAATGGGCGATGGCGCGCATGGCGGCGCCCATGAACGACGCCACTTCGCCGCTGACGCCTGTGTCAATCTCATCCAGCACCACCACGGGTGTGGATTGGACTTGGGCCAGGACCGACTTCAAGGCCAGGGCAAATCTTGCGCGCTCTCCTCCGCTGGCCACCTTGGTCAGGGGCTGCAGGGGCGAGCCTGGGTTGGATGAGAATTGGATGACAGGGCTGTCGAGACCGAGTGCGTCGGCAGGGACATCCTCGCTCTCCCAATCCATGCAGGAGTGAGGCATTTTCAAGTCGCTCAGAAGGGGCAACACGCGTCCCACGACAGTCGCACCCGCTGCCAGGCGTGCCTCGCGCAAGTCATGGCCCGCAGCCTGCATGGCGCTGTGAGCTTTGTTCATTTTGGCTTGAGCTTCATGCAAGTCGTCGGCCAAGCCTTCCAAGCTCTGGATCTGAGCGTCCAGTTCATGTTGCCTGGCCAAGAGGTTTTCAGGAGAAGCGACGTTGTGTTTTTTCGTGGCGCTCCAAAGCGCGTCATGGTGCTCCTCGAGCATGCGAAGTTTTGCGGGGTCTGGCTGCTTTTGTCGTCCCAAGTCGTCGAGCGTTTCGGCCAAGTCTTGCAATTCGATGCGCGCACTTTCCGTACGCACCAAGGCTTCGTCGATCTCTGCGTCCACGCCGGCCACCCTGCGCAAGGCTTTCAGCACACGATCAAGCTGCCCGAGGGCGCCGGAGTCGTCGCGGTCCAGAGCGCGGGCGGCACCTTCGAGCCCTGACGTCAACTCTGATGCCCGGCTCAGGGTTCTCATCGCCGCTTCCAGCTCAGGCCAATCCAGCGCGTCCAAATTCAGCTCCTCCAATTCCGTGCGTTGGTGCTTGAGGTAGGGGACGTCGCCTTGGGGCGCTTTGGACAGCTTGTCAAGCTTCTTCCACTCCGTAGCCTTGTCCACCCAATCTCTGTGCGCGGCTTGGTAGGTGTGGACCACGCTGTTGTGGTTACCCACCTGGTCGAGCAAATGGCACAGCGCTTCGCGTTCCAGGGAGACGCCCAGGTCGTGCTGTTGGTGAATATCCACCAACTTTTCCCCAAGCGCTTGAAGCTGAGCCACGCTGGCCTGGGCGTCGTTCACAAACACACGAGAACGGCCGTTTTTCAGGACTTCGCGACGGATGGACAACCTAGGGTTGACGGGCAAATCTTGGGTCAGCAACCAGTCTTCCAGGTGAGGTGCGCTGAACCAACCTTCCACCACGGCGCGGTCGGACGACAACCCCACACTTGCGGTGTCTGCCCGCTTGCCAAGCAACAGACCCAAGGCGCCCAGCAGGATGCTCTTGCCAGAGCCAGTTTCTCCAGTGAAGACGTGAAACCCTTCGTTGAAGTTGAGCTCCACTTCCGTGATGAGGGCGTGGTTTCGGATGTGAATCCGCCGCAGCATCAGCCCAGGTTCTGGTCGTAGGATTGGATGTTTCCCGGGTCCAGTTGCTTCAGGATGGGGAGCAGGCGACCGCGTTCGGCGTCGGGTGCCGGGCTGAAGATGTTGATGATCTCGTCGCTCTTGGACAAGAAGAACACCTGGATGTTGTACGATCCAGGACGAATACGATTCGTGGAGCGCATGTCAATCAGCGATTCGGCAATGGTCAACCGGCCCCCTTCGATGTCCTGGAACAACACGTCCAAACCTTTGCGGTGGTAGTTGTACAGGCAAGTGCGCACAGGGCGGAATGTCTGGCTGAGGTGATTTTCCACCAGCCAGTACCGGTTTTGCTTGCCTTGGGAGGCTTTCCATCCTCGCTCGCCGGCG
Source organism: uncultured Flavobacteriales bacterium (assembly GCA_913041065.1). Lineage (GTDB taxonomy): Bacteria > Bacteroidota > Bacteroidia > Flavobacteriales_D > Sanyastnellaceae > UBA11663. The sequence goes on from CAJWII010000113.1 coordinate 5,944, forward strand.
TTTTGGGCATTGGCCACAATCGCCTGCGCTTGCAAAAAGTGCGGGGTCCCCCCTTCCAAACTGAAGGTGTCGTAGTCCATTCCCAAAACCATGTAGGCGTAGTACGCAAGCAAGGAGCTGAGGTTGTCGCGGTGCTGACCCGGGTTGAAGAGGATGGTGCTGTTGTCCAACCACTCAAATTGAATGTCGCCGTCGTTCACCAGCAACACGGGAGTATTGTAGTCCGAGTTGAACACAGGACGGCTGCTTTGGACTTGCATGCTACCCTTGAAGACCGTTGATCCAATTGCTTCACTTACAGTGAGTTGAATGGTGCATTCAATGCGCTCTTCGAATTCAAAGTTGTCGTTGGTCCAA
>CAJWII010000114.1 GCA_913041065.1 uncultured Flavobacteriales bacterium
GCGGACGTTGGACGACGGATGGCATGGCTTGGAGAACCTGTCTCTGATCCCCGGCAACGTGGGGGCCAGCCCCATGCAAAACATCGGCGCCTACGGCGTGGAGGTCAAGGACCACTTCGCATGGTTGGACGCCGTCCGCATCGAAGACGGTGCCTTGGAACGCTTTGATGCATCGAAGTGCCAGTTTGGGTACCGAGAGAGCGTGTTCAAGCGGGAAGAACGAGGGAAGTGGATCATTGTCCGCGTGGCGTTTCACCTCCACCGCGAGAGTCCCTTGCGCATGGCCTACGGCGCCATCGAGCAAGAGCTTGCCGCCATTCCTGTGGAACGCCGTACCCACCGAGACGTGAGTGAGGCGGTCATCCGCATCCGTCAATCCAAGCTCCCCGATCCGTCGGTGGTCGGAAACGCAGGGTCCTTCTTCAAAAACCCGACCGTCCCTGCGTCCTTGGCCCAACAACTTGCGAAGGCGCATCCTTCCATGCCCCAGTACCCCCAAGAAGGGGGTGCTGTCAAGCTCGCGGCGGGATGGCTCATTGAGCAGTCAGGCTGGAAGGGACATTCCCGAAAGACCCACGGCGTGCACGACAAGCAGGCGCTGGTCCTTGTGCACTTTGGCGGCGCCACGGGTCAAGAGGTGTGGGCGTTGGCCCAAGATGTGATGTCCTCCGTTCACGAGAAGTTCGGCGTTCAGTTGGAGCCTGAGGTCAACCAAATCAAGCTGCACCCCACTTGCTGACCGGGCAAACCCTCAGTGAGGGTCCTGGAACTTGGGGTTGTTCACGAACACCGTGTCGGTGAGCGTGTGCAGAAAGGCAATGAGTGCCTCCTTTTGGACAGGCGCCAAGGCCAAGCCACCCACTTCAGATTTCATGAACGGATCGAGCGTGCTGGACGGCACGCCGCCCGTGTTATAGTGGTCGATGACCTCTTCCAAGGAGAAGAACCGACCGTCGTGCATGTAGGGGGCCGACAACGCCACATTCCGGAGCGTCGGGGTTCGGAATTTTCCAGAATCCAAAGGGTTGCCGGTCACGCTGGCGAAGCCCGGGTCGAACACAAAGACAGAGTCAAGTCCATTGTTGTGCATCAGGTTGTCGGTGAACTGCATGCCGGCCTCTCCATGGCAATGGAAGCAATCGCCGCCGAATTGTCCGCCAGGCACGACCTCGGGATCGCCCCCTTCGCGCAAGAACGTCTGGTAGCCGCTGGATTCTTCCTCGGTGAGCTCGGTTTCGCCACGTCGCCACTGGTCAAATTTGCTGTCTGAACTCACCATGGTGCGCACAAACTGCGCCACGGCTTTCACGGTCAACTCGGGGGTGACCTCGTCGGTGCCGAACGCGTCGAAAAACAGCTGAGGATAGTCTCGTCCAGGTTCGTCGTCCTGAATCCGCTGCACGGCTTGGGGCCATGGCAGGTTCATCTCATCAGGGTGTTGAACCGGGTCGAGGATTTGGTCTTCCAACGTGGGCATGCGGCCGTCCCACAACAACGAGGGCGCCCATCCCAAGTTGATCAGGGCCATGGCGTTCCGGGTGCCTTGGACCCCCGTCACCCCGGTGCTGTACTGAGCGGGGTCGGAAAAGCTGTGGGCGGGCAAATGGCATGAGCCGCACGACATGCTTCGGTCGCTGCTCAATGCCGTTTCCCAGAACAACATGCGCCCGAGCTTCACGCCTTCCTCCGTCAAGGGGTTGTCGGCGGGCACGTCCATGGGAGGAAAGAAGGGGGGAAGGACCAATTCATAGGGCGTCGGGGACCACACAGGCTCATCTGGACCGCAGTCGCATCCAGCCAGCGACCCGGTCGCCACCACCATCCACAGCCATGTCCTTCTTCTCAGCGCGTTCATTTCAACGTCCAGGCTTTGAGGTACAGTGTGACCCAACGGGTGGCCAAATTGAGGTTGTTCCCTGTGTGGGTTTGGGCATCCACGGTGGGGTCAATCACGTCGTTGGCCCCATGCAGACACTTGTAAGCGTCCAGGGTCAAGGTGCGTGACTGATGCTCTTCTCCGGATTCGAGGAGCCAGGCGTCCTCCCAGGTGAATTCCACGGAGCGGTAGAGGCGGTCGTCGCCGGCATGGTACGAAAAGGGTTGTTCAGGATCCACGAGCAAGCGGCCGTCGTACACGCTGAAAATGTACCCCGCGGCCCAACCCCAGTGCATGCCCGCCGAGCCGGCGAACCCAAGCGGGTGGTCGGTGGGATAACTGGCGGGGTCGACGTCCACGTTTTGGTCGGCGGGCACCCCCAAACCCATGCGCAGGCCATCGATGTTTCGGTCCTCGCATCCGGGCAATTCCAACACGACATGGTTGCCTTCCTCGGCAAACCGAATGCGCTGGACGGTGTCCACCTCCACCCACCCTTTTTCAACGTCGTGGAGGGCGAATTGACTGACGTAGGCCTCCATGCGGTCGAGTCGAATGTCGCGCCCCTGGTTGTCCGAGACCACCTCGCCCAAGGCGTAAGGCGCGCCGTTCCAAGCCAAGTCAAACTCCAACCTCAACGAGGGCGATTCGTCCGACTGGCAGGCGAGCAGCAGCACCGACATCAAAAGGGAAATGGGGGTCTTCGTCATGATGGGATAACCGCTAATTTGCAACAGAAGTTGCCCGCCGCGGGCAAACCCTGTCACATGAAGTCCCCTCAAGCATTTGAAGTGGTCCGTGCGTCGGCCGGATCTGGAAAGACCTACAGGTTGGTGAGTCGGTACTTGGCGTGTTGCTTGGTGCACGACGAGCCTCGAGCGTTTCGGCACATTTTGGCCTTGACGTTCACCAACAAGGCCGCTTGGGAGATGAAGGAGCGCATCCTGAGGGATTTGGCCCGCATTGGATCTGGCGACCCGAGGGCCGACGGCCTTGTGGATCAGTTGGAAGATCAAACCGGCCTTCCCGCACTGACTCTGCGCGCCCGCGCCCGCGCCATGCGGTCCACGATGCTGCACCGTTACGGGGACATGGCGGTCATGACGCTGGACAGCTTCACGAATCGGCTTGTCAAAAGTTTCGCCCGGGATTTGGCCTTGGACCAAGACTACCGCATCGAGTTGGACCAAGACCGCATCGTCGAAGAAGCCGTCGCCAATGTGCTTGACCGCGTCGGCGCGCCAGGCCAGGAGGAATTCACCGAGATGTTGAAGGGCTTTGCCCGTCTGCAAGTTGAAGAGGAGAAGGACAGCCGCATTCGTCACCCCTTGACCACGTATGGCCGTGAGGTGCTGAAGGAGGGCATGCGCTCGGCCTTGGAGGCCCTCGGCGACTTCAAGGCGTCTGACTTTCGGAAGATGTCCAACGACCTGAGGGTCGAGGTCCGTGCGGTGGAAGCCATCCTCAAGGCGGTCACCTCCAAGGCCATGGACGCCATCGACCGAGAGGGGTTGACCGACAAGGACGTCGTTCGAGGCACGCTGTTCAAATGGATTCGAACGCAACGACATGGCCAGGCCACGGCCCCGTCGCCGGCTTTGCAGGCGATGTTTGACGAAGGGGCATTCACCTCAAAGAAAGCCCCAGAAGCCACGGTTGCCGCGGTGGGGCGCGTGCTGCCTGAAGCGGAAGCTGTGCGCGTCCAGGTGGCCAACATGACGCCTGGCACGGCGCTGGGAGAGGCGTACCTCTTGCGCAAGCGACTCGTTCACAAAATCGACTTGGTCGGGACCCTGGCGGCCATTGCCGAGGAGATGGAAGGCGTGCAGGCCAGCCGCAACGTGCGGACCTTTCACGCCTTGCATGAGCGCATCGCGAGGGTGGTGCGCCACAACCCTGTGCCATTTTTGTTTGAACGCATGGGCAGCCGGTTCCGGCATGTCTTCATCGACGAGTTCCAGGACACGTCTGTGACGCAGTGGCAAAACCTCATTCCGTTGGTGGACCACGTGCTGTCAGAGCGCAACAGAGCCTTGGTGGTGGGAGACAGCAAGCAGGCCATTTACCGCTGGCGCAATGGCGACTACCGCCAATTGCTTGAGTTGCCCAACATCGTGGGCGACGATGAAGGCGCTTTTGCCGACGCAGCTCGAACGTTTCATGACGCCTTGGACAACCAACTCCTCGACGCCAACTGGCGGAGTGGCTCGGCCATCGTGCACTGGAATGGGGCGTTTTTCGACGCTGTGCAGCGCAGGCTCCCGGTGGAGTTGGCCAAGGTGTACGATGACCACGGCCAAGCGCCGCAACAAGATTTTGAAGGCCAAGTCCACATCGAGGCGGTGTGCGACAAGGACCGCGCCACCCGAGAGCAGCTGTTGCACGAGGCGCTGGAAGCCCGCATTCGGCACCACGAAGAGGCAGGATTCCGTCGAAGCGAAATGGCCATCTTGGTCCGGACCAACAAGCAAGGCGCCCACATCGCCCAACATTTGCTGGACGCCGGCATCACACCACAGACGGAGGACAGCCTCCACCTCGGTCGACATCCGGGAGCATTGGCCGTGGTCGCCTTGACCCGTTGGGTCGTGGAACCTGCCGAGGACCGCCATGCCACATCGTGGCTCCAATGCATGTCGGCGCTTTTCCCCGACCGCATCGACGAATCGGCCGTGCTCGACGAACATGTGTCGTGGCGCCAAAACGACGATGGACGACGTTTTGCCTCGCTCGATGGCTTGGGCATGCTGGACAACCTTTTTCCTGATCTGCGCCCCCTTGAACGGGCAAACGGTCCCTTGGTGGCTTGGGTGGGCCACGTGTGCCAAACCCTCGGGCTGACTGGGCGGTTTGACGCGTACGCCGAGGCGTTGATGGAGATGGCGCGGGAGGTGACAGGCACGGAAGACGGCGGGCTGCGCGGGTTCTTGCGTGTGTGGGACCGAACCGGGAGCCGGCGTTCCATCGTGGCCAGCGGGGGCGAAGACGCCGTCCAAATCATGACGGTGCACAAGGCCAAGGGCTTGGCTTTTCCCGTCACCATTTTGGTGGCTGGCACCAACGTCGCACGGGAAGTGAAGGGGCATTTGCCCGTGGTCTTGGACCCCTCCACAGGGTTGGACGTGCCTGCCGCACTCTTGCGGGTGTCGGACATGAAAGACACCGCGCTGGACGCCAAGGCTGAAGCGGAATTGGACGCTGCCTTGTTGGACCAAATCAACATCGTCTACGTGGGCATGACACGGCCAATCGCGCGGCTCGATGTGCTGGCCGAAACCGCCAAGCTGGACTTTGACCGAGCAGGGCCCGTTCAGGTTGGCCAATGGGTGCTCGCATGCGCGGAGGACGTGGCGGACACCCGCTTTGAAGCGACCGGCGACTGCATCGTCCGTGGCGATGGAGGAGGGCTTCCAGAACGCGCGCCAGGTTCAGATGCGCCCACCCCTGCGCTCACCACAAACCTCCATCTTGGAGAGGAGGTGACCCAGCAAGTCGCGTTGGCCAAGGGCAGCCATGCTTCGGTCCACCCTGACGGCTTGGACGAGTCGGCCCTGGGAACGGCGGTTCACGCGTTGTTGGCGGAGGTCAAATCCACCGACACCTGGCCGGCTGTCCGCGCCAAATTTGCCGCAGGGTGGGCGCTGTCCACCCAAGACCGGAACAAGCTTCTGGACTGGGCGGACGCGGTGCTGGACCGCCCTGAATCGGCCCGCTTTTTTCAGCCTGGACTGAGGGTCGAATACGAGCCTGAATGGACGGACGGCGTGGAGTTGTTCCGCCCGGACCGTGTGGTGTTTGACGGCCAATCCTGGCACATCGTCGATTTCAAATCAGGCGTGCAAGACAAGCCCAAACACATCGCACAGGTGCAGTCCTACATGCAAGTGTTGTCGGGCCTGGAAAACGCCCCTATCCGCGGTTGGCTCCTGTACCTTGAACCTTGGTCCCTCGAAGAGGTGCCGGCTCCCTCGGCGCCCCTTATCTTCACCTCCTGATGAATACCTTCTCTCTCGTCTCTCGCTCCTCATGTGCGTGCGCCTTTGCGGTGTGGATGTTTGCCGCCGTGCTGACTGCGCAAGGCCAAACCACAGGCAAGGAATATCTGGTCCGTGCCGCGGAAGCCTCTCAAGCACAAACGCGTGCCTCCGCTTGCGCGCCGGCCACGGCCCTGCGAGACCTCGAGTGGAACAACGTCCGAGCCTTGGTCGAGAACGGCGGCACCCTGTGGCACGAGCGTGCCAACTGGCGGGGAGCTTACATCGTTCCCAAGGAAGACAACGTCTCGACGGTGTTTGCGGGCGCCCTTTGGATTGGCGGCATCAGCCCCGACCAGCAGTTGAAGCT
>CAJWII010000115.1 GCA_913041065.1 uncultured Flavobacteriales bacterium
CCACGTTGCCCGTCATCCTGTCCTTCGCCACGATGGAGGGCTCGTCCACCACCACCTTGTCTTGGTAATAGATGATGGTGTTTGCCGTGCCCAAATCCATGGCAATTTCCTGCGTGAAAAAATCAAACAATCCCATATCCTAAAGGTAGACGGGTGGGCCCGTCACGCCGCGCCCATTCAGGGCAATGTGCGCCGATGGTTGATAAGTTTCACTTTGGCCCCAACACGCCAGAGCCAGTTGCCAAAGGGTGTGAAATCAGTGGCGGAAGTGACGCACCCCTGTGGTGTACATCGCGAGGCCACGTGCGTCGCAGACGTCGATGCTTTTTTGGTCGTTGATCGAGCCTCCGGGTTGGATGACCGCCACCACCCCGGCATCGGCCGCGAGCTCCACGCAGTCCGGGAAGGGGAAGAAGGCGTCCGAGGCCATGCTCGAGCCGTTCAAGTCAAACCCGAAGTTCTTGCCCTTCTCCACAGCTTGCTTTAGCGCGTCGACGCGGCTGGTTTGGCCGGTGCCACTGGCCAAGAGCTGGCCATTCTTTGCAAAGACCACGGTGTTGGACTTCGTGTGCTTGACGAGCTTCAAGGCAAACGACAGGTCTTCGGCGCTTTCGGGCCGGGCGGTCGCTGTGGTGCACGTCCAGGTGTCAGCCGCCTCCATGCCATTGTCGCGGGCTTGGACCAAGTACCCGTTCAGGGCAGATCGCACGGTCGACTTGGGCAAGTCGCCAGGCTTGCGTTCGAGGAGGATGCGGTTCTTCTTTTGGGACAAGACGGCGAACGCGTCGTCATCGAACCCAGGGGCAATGACCACTTCGCAGAACAGTTCGTGGATGTGGTTGGCGGTGGCCAAATCAATGGTCCGGTTCGCAATCAACACGCCACCGAAGGCGCTCGTTGGGTCGCCGGCCAAGGCGTCTGCGTAGGCTTGGGCCAAGGTCTCACGTGTCGCACATCCGCAGGCGTTGTTGTGCTTGAGAATCGCAAACGTCGGCGCGTCGTCCTTGAATTCTTCCATCAACTGCACCGCCGCGTCCACGTCCAGGAGGTTGTTGTAGGACAGCGCTTTTCCGTGCAAGGGCTTGAGCAGCCCGTCCAAGTCGCCGAAGTACTGGCCGACTTGGTGCGGGTTTTCCCCATAGCGCAGGGTGCGGCTTTGGGGCACGCTCAGGCTCAAGGTGTCCACGCTGCCTTCGTCGAGGCTCGACCCGCTCATGTGGGCGTGGATCATGGTGTCGTAGTGCGAGCTCACTCGAAATCCGCGAGCCGCGAGGGCCTTGCGTTCTTCCAAGCTGGTCACGCCGTCGCGCTTCAAGATGTCGACCAACGTGCCGTAGTCGTTCATGGACGGCACCACAACCACGTCGCTGAAGTTCTTGGCCGCGCCGCGGATGAGGGCGATGCCTCCGATGTCAATTTTCTCGACGATCTCGGCCTCCGCGGCTCCGCTTGCCACGGTGGCTTCGAAGGGGTAGAGGTCCACGATGACCAGATCGAGGTTGGGCAAGTCGTACTCCGCCATTTGAGCTTGGTCACCTTTGTGGTCGCGGCGGTTCAAAATCCCCCCAAACACCTTGGGGTGCAAGGTCTTGACGCGCCCTCCCAAGATGGACGGGTAATCCGTCACCGATTCCACTGGCACCACCTCGGCGCCCATCGCTTCAATTGCAGATTGCGTGCCCCCGGTGGAATAGATCGTCACCCCCAGGCGTTTCAATTCGGCCACAATGGGTTCCAAACCGTCTTTGTGGAAGACCGAGATGAGGGCAGATTTGATGTGGCGGGCGTCTGACATGACCTGAGAAATGCGGGGTTTTGGAAAGGCGCAAATCTACGATGCTGTAGCTTCGTTGCATGCTGTGGTTTCGGTTGTTTCGAGAGAGTTTGTCCTTCGCATGGCACGCGATTTGGACCAACCGCCTGCGCACCTTCCTGAGCTTGCTCGGTGTGATGGTCGGCATTTTCGTGATTAGTGCGGTGTTCACGGTGGTGGACTCGCTGGAAACCGAGCTGCGGGACACCTTCAACATGCTGGACGACGACGTGCTGTTTGTGACCAAATGGCCCTGGTCCGCCGGGGGCGACTACCCATGGTGGAAGTACGTGCAGCGCCGCCCGCCGACAGAGCGTGACCTCGAGTTGTTGATGCCCAGGTTGACGTTGGCTTCGGCCGGCATGTACCAATCCAAGACGCTCTTGGACGCGGAAGCGGGGAACAACCGGATGCCCGGGGTGGTCGTGGGTGCGGGTTCACACCAATACGACCAGGTCATAAGCTTGAACATTGTGCACGGACGCTACTTCAGCGCGAGCGAGAGCGCGGCAGGAAGCCCTGTGGCGGTGGTCGGCTACGAGGTGGCCCAACAGTTGTTTGGCCGCCACGATGCTGTGGGACAAACGTTGAAAGTGAGAGGCATTCGAATGGAGGTCATCGGTGTGCTTGGACAGGAAGGGGAGAGTGTGGTGTCCACGGGGCTGGATGAATTCATGCTTGTGCCGTCGGCCTTCGCCCCCCGCATCTACGATTCCCGCGCAGACGACAACGCCCAAATCGCCATCAAAGCCAAGTCTGGCGTCGACCTTGCGGCGTTGGAGGACGAGCTTGTTCAGCAGCTTCGTGCGGTGCGGCGGGTTCGTCCTGGTCGAGAAGACGATTTTTCGGTCAACCGGATGGAAATGCTGACAGGCATTTTGGACAGCATTTTTACGAATCTCGCGGCAGGCGGGTGGTTCATTGCCATTTTTGCCATCCTCGTGGGGTGTTTCAGCATCGCCAACATCATGTTCGTGTCGGTGCGAGAACGCACCAAAATCATCGGCGTCCAAAAAGCCATCGGCGCCAAGAACGCCTTCATTTTGATCCAATTCTTGTTCGAGGCGGTGACGCTGTGTGTGTTTGGTGCGCTGCTGGCGCTGTTGGCGATCCAGGTGTTGGTGTGGGGCGTCAACCTCGCTGAGGTGGGCATGACCTTGCACATTGCCCCTAAGCGGGTGCTCATCGCCCTTGCTGTGGCCGTCACCTCGGGGCTTGTGGCGGGCCTTGCGCCCGCCCGTCAAGCCGCACGCATGCCCCCGGTGGAGGCGATGCGCACGTCCTGAGGGTCAGATTGAAGCAACTTAAAAGTTCAAGGCCAACCCCACCCGCACAGTGTACGGAGGAAGGGTCACCCCAGCGGTGGCGTTGCTGGTCACGGTCCCGTCGGGCCCGACGGTGAGCTGGTCCGCGTCGGCCACTTGCACCACGTTGCCGCCGTCCAAGTGATGCATCTCGCCGTACCGGGCAGTCAAAAATTTGCGCTCACTCATTTGGATGCGGGCCCCCAAGGCGTAGCCATAACTGAAGTTGGCTGAAAAGAAGGGCACATCGTTCACTGGGGTGAATTCGTCCGAGCCTTGCGCCGTGAATCTGGCGCCCAAAAGCGAACCGCGGGCGCCCACAAATCCTTCGGCGAAGGGTTGGATTTTGCCTCTCTGAAACAGCGTAAGACGAAGCAAGTAATGGGCATGAACCAGTTGGTTGCGTACCCGAAGCTGACCTTCCATTGTCGTCCCGTCGTCTTGTGTGACGACAGCCGTGGTGTCAAAACCTCCCATAGGCTGGAAGCCGATGTCGAACCCCCCGTCCAGCAGGCCATGGCGGTCGTGCTTCATGTAAGTCAAAGCAAATCCAAACGACTGATCGTCCAACACTGATTCTACTTCATCGCCTTGCCAATCGGAAATGAGGTGAAACCCGACATGCCTCCATTTGTCGCGCGATGAGATATCGCCATTGGATTCTGCAGTGTTGTTGGCGGAGCTGGAAAGCGTGGTTGTGGCAGATTGGCCCACGCTTGGCGTGCTGACAGCTGCCATGGCCAAGGTCAGGAAGAGAAAGCGTGCCGTGTTCATAGGTGTTGATTTTTTGGATTCGCATAATACAGACCAAGCACCATGCCAAGCCTCGAAATTTACATATTTATGCATGAGAGATTCAAAAGGGTTGCACTTCTCCCTGCTTTTTTCGGTTTCTTTGACTCATGCAGGAGGGTGACCGCGTGACACGGGTGTTGGTGACTGGCGCAGAGGGCCAGTTGGGTTCTCGTTTGGTGGAACTCGGCGCTCGCCGGAAGACCCTCAGGATTGTGGGTCTGGACCAGACAGACCTCGACATCACCAACCCATCCTCCATCCAGAAGGCTTTGTCGCGGCACATCCCCGACGTCGTCGTCAACGCGGCTGCTTACACGTCGGTGGACCTGGCAGAATCTGAACAAGAATGCGCCTTCGCCGTCAATGGTGCAGGGGTCAAGCATTTGGCCGAGGCCTGTCGCCAAAACCAAGGGGCCTTGATTCACGTGAGCACGGACTACGTGTTCGGTGAAGTGGAACGGGTGCCATTGTGCCCTTCTGAGCTTACTGGCCCATTGGGGGTCTACGGCGCCAGCAAGCTTGAAGGGGAGGAAGCGTTCTTGGCGAGTGGGGTGCAAGGCACGGTGGTCCGGGTGGCTTGGTTGTACGACGCGCGGGGAAGCAACTTTCTCACGACCATGTTGCGGTTGGCCGACAAACACGGCCGGTTGAAGGTGGTGAACGACCAACACGGGGTCCCCACTTCCGCCCCAGCTTTGGCGGAGGCGTTGCTCGACCTGGCCGAGCGTGGACAGGACATGCCGCAGGGCATTCGTCACTATGCCCACGCCGGCCACACCACGTGGCATGGATTCGCTTCGGCCATCGTGGGGCATGCCGGCTTGGACGTTCCTGTGGAAGCTGTGACCTCTGACGCGTTTCCCACAGCGGCCACCCGGCCAGCATGGAGTGTGTTGGATGGCGCGCCCTTGCACCAAGAGATGGGATGGGCCTTCGAGTCCTGGCAAAATGCCCTGGCGGCGTGCTGGAAATTGCGAGAGGAAGGCTGACCTTTGGGGCCATGAACGACCAGGATCTCTTGAAGGAGGTCAAGGCCAAAGCCCAGGCCTGGACCCAAGCTCCCCACGACGAATACACGCAGCGCACGGTTCGCACGTGGTTGGACACGTGCGACGATAACGACGACGCCCGCGAGGCGTTGATCGACGCGTTTTACACTGACTTGTCATTCGGGACGGGCGGTTTGCGGGGCAAAATGGGCCCTGGCACCAACCGCATCAACGCCACCACGATCGCCTTGGCCACACAAGGGCTGGCGAACCACTTGCTGAAGATGCACGGCGCACCCGCGGCTGAGCGACCGCTCCGCGTGGCCATCGCGTGCGACAGCCGCCACCAGAGCCAGGAGTTTGCGCAAATCACCGCCGAGGTGCTCGCCGCGAGTGGGTTGGAGCCATGGTTGTACCCTGAATTGCGTCCCACCCCACAATTGTCTTGGACGGTGCGCGAGCTGGGTGCGGTGGCAGGCGTGGTGGTGACTGCGAGCCACAACCCGTCCATTTACAACGGGTACAAAGTCTACGCCGCCGACGGAGGGCAGGTGGTCGCACCGGAAGATGCCCAGCTTGTGGCAGAAGTGCGGGCGCTGTCCACAGACCAGCCCGTGGCGCGAACTGAAGACGGCATTCACGTGCTGGACGTCACGTGGGACGACCGATACCGCGACGTGTTGGCCTCGTTCCGGTTGTCGCCAGATTTGGTGGCGAACGGGTCGGACTTGACCATCGCGTACACGGGCTTGCATGGCACAGGGGCGCTCGCCGTGCCTGCGGCGCTGAAGGCCTTTGGATTTAGGAACGTCCACGAGGTGCCTTCACAGGCGGTTCCGGATGGGGCGTTTCCTACCGTGCACAGCCCCAACCCTGAGGAGGGGGCTGCCCTTGCCGAGGCGGTGGCCTTGGCCAAGCAAGTGGGGGCGCACATTGTGATGGGCACCGACCCCGATTCTGACCGCGTGGGCATTGCGGTGCCCGACGGCGACGGATTCCGTTTGCTGAATGGCAACGAGACGGCTGCGCTCTTGGTGGACCATGTGCTTGCCAAATGGCAAGCCGCGGGCAAACTCGACCGCCCCTCGTTCGTGGCGAAAACCGTGGTGACCACGGACCTGTTGGTGGAATTGGCCGAAGAGTATGGTGTGGCGGTTCGCGAGACCTTGACGGGGTTCAAGTTCATCGCCGAAGCCATCCGCCAGGAAGAGGGCACGCT